>JAZQRZ010000108.1:0-3070 GCA_045629845.1 Eggerthellaceae bacterium | reverse complement strand
CTCGAGAAGTTCCACGAGACCTACGGCGTCAAGGAAGGCGACAAGATGTACTTCGCCCCCGAAGACCGCCTTGGCCTCTGGTAGAAAATGAAGCGATTAAATAAACCCGTAGGGACGAGCGTTATTCGGGACAGCTTGTTTGGGTATATCCATTAAAATATTTTCCTACCGTGACGAAAGGAGACAAGGATGCTTATCACGACAAGCGACGTAATTCCTGGCAAACAAATCGAGGCATTGGGAATCGTTACTGGCAACGTAGTAACCTCGAAGCACATTGGCCGCGACATCATGGCTGGTTTCAAGAACATCGCCGGCGGCGAAATCAAAAGCTACACCGACATGATGAATGAAGGGCGTGCAATTGCTGAACAGCGAATGATTGCTGCAGCTCAGGCAATGGGCGCCAACGCCATTATCTGCGCCCGCTACGCCAGTGCATCAGTCATGGAAGGCACTCAGGAAATGCTGGCTTACGGCACCGCAGTGCGCTATCTGTAAGAAGAAGCCTTACGCAATAACGAGGGGTGTTGGCACATGTCAACACCCTTTTTTCATGTCGTTATAGCTACCAAACACACCATATGCCCTATAAGCCTGCGCCTGAGATACATTTCGAAACGACACTTATTCGAAACACAAATGCGGTAGCGTAGTCGCAACCGAAATCCCTAAAAGAGGTAGACGATTGCATTGTATAATCAATCAATGGTTTAGAAATTACATCGAAGGATGTTACTAAGGGTATGCAAACGACAGCGCAGCAAAATGCAATGGGCCAAGTAAATCGTGATACGTCAGAAATCATTATCGATTATCTAAAAATCATTACTCAAGAAGATGACTATTCCGAATCGATGATGAAAGCTATGAAAGCCATGAGCGAGTTTGTCATTGCTGACAGGATTTACCTCCTTGAACAGAAGGGGCGGCTTGATAGTCGGATATTCGAATGGTGTGCAGAAGGCGTATCACCACGTATTGCGCAGCTAAGAGAAGTAAGCGACTCTGATCTCGAATTATTTGTGAATGCTTTTCGTGGTTGCGACATCATTTATGCAGAAACACTTAATCAGCTTGGCATTAAAGACCCTCGAACGTTTGCTTACTTCAACGCGGTAGGGGTCGAAAGCCTACTTGTTGTTCCCCTTCGAGACAACGGTCGTTTTGTCGGGTGCATTGGTGCAGATAACTTCAAACTTGCCGAAGACGTTGATGTTCCTCGCATTCTTGAAACCATCTCCCCTTTCCTTGCAACGGTCATATCAAATAACCAGCTTCTCGAAGAACTGGAATGGTCTGTAACTCACGATATGCTTACTGGACTGATGAATCGACGAGGCGTCGATACAGCTCTTTCTGAATACCTTGATAACAAGGACGCCACATTTGCACTCGCTCTCATTGATATCGATGATTTCAAAAAAATTAACGATAACTACGGACATGCAGTTGGCGATGAGGCATTAACCATAATCGCGCAAGCCATGAGGGACACATTCCCAGACAATGCCATTCTTGGACGTCACGGCGGCGACGAATTAGTTGCAATCCTTCTCGGAGAGTCAGCCAACGCAGCAGACGAACTATTTGAACGCTTATCGCAGGCAAACCTTGTAGTTGAACACGAGAATCCTATTGTTAAATTAACGCTATCGATTGGCTACACAGTCTTTCCCAAGCCCGCTGAAACGATACATATGGCATTCAATCAAGCTGATGTGGCGCTGTATGACGTAAAACACTCGGGTAAGGCAAAGGCTCGCAGGTATTAATTCACTGATTACAAACACCAGAACACCAACACAGGCTTGCTTATAGCCGAGATTCAATCCAACAAAGCAGATGTCTCAGCCTATAGCTTCTCGATTACCGAAGAACGCAAGAAAATGGTCGACATGGCAGATTCTTAGGCGGTACAACCTCATGAAAGCTACTCTATTGGCGTCTGCTTACCTGACTCGTCCTTAAAAAACGCGTTTGCGCTTCTTTACGATAGCCGCAATCGATCCGCTTGACGCCAGCAGAAGCAAAACCAGAAGCGTTGGATTCACGAGATCTCCCGTGCTTGGCGCCTTGCTTGGGTTCGATTTTGTTTGGGCGTTCTTCGCTCCACCAGAAGCGTCATCGCCACTAGAAGCGTCGTCACCATCAGCGTTGGAGTCGTTCTTCTTCCACTTTGCCGTGAACACATGATCGCTGTCCGCATGATATTGTTGCCCTGGTTGGTACTCAGACCCTTCCCAACATTCAAACGTATAGCCATCGCGCGTCGGGGCGTCGATGATGGCGAACTCGCTTTCTAGTGCGGGTTCGTACTTCTTGACGGCACTCGTGCCGTCTTCCCATTGTCCGCCGGCAGGGTCGAAGCTCAGCTCCGGCCTCACCTCATGCTGGACGTCGTACATGTCCGAGATAGCGAGCTTAACCTCAACATCATTTATGCCAAGATTCGAGCAGCTGTCCTTCACGAGAGCGGCATTCGCTCCTTCCAACATGAACGTGTCTATGGTTTCCGATGATCCAAGACTCGGATCATTGCAAAGGGCTACCATCACCATCTCATCGAGCGTGTCGAGGGCAATCGGTATCGTGTTGCCGTAGATGTAGATGCTGTTCGCCTTTCCGTCCGCATCGAAGACCAGCTCTCCCACACCCAGGAGACGGTCGCCCAAGTAGAAGCTTGCGTAAACAGAGTTATCCGATGCATCGGATGCCAGATGCACGTTGCCTTCCGCATCCTTGACGGCATACCATTGCCCGTCGAATTTCGGGATCAGATAGGAAGAGTCGGTGGCGCTCATGTAATCGTCAGCAGACTCTCCCACCGCGCCGCCGAGCGTCCGGGTGCCGTAGAACGTCCTGGTGGGCTTGCTGAGTATCTCGTCCTCCCTGTTGGCCGTCACCGTGAGCACCGGGACGTCGATGACCCGCTTGGGCGTGTCCGTCACGTCGATGCGATAGTAATCCGTCCCGTCCTTCGATTCAGTCTTGAGGGAGACCTTGTCGTGATCCAAGACCTCCTTGCGCTGGATGTCTATGATCCCACCGAGCCATACCCGCACGTCCC
>JAZQRZ010000107.1:0-2369 GCA_045629845.1 Eggerthellaceae bacterium | reverse complement strand
AATAGCAACCGACTTTGTTGCACGCAAGACTACCAGTTCTGATGCAGCTCAATCGCGTAAAGCAGTTCGCTCTTTCAAAAGTTAACCGCAGGTTTAGGGAGACTCCCCAAAATTCCAAAACGCAAGATTGGGGAGACACCTCAATCGCGCGTAGGTGGAAAAGGGACAGTCCCTTTTCCACCTTCAGACACAAAAAAGCGGCCCCCGAAGGAGCCGCTTTTAACAGTGCAATTTCTCGACTAATTATTCGCCCAGAGCAAAGCGGACGAAGTCGACAACCTTGATGCTGCCGCCGAGTTCCTTGGCCACCTTGTCGGTGTACGTCTGGATGGTGAGGTCGCCATCCTTGACGAAAGCCTGCTCGGTGAGGCAGTTTTCGGCGTAGTACTTTTCCAGACGGCCCGTAGCAATCTTTTCCTGAATGTTTTCAGGCTTGCCAGACTGAGCAGCCTGTGCCTTGTAGATTTCCATTTCCTTGGCAACGATTTCAGCCGGAACAGCATCGCGGTTCGGAGCAACCGGGCTCATAGCAGCAACCTGCATGGCAACGTCGCGACCATAAGCAACGAATGCATCTGCCGTCGGGTCGATGCCTTCAACATCGAACTGCATGAGAACGCCAATCTTGCCACCCATGTGGATGTAAGAGCAGACGCCCGTGCCCTCGATGAACTGTGCGCGAGCCAGCTGGGTGTTTTCGCCCATAACATGCACGCAGTCGGTGATGAGAGCAGCAACTTCTTCGTCAGCCTTCAGAGCTTCGACATCGCCGATCTTCTTAGCCAGAGCAATCTTAGCGATGCTTTCTGCATAGCCCTTGAACTTTTCGTTCATGCCCACGAAGTCGGTTTCGCAGTTGAGTTCGATAACAACACCAGACTTGCCGTCTTCAGCAACGAGAGCCATGATGGTGCCTTCGTTGGTAGCACGGCCAGCCTTCTTAGCAACCTTAGCAACGCCCCATTCGCGAAGCAGGTCGACAGCCTTGTCCATATCGCCATCGGCTTCGGTGAGAGCCTTCTTGCATTCCATCATGCCAGCGCCAGTCATTTCGCGCAGTTCTTTAACCTGAGAAGCAGTGATTGCCATCGCGGTAACCTTTCTCTTTACAGTGAATTAAACGGTTGGTTCGCTTATTCAGCAGCAGCTTCTGCTTCGGCAGCCGGAGCAGCCTCGGCAGCAGGAGCCATTTCAGCAGCGGTCACAGGAGCACCCGTGCCAGCCACAACTGCGTCGGCGATGAATTCAGCCAGCAGCTTGACGGAACGGATAGCGTCGTCGTTAGCAGGGATGCCATATTCGACGTCGTCCGGATCGCAGTTGGTGTCGAGCGTACCCACAACAGGAATGTTCAGGCGCTTAGCTTCCTTGATAGCGATTTCTTCGCGGTTGGTGTCGATGACAAAGATGGCATCGGGCGTACGGCGAAGGTTACGAATGCCGTTCAGGTTGACCTGCAGCTTGCCGAGTTCCTTGCGCAGCAGGATCTGTTCCTTCTTCGGCAGCAGAGCCATGCGGCCGTCAGCTTCCATAGCCTCGAGTTCTTCCATGCGCTGAACACGAGTGCGGATGGTCTGGAAGTTCGTCATCATGCCGCCGAGCCAACGAGCGTTGACGTAAGGCATGCCGCAACGGTTAGCAGCATCAGCAACAGCTTCCTGAGCCTGCTTCTTGGTGCCGACGAAAAGAATGGTGCCGCCGTTCTTGGCAAGGTTGCGAACGAAGGTGTAAGCCTTGTCCATGCCAAGCAGCGAAGTCTTGAGATCGAGAATGTAAATGTCACCGCGGCTGCCGAAAATGTACGGCTTCATCTTGGGGTTCCAGCGGCGGGTCTGATGACCGAAGTGCGCGCCTGCATCGAGCAGCGTCTGAATACTGACTTTCGTCATATCCATCTCCTATTCGTTAGTCCTCTGCCTGTGGTCATCCCCGGTTTCCGCAGCCTTTTCCGGTGGCCACTAGCGGTCCGAGTCACACGCGCATGTGTGATTAGAAACTGGGAAAGTATACCCCGAGTTGCTCCCCTCCGCAGGAAATCCACGCCTTTCGGATCGCCATGCGGGTGCGGCGCCGCAGATAGCGCGGACTGGCGGGCGCCCCGCGGGCGCCATGATAGAATGCGGGTGCACCGAATGGCGGGAAAACCGGGATGGAGGGCGGCTGACCATGGCGATCAACTTCAGAGGGGCGCAGTTCGTGCAGTCGTACGGCACGTACAAGCAGCTGCCCGAATCGACGATGCCCGAGATCTCGTTCGCGGGACGGTCTAACGTGGGCAAATCGTCGCTGCTGAACAAGCTTTGCGACCACAAGGGCCTGGCGAAGGTGTCGCAGACACCCGGCAAGACGGCCACGATCAACTTCTTCGC
>JAZQRZ010000106.1:0-1869 GCA_045629845.1 Eggerthellaceae bacterium | reverse complement strand
TGAGGCAGATACGGGTAAGGGTGCACGTTTCCCACAGTGGACCCGCATCTACATGAAGTTTGTCGTACCCGTTTTGATTGTGGTGGTGCTGATTATGGGTTGGGTGCCCGTTATTACCACCTGGATGGGTTAGCTTCGGGGCTTTGAAAGTTCGTCGGTGTCCAAGCAGATAGTGAAGGGCCCGTCGTTAACCAAGCTAACTTGCATATCTGCGCCGAATTCACCGGTTGCAACATGATTAACGTCTCTGCGAGCGCGTTCTACGAACAGCTCGTAGAGACGTTCTGATTCTTCAGGTGCACCAGCTGAAGTGAATGAAGGGCGGTTTCCCTTGCGACAGTCGGCGTACAAAGTGAATTGCGAGATTATGAGCAGCTCGCCTTCAACATCTGCAAGTGAAGCGCCTGTATGATGTTCGCCATCAGGGAAGATGCGCAGCTTAAAAATCTTGTTCCATAAGCGTTCGACCTCGGCTTCGGTATCGCCTTGGCCTACGCCTAGAAGAATCAGGTAACCCTGACCGCATTCACCAACAATCTTTCCGTCGATTGTTACACTTGCTTCAGAAACACGCTGTATTACTGCCTTCATGATGCCCCTTTCTTCGGGGTATAATTTTCGCATGATTGATGAGATTCAGGTTCAGAATTTAGCGCTTATCCGCGATGCTTCACTTACGCCATCGCGGGGTTTAACTGTGTTAACAGGCGAAACAGGTGCGGGTAAAACAGCTCTTATCGAAGCGTTGAAGCTGCTCATGGGCGCACGAGCAAGTGCGGGCATGGTTCGCGATGGTGAAGAGGCACTGGCTGTTTCTGGACGTTTTATTTCTAACGATTCCGAAGAAGAACTGGTGGTATCGCGCCGTGTTAGTGCTGATGGAAGGTCGCGAGCAAACGTTAATGGCACAATGGCCAGTGTGGGTGAGCTAGCTGAACTTGTAGCGCCATCGGTTGATTTATGTGGTCAATTCGAACATCAACAACTTATGCGTCCTGCTACGCATATTGGCATGTTTGATGCATGGGCTGGCGAAACAGTTCGTTCTGCTTTGGATGCTTACCGTGCTGCTTTTGCTGCAGCGCAGCAGACGGCTGCCGCTTTGCAGCGCGTGCGCGAAGCGGGTGAACTGTCGTCCGCAAAGCTTGAAGATGCGCGATTTATCCTGCGACGCATCGACGAAGTTGCGCCAAGGGAAGGCGAATACGAAGAGCTTCAGCATGACTTGGAAGTGGCTGAACATGCCGAGTCGCTTGCGGTTGCCGCATCAACGGCGCATGAAGCTTTGTCGGGTGAAAGCGGCGCTCTTGATGCGCTTAATGTTGCTGCTTCAGCGCTTGAAGCAGCGGGGAATATCGATGTCTCGTTGGCTGAAATGGCTCAATCCTTGCGCGAAGCAGGCTACGCCTTGGAAGATGTATCAAGTAGCGCTCGTGCCTATCGCGATGACATCGAATTCGATCCCGAAACGCTAGCTCAGCAGCAGGAACGCTTTTCGCAGATGCAAGGCTTGTTGCGTGCTTATGGCCCACGCATGGAAGATGTGTTCGCGCGTCGCGAGGAAGCCGCAGAAATCGTTTCACTAGTCGATGACTCTGCTGCACGATTGCAAGAAGCTCAGAAGGCTCATGATGAAGCCGAAGCTGTGTTGGCGGCTGCAGCAGATGTGCTTGATGAGGCTCGCGACCAGGTGGCTCCACAGTTTGCGGCAGACGTTACTGCGGTAATGGCTCGCCTTGAAATGGGTGGCGCTCAGCTGGTTTGCTCGCGCCATCGTCTTGATCGTGAAGCATGGACGGAACAAGGTCCATCGTCGTTCGAGCTGTTCTATCGTCCCGCAGAAGGCATGCAGCCACGTCCGCTTGCGCG
>JAZQRZ010000105.1:0-5918 GCA_045629845.1 Eggerthellaceae bacterium | reverse complement strand
TGGCTACGATCCGACTTGAAACCAATGGTGGGGCATTGCCGTTTGAGGTAGCAAAGATTACATCGGTTGCAATCGATGCAGTTCCTGGGCATCGGATTGGTATTCATTCTCATAACGACAGTGGTTGTGCGGTAGCTAATGCGCTTTCCGCCGTGCGTGCAGGTGCAACGCAGGTCCAGGGCACGATTAATGGCTATGGCGAACGCGTTGGCAATGCAGATTTACTAACCATCATCGCCGACCTGGAACTGAAGATGGGCTGCACGTGTGTGGGCCCTGAAAACTTGCGCCAGTTAACTAGCGTAGCTTCTTACGTTGCCGAGATTTGCAACTTCTCGGTTTGGGCTCATGCGCCGTACGTAGGTTCAAGTGCCTTCGCTCACAAGGGTGGTTTGCATGCCAGTGCTATTGCGCGCTTCCCCCAGGCGTACGAGCATGTCAACCCCGAGGTTGTGGGCAATAGTGCTCACATGCTGGTTAGCGAATTGGCTGGCAAGGCTTCGCTTATAGCAAAGGCTGCATCGCTCGGCTACGACTTAAGCGAATCCGACAAAGTTCAAGAAATCCTTGACGAGGTAAAGGCGCGTGAAGCACAGGGTTACTCATACGAAGTTGCAGATGGTTCGCTTGCACTTCTTATCGAACGCCATTTGGGCACATCACAGCCTCATTTCACACTCGAAAGCTTCCGCGTTATTGTTGATGATCGCGAAGATACTGGTGCCTTGGCAAAGGATGCGCAATCCGAAGCAACCATTAAGGTGCACGTGGGTGAAGAACGCTTTGTTGCTACGGGCGAAGGCGTAGGTCCTGTTGGTGCGCTGTCAAAGGCTTTGAAAATGGCTCTTCATACAGCGTATCCCCAGGTTAAGGATATGCATCTTATCGACTTTAAAGTTCGCTTGCTTGATGAAAGCACGGGCACCGATGCTATCACGCGCGTTGTAATTACTACGCGCGATGAACAGGGAACTTGGGGCACTATTGGTGTGTCGGAAAACATTATCGAAGCATCATGGAATGCCCTTGTTGAATCAATCGAATATGGGCTTGTTCGTTGTCTTCCATCAGAAAAAGGCGCCGCAGTGAAGAATGCCGCTGCGCGGTCTGCTTCTTGCGCTGACGAAATGGATGGTGAATAATACCATGGCTGATTTGCGTACACCAGAAGTAGAAGCACTACTTGATGTATTTGTCGGAATGAATGACAAAGATGTCTTGTTTGCCCTGCTTGAGGACTTGTTTACGATTCGCGAAATCCGTGAGAGCTCTCAGCGTCTTGCGGTTGCGCGCATGCTTGACGAAGGCCGCTCGTACGCAAAGATTGAAGAGGCAACTGGTGCATCGGCTACAACCATAGCCCGTGTGTCTAAGTGCCTTAGCTATGGGTCTGGCGGTTATCGTGCAGCCCTAGATGTATTGGACGGCAAGTAGGGTGGAAGTTTTGAAGCGATTGCTTATTGTGGTTGATTACCAGAACGACTTTGTCGATGGTGCGCTTGGTTTTGAGGGGGCCGAGCTGCTGGACGAGCCTATTGCTCGCAAAATCGATGAGTATCGTGAGGCGGGCGATATGGTCGCGTTTACGTTTGATACTCACCACAAAGATTACCTTGACACTCAGGAAGGCCAAAAGCTTCCCGTTGTGCACTGCATTGAAGGCACGCCGGGTCATGCTTTGTATGGCGATGTTGCTACGAAGCAGACCGATTTGGACCAGGTGTTCTTTAAGCCCACGTTTGGTTCGGCCGAACTGTTCGAGCGTTTGACGGATCGTCAGCGCGTTGCCGATAGCTTGGGTACGCAACCTTTTGCAAGCATCGAACTGGTAGGTTTGGTTTCGAACATGTGCGTGCTGTCGAATGCTGTTATCTCGCGCACCGCATGCCCGAATGTACCCATCATCGTAGATGCTTCATGTACAGCCGCGCCTGATCCTGCTATGAATGAAAAGGCCCTCGATATTCTCGAAGGCCTTCAAATCCAGGTTATTAATCGCGCATAGATTAACGCTTAGGGCCGCTACCTAGCCTTCGATGCTAATGGTGTGCGGCTCTTCAAGCTTGGGCTGTTCAATCTTCTTCGGTACCGAAATCTGAAGCGTACCGTTGTCGAATTTTGCCCTAATGTCGGCTTCCTCGATATCGTCGCCAACAAAGAACTGACGGCTGCACTGGCCAGTGAAGCGTTCGCGACGCAGATAAGTACCCGTGTCTTCTTCGGATTCGTTCGAAGTCTTCGCGGTAACCTTCAGCACGCCTTCTTTCAGTTCGGCGCTGACATTTTCTTTATCAAAGCCAGGCAAGTCGATGACGATTTCATAGCCCGCTTCGCCTTCCTTGATGTCAGTACGCATCAGGTTTGGGGTTGCCTGTGGTGCTGGCATATTGCTGAAGAATGCATCAAACGGATCAGTCATGAAGGGGTCAAACAAGCTGCGATGCCTACGGGGAACGATCATAGTCATAGTTCTCAACTTCCTTTCTTGTTGTGGGCGTCCGAGTTTTACGCCCACATCGTTTCCTTGAACGTTTCCGTTATACGCCTTTTGCTTAGTGTATGCAACACAAAAAATCTTAGCGTTACTTTTCTGAAAACTTTAGCCATAAAGACTTAGATAAAATGATGATGGAAATTGGCGATGTAGTAAGGATTAACCCCTTGTCGCATTTATAATGCTGGTATGACATTGGTTGGAGTGATATCAGATACGCATGGGCAGCTGCATCACAGCGCCTATGAGGCGCTTGCTGATTGCAGTCATATTATTCATGCAGGTGATATTGGTGATCCGGGTATTCTTCGCGAACTGCAAACGTTGGCGCCAGTAACTGCTGTTCTTGGTAACAACGATTTTGCTGAGTACGGGGAATCAGTTGGGCGCTACGCTCATCCGGTTATCGAAGGCGTGAAGTTTCTCGTTGCTCACTATCCGCGCGATGTGCGCATTTCAGCATTTGGTTCAGGGGCTCTTGGGCCAGGCGATCCTATACCTGATGTGTGCATTCATGGGCATACGCATATTCCAAAGCTGGAATATGGAAAAGAAGCGCGACCTGCACAGTTTGTGCTGTGCCCTGGTTCAGCTTCGCGCCCTCGTGGGGGTAATCCTCGTTCGATTGCCAAACTGGTCATTTCTGATGGCTGTGTGCAATCTATTCGTATCGAGTCGCTTTCTGGTCAGGTGCTTATGAGTACCGGCAACCTGTCATAATATGCCTCGATAAAAAGAGTCGTTCTGGAAAGGAATGAGTATGGAAACCAAATCAGCTTGGAAGAAATACGACGAAGCGGCACTTGCTGAACTTGAACGCATCAGTGCCGATTACATCGATTTCATTTCAGAAAACAAAACGGAACGCGAATTCGCAAAAGCTGCTATCGAAATGGCCGAAAAGGAAGGCTATATCGACCTGTTTAAAGCTTACGACGAAGGCAAGAAGCTTTCAGCAGGCGACAAAGTGTATGCGCAGACGCATGGTAAGGCTGTCATCTTCACGCAGATTGGTACCGAGCCGCTGGTAAAGGGCTTCAACATTTTGGGCGCACACATCGATTCGCCGCGTCTTGACCTGAAGCAGAATCCTCTGTTCGAACGCAACGAGCTAGCTCATCTGGATACGCATTACTACGGTGGCATTAAGCATTATCAGTGGGTCACGTTGCCGCTGGCTCTGCATGGTGTTATTGCCAAGAAGAATGGTGAAGTCGTACTCGTAAACGTGGGTGAAGACGAAGGCGATCCGGTCTTCTGCGTAACCGACCTGCTTATTCATCTGGCAAAAGATCAGATGCAGAAAAAGGGTTCCGAAGTTGTTGCTGGTGAAGATCTTGACGTGCTGGTTGGCGGTCGTCCGCTTGTTTTGGGTGAAGAAGCAGAAAAGAAGGATGACGCCGATAAGACCGAACTCGAAAAACTGGCAGCAAAAGAGCCGGTGAAAGCCTTTGTTCTTCAGGCTCTTGCAGAAAAGTACGGCATCGAGGAAGAAGACTTCCTGTCCGCCGAAATTGAAGTTGTTCCTGCTGGTCGCGCTCGCGAACTTGGCTTCGACCGCTCGATGATTCTTGGTTATGGCCACGATGATTCTTCGTGTGCTTATCCTTCGCTGCTGGCTCAGTTGGCACTTGAAGGTACGCCTGGGCGCGCCGCCATGACAGTGCTTGTCGACAAGGAAGAAATCGGTAGCGTGGGTGCAACGGGTATGGCCAGCCAATTCTTTGAGAATGTGGTTGCTGTGCTTCTGGAAATGGCAGGCGAAGGTGGTGACATTAACCTGCGTCGCGCACTGGCTGCTTCTAGCATGCTTTCAAGCGACGTATCCGCTGGTCTTGATCCGGCTTATGCCAGTGTGTTCGAGCCGCGCAATGCCGCCTATATGGGTCACGGCCTGGTGTTCAACAAGTACACGGGCGCTCGTGGTAAGTCGGGTAGTAACGATGCTTCGGCCGAGTATATGGCGCAGATTCGCCGCATTATGGACGATGCCGATGTTTCGTTCCAAACTGCCGAGCTTGGCAAGGTTGACGCTGGTGGCGGTGGCACCATTGCATATCTGCCGGCCAAGTACGGTATGAACGTTATCGACAGCGGCGTAGCGGTGCTTTCCATGCATGCTCCGTGGGAAGTTGTCAGCAAGGCTGACTTGTATGAAGCCTACAAGGGTTACTTAGCTTTCCTTAAGGCATAAGCTTTTCGCGCTTGTTTCCAGCTAAAAAAGTTCTAGCAAAACGTGCTCAGATGCAGGTACAATGCATCGGGCACGTTTGTCTATATGAGGGGATTTATAAATGGAACAACGTGAGAAATTTGGAAGTCGACTTGGCTTCCTCCTAATCAGCGCAGGTTGCGCTATTGGTCTAGGGAACGTTTGGCGCTTTCCGTATATTACTGGGGAATACGGCGGAGCAGCTTTCGTTGTCATGTACATCGTGTTCCTGGTGGCTTTCAGTCTGCCGATTTTGGTCATGGAATTCGCTATTGGTCGTGGCAGTCAAAAATCGGCGGCGCGTGCGTTTGATGTGCTAGAACCCGAAGGTTCGAAATGGCATGTCGCAAAGTGGATTGCGTTCTGCGGCAACATCTTACTCATGATGTTTTACACCGTCGTTGCTGGCTGGATGCTGTCTTATGTGTACAAAAGTGCAACAGGCGCTTTTGTTGGCCAAAGCGGCGAAGGTGTAGCGGCTGTGTTTACCAATCTGCTTGGTAGTCCTGCCGAACTTATTGCTTGGATGGTTGTCGTTATTGCCATTGGTCTGGCTGTATGCGCAGCTGGCCTGCAGAACGGCGTCGAGCGCGTAACCAAAGTCATGATGCTGTGCTTGTTGGTAGTGCTTGCTATCTTGTGTGTGCGTTCGGTAACGCTGGAAGGCGCTGGCGAAGGTCTGGCGTTTTATCTGATTCCCGATTTCGGAAAGCTGTTTGCTGGCGCTACAGTGGGCGAGCAAGCTGCAACGTTTGGAACAGCGGCTTATGCGGCTATGGGTCAGGCATTCTTCACCATGTCGCTTGGTATTGGCTCTATGATGATTTTTGGTAGCTACATCGGTAAGGACCGCTCGCTGATGGGCGAATCGCTGCGCATTGGCGCGCTTGATACCCTTGTCGCCATCATGGCTGGTCTTATCATTTTCCCAGCTTGCTCTGCCTTTGGTGTTGAGCCTGGTGCTGGTCCTGGCTTGGTTTTCGTAACGCTGCCCAGTGTATTCGAGCAAATGCCGCTCGGTCAGCTGTGGTGCTCGCTGTTCTTCGTGTTCATGAGCTTTGCGGCTCTTTCTACCATCATTGCGGTGTTCGAAAACATCATCGCTTTTTCGATGGATCAGTGGGGTATTTCGCGTAAGAAGTCCGTTCTTTACAACGGCATAGCGCTTCTTGTGCTGTCTATGCCTTGTGCTCTTGGCTTCAACGTGTGGTC
>JAZQRZ010000104.1:0-14549 GCA_045629845.1 Eggerthellaceae bacterium | reverse complement strand
CGAGCCGAGAGCGAGGAACGGTTAGCCGAGGCTTGTTCGCGAAGCCTTTCCCTAGCGCCAATATTTATAGTTATTTATTACTGAAGTGGGGTGTCGCCTTCGAGGACGAGCTCGAGGTTACGCTCGGTTGGATTATCGTCCATGTAGTGATCGAATTCGTCGAGCACTTCCTGTTCAGGTTCCTTCGTCAACAGCGACACAATAAAGATTGCGAGGCAGCTGCAAAGGAAGGCAGGCAGAAGCTCGTAGATTCCGAAGACGCCGCCGATGGGCTTAATTAGGTTGTGCCAAATCAGCACCATGGCGGCACCCGTAACCATGCCAGCAACTGCGCCCTGCTTGGTTGTGCGACGCCAATACAAGCTGAACAGCGTTAAGGGACCAAACGAAGCGCCCAAGCCGGCCCAAGCGTACGATACGACATTGAAGATAACCGAGTCTTCGTTCCAAGCCACAAAGATACCGAACAGCAAGACAGCTGCCAACGTAATACGCGAAACGATAAGAACCTGATCGTCAGTGGCGTTCTTCTTGAAAAGACCGCGGAAGATGTTTTCTGCCACTGAAGAACCCGTGATCAGCAGGTAGGACGATGCGGAAGACATCGAAGCAGCCAGAATACCAGATACTACTAGACCGCATGCGAACGACGGCAACATGATTTGAGCCAACACGATGAAGATGCTTTCAGCAGCCGACTGAGTAAGCAGGTCGGCAGGCAGAATGGAACGACCAATCATGCCAATCATTACAGCGCTGAACATAGAGATGATGACCCAGACGATAGCGATACGACGGCTGGTCTTCACTTCGTCCTCGTTGCGGATGCCCATGAAGCGCACGAGCACCTGTGGCATACCGAAGTAGCCCAAGCCCCACGACATGGTGGAGATAACCGTAAGCAGACCATACTCTGCAGGAACGTCGAACAACGGCTGACCGTTTTGTACCTGCTGAACGCCGTCAGCATCAACCAGAGGAACAGCCATAGAAGTCATGGACAGATAGCCCGGAATGTCGGAAAGGAACGCCACGGTGTTGTCGATACCACCAGCCATCGTGATGGAGCCGATAACAACAACTACCAGTGCGCAGAACATAAGGCAACCCTGCACGAAGTCTGTTGCTACAACGGAAAGATAGCCACCAACCATGGTGTACAAGAATACGATGAGAGCGCCGAACACCATCATGACGGTGTAGTCCCAGCCAAACAAGCTGTGGAACAACTTGCCGCAAGTTACGAAGCAGCTGCCGCAATATACGCAGAAGAAGATAAGAATGATGACGGCCGCAATAGTTGCCACGATATTCTTAGAGTCATGGAAGCGGTTTGAATAAAAGCCCGGCAGCGTAATAGAGTCGTTTGCGACAACTGAGTACTTACGCAGGCGCTTTGCAACCAGCAACCAGTTCAGGTAGGTACCGATTGCCAGACCAATTGCAGTCCAACCAACATCGGATGCGCCGCAGAAGTACGCAAGGCCTGGCATACCCATCAGCAGGTAGCCCGACATGTCGGAAGCTTCTGCAGAAAGCGCCGTGAACCAAGGACCGACCTTGCGGCCGCCCAAGAAGTATTCGGACGTGGATGAGTTCGATCGCTTCGCATAAATGAAGCCAATCGTAAGCACCACAATAAAGTAGACCAGAATTGCGACAACAACCATTGCGTCGCCCGAGCTCAATCCAAACATATTCATCCCCTTCAGTTAGATGCAAGCATCGATTATAGCTTTAGCACGCTAAAGCAAAAGGAGAACTTCCCTGAATGGTAGCTACCGGGCGAAAACAAGCCTTTTTCGCACGTCAATTAGACATTACTTGCAAATGAACACACTAAATGAGTTCGCACCCAAGGAAATCAAGACCCGAGGTATCAATCGGCTTAAAGCCATTAATGCGTTCTGAATCCCACCCGGTTGCTATCTCGCGATGGAAAAGCCCATACAACGGCACTTCGTCGGCAATGATATCGAAGCATTGATTCCAATACTCCTGCCGTTCAAGACCCGCATGACTGCGTGCCGCAAGCAACAGATCTTGCATTTCTTCGAAGGAACCCTGGGGATCACGTGCCCAACAAGTACGCCCCTGTGTCCAAACATTGTTGCCATACCACCAGCTTAACAGCAGGTCTGCATCGTAACCAAAGCATGAAGGATCGCCAGAGGCCAAGACAACATCGTAGGGCAGTACCATATCGGTATCACTTAGTTCATCCCAGCGAATCGGACGTTGATTGACCGTGCACGTAATTCCAACAGCGCGGAAGTATTCGGCAATTGATTCTGCTAGATTGGCGACCCAATTGTTGTTAACCAAAAGCGTAAACTCAAACGAAGACTGACCAGCATCTTCAAGAAGCGCCTTTGCCTTTTCAGGGTTGTAAGAATACACCGTTGATGCGCGATGATAGCTTGGATGATTCGCTGGTAAAAAGCTTGTAAGCGGCGAAGCATGGCCGCCTAACTTCTCTTGAATAAGCGTTTCTACATCGATGGCATAGAGTAACGCCTGACGCACACGTTTATCTGAAAACGGTTTCTTCAGCGTATTGAACATAAGGAAAGCCTGGCAGAAGCCCTGCATGTATTCGACGCTTATCCCCGCATCTTGCAAACGAGTAACGCTGTCATCAGGAATAGCTTCGGCTGCCTGAGCGCCGTGCTCATACAGAGCAGTAGCACGCATACTGCTTTTCGACGTCATGACCGACCAAACCATGCTTTCTGCCTTGGCAGGCAAAGAGCCGTTGTAGTACTCGTTTGGCTTGAACATGATGACGCTTTCACCATTAAGCTCGTTTGGCACATACGCCCACGGACCCGACCCGACAGGCAGCCTATCAAGCTGTAATTCTTTCGCTTCTGGGAAAACACAAGCAAGCGAAAGACGCGCAGGAAGCAAGTCAGGGAACGGATAGTTAAGCGTGATGCTTACGGTTTTATCATCAAGCGCTGACGCTGAAGCTATTACATCAAGCAAAGGCCCCAACGTGGGGTTCGCACAGTTCTTTTCGATGGCGTTAACCACATCGGCAGCTGTGACAGGCGAGCCATCGGAAAAGGTTGCGCCTTCGCGCAGAGCAATTTGGTACTCCGTTGCAGAAATGCGCTGCGGCTCGTCTGCAGCCAGAGCAGGATACGGTTCATGCGTGCGCATATCCAAGTTGTATAAGCCTTCGAACACATGACGCGTAGCGCACATGGTTAGCGCTGCGCCACCGTTCAGGCCGATAGGATTGTAGTTCGTACTGGAATAAGCAAATGCACCACGCAATTCGTTGGCATTGCGAGAAGCTGCGGAAGTTGAATTCGCTGCCGAAGAAGATGAGCTAGAAACAGACGCATCAGAAGCAGAAGCCGACGCCGCTGAAGAAGCGGGCGTAGAGGCACAACCCGCAAGCACAAAGCCAGTAGACGCTGCCAAAGCGGCGCTGCCTGCTAAAAACGTTCGGCGTGTAATACCTTCTTGTTGCTTCAATTTCATAGCCCCCGATTCAAATGCGCACCTACCCTTTTGGGGCAGGTGCGCAAACTTTGCATCTCTATTTTAGGCGGATGAAGCTACGAGGTATAGAGGTCTTTCAACTTCAACAGATGGTTGTAACGTTCGATAGCCGCCGCCTCGTTGCGTGCGAAAAGCTCCTTGGCGCGCTCGGGGAATTCGCGGGTCAAACGGTTGTAGCGGGCTTCGTTCATAAGGAAGTCCTGGTAACCACCCTTCGGTTCCTTCGAATCCAACGTGAACTTCTTGCCGGGTTCAGCAGCCGGGTTGTAGCGATACAGGTTCCAGTAACCACAATCAACCGCGCGCTTCATTTCGGCCTGAGCGTTTACCATACCGCCCTTGATTGCGTGCATTTCGCAGGGGCTGTAGCCGATGATGAGCGACGGACCAGGATAAGCCTCGGCCTCGGTGATAGCCTTGATGGTCTGGTTAGCGTTGGCACCCATGGCGACCTGTGCCACATACACATAGCCGTACGCCATGGCAATTTCGGCCAGCGACTTCTTCTTGATTTCCTTACCAGCTGCTGCAAACTGCGCAACCTGGCCAATATTGGAAGCCTTAGAAGCCTGACCGCCCGTGTTGGAATACACCTCGGTGTCGAAAACAAAGACGTTGACATCTTCGCCGCTGGCAAGCACGTGGTCCAAGCCACCGTAACCGATGTCGTATGCCCAACCGTCGCCGCCGAAGATCCACACTGACTTCTTCGTCAGGAAGTTCTTGTTCTGCAGAATGGAAGCAGCAAATTCGTTATCGGCAACTTTTTCAAGTTCGGCGATATAAGCTGCAGCAGCTTCCTTTGATGCCTCGCCTTCGTTGCGCTTCTGCACCCAGTTAACAGCAGCAGCCGTAAGCTCGGGGTTGATTTCAGCAGCAATGATTTCAAGCGTGTCGGACAGCGCCTTGTTACGTACTGCTTCATGACCAAGCAGCAAGCCCAGACCATGTTCTGCATTGTCTTCAAACAGCGAGTTCGACCAAGCGGGACCATGACCGTCAGCATTAACTGTGTACGGCGAAGTTGCAGCCGGACCGCCCCAAATGGACGAGCAACCAGTTGCATTAGCGACATACATGCGCTCGCCAAACAGCTGTGTGACAAGGCGTGCATACGAGGTTTCAGCGCAACCAGCGCAAGAACCAGAGAACTCGAGAAGCGGCGTCTTGAACTGACTATCCTTAACCGTGTTGCCCTGCAGTTCGGGCTTTTCAGCAACCTTTTCGACGCAGTAATCAAAGACAGCTTGCTGAGCAAGTTCGCCTTCAGTGGGAACCATAACAAGCGCGTTCTTCGGGCACTGGCCAATGCACACGCCGCAGCCCATGCAGTCCATAGGCGATACTGACATGGTGTATTTCATACCAGCAGCCTTCTGCTTGCCATCAATCAGCTTGATAGCCTCGGGAGCAGCGGCAACTTCTTCGTCGGTCAACACGAACGGACGCAGCGTTGCATGCGGGCAAACAAATGCGCACTGGTTACACTGGATGCATTCTTCAGCATTCCACGTGGGAACCTGAACAGCTACGCCACGCTTTTCGTAAGCAGAAGCACCCTGCTGCCATTGGCCGTCGACGTAATCAACAAAAGCGGAAACGGGCAGGCGGTCGCCATCCATGCGGCCAACTGGTTCCATGACATTGACAACCTGCTTCACCAGTTCGGCACGACCTTCGTGTGCAGCGTTTGCAGGTTCGTCAACTGCATCTGCCCAGTTGGCAGGTACATCAACCTTAACGAATGCTGTAGCACCCGCATCGATTGCCTTATGGTTTGCATCAACGATTTCCTGACCCTTCTTCATGTAGGACTTCGTTGCTGCATCCTTCATGTAGCCGATTGCTTCTTCCTGAGGCAATACGCCAGACAGCGTGAAGAATGCCGACTGCAGAATGGTGTTGGTGCGCTTGCCCATACCAACCTGTACAGCCAAGTCGATAGCATTGATGAGATACAGCTGAATATCGTTCGTAGCGATGTAGCGCTTAGCTTCAGCATTCAGATGATGCTCGAGTTCTTCGAGCGACCACTGGCAGTTGATAAGGAACGCACCACCAGGCTTGACGTCCTGAACAATGCGGAAGCCCTTCGTGATGTAAGACGGATTGTGGCAAGCCACAAAGTCGGCCTTGTTTACGTAATACGGGCTGCGAATAGGGCTGTCGCCAAAGCGCAGATGCGACACCGTAACGCCACCAGTCTTCTTCGAGTCGTACTGGAAGTAAGCCTGTACGTATTTATCGGTATGGTCACCAATAATCTTAATGGAGTTCTTATTTGCACCAACCGTGCCGTCACCGCCCAGGCCCCAGAACTTGCATTCAATGGTGCCTTCAGCTGCCGTATTGGGGCAATTCGGATCTTCCGGAAGCGAAAGGTTGGTTACGTCGTCAACGATACCAACAGTGAACTCGCGTGCAGGAGCATCCTTCTTCAGCTCTTCGTAAATGGCGAAGGCGCTGGCCGGAGGCGTGTCCTTGCTGCCCAGGCCATAGCGGCCACCGACAACAGCTTCCAGGCTGGCCATGCGGCCTTCCTTTACCAGCGCATTAACAACATCGAGGAACAGCGGTTCGCCACCACTACCAGGTTCCTTCGTGCGGTCCATAACAGCAATCTTCTTGCAGGTTGCAGGAAGTGCTGCCACAAAACGATCGGAAACAAACGGACGATACAGGCGAACCTTTACCAGGCCAACCTTTTCGCCGTGTGCATTCAGGTAATCGATAACTTCTTCGATAACGTCGCAGAAGCTGCCCATAGCAACGATGACGCGATCAGCATCGGGCGCACCGTAGTAGTTAAACAGTTCGTAATTAGTGCCAATCTTTTCATTGACAGCATGCATGCATTCTTCAACAACTGCCGGCAGTGCATTGTAATGAGCATTGCAAGCTTCACGGTGCTGGAAGAAGATGTCGCCATTTTCGTGACTACCGCGCATAGCGGGATGTTCGGGATTCAGCGCATGTTCGCGGAACGCACGAACCGCATCCATATCGCACAGTTCAGCCAGATCGTCGTAATCCCATACGGCAATCTTCTGAATCTCGTGCGAAGTACGGAAGCCATCAAAGAAGTTCAGGAAGGGCATGCGACCCTTGATAGCAGCCAAGTGTGCAACTGCCGACAAGTCCATAACTTCCTGTACGTTGCCTTCAGCAAGCATGGCAAAACCAGTCTGGCGGCATGCCATAACGTCGGAATGATCGCCGAAGATGTTCAGCGCATGAGTAGCTAGCGTACGTGCTGAAACATGGAAAACGCTAGGCAGCTGCTCGGCTGCAATCTTATACATATTAGGAATCATAAGCAGCAAGCCTTGGCTGGCTGTATAGGTGCTAGTTAAAGCACCTGCATCAAGCGAGCCGTGAACAGTGCCCGCTGCGCCACCTTCGGATTGCATTTCGCACACCTTAACCGTGGTGCCGAAAATATTCTTCTTGCCCTGAGCTGCCCACTGATCGACGTAGTCAGCCATCGGCGAAGACGGAGTAATGGGATAAATGCCCGCTACCTCGGTAAACGCGTAAGAAACATATGCTGCTGCATTGTTGCCGTCCATGGATTTGAACGATCTCGCCATTGAACCCTCCCCTTCGGAATTAAGGTCTCTCACAGCAGAATATGGTATCAGCGGTCATTAAAATCGATTGCACCATCATGGTGAACGGAACACCCAAGCGGGCGAGTAGGGCAACGGCTACATAGTAGCGGTCAACGGCTTGTTTGAACTGGGTGGTGATTTGGTGAGAAATACCTACTTCTAAAATGAAGGGAGTTTCCCTTTCCCGTCAGGGGATATATAACTATCAGGCTGCATTTTCGAGAACTAGAAGGAGGCAAGACAATGGGAAACATTGCGCGTGTATTTTTGCGCGATGTGAAGCGCTTGGCGAAAACGCCAGCGGCGTGGTCTGTCGTCTTGTTTTTATGCGTATTACCTTCGTTGTATACATGGTTCAACGTCACAGCATTTTGGAACCCGTACGAAAACACGGGCAACCTTCAGGTGTGCGTAGTTAACGAAGATAAAGGGATTAACGACAAAACACTGGGACGTTTAGATGTAGGCAATCAGCTGGTTGATGAACTTCAAGAAAACGATCAGCTTGATTGGGTTATTACTACCCGCGATGAAGCCCTTGCAAATGTTGATGCAGGAAGCGCTTATGCTGCTTTCATTATTCCCGAAAGCTTCAGCGCTGATATTGCCACCTTAACCACGGGCGACTTTAAACAGCCAACACTTGAATACTACGTCAACGAGAAAACAGGACCCGTATCACCAAAGATTACTGACACGGGCGCAAACACACTTGATACCACTATTAACGACACGTTCTTTTCGACGGTCAGCTCTACGGTAGCGAAAATTCTTGATGAAAAGCTTGGTGACACCTATAAGCAGATTGCTTCATCACAAACCAGAGCTTCGCAACGTATTGATAACGCGCTAACTGACGTTCGTGATGCCCGTCAGGCTATCGCTAACTTCACCAGCACCGTTGATTCCGCACGCGCAAAAACTGCAGCCGCGAAAAACACGTTAGCGGGTGCACAGGACGATGTGGATGAAGCGACCGCTGTTTTGAATGATATGACGACACTGGTCGAACAAGCCAACAACGACCTGGCTGACTTTAACGCGCGCATCAACACTGTACTTGATGAAGGCTCCGCCAAGGCTGCCAAGGCTGCTTCTGAAACAACCCTTGCACTAACCAAAACCGCAAGCGCTATTGAAGCGGCTCGTGCAGCTTTAGGTGTGCCCACCAACGGGGGCACGCTGGCAAATGCCGACTATTCCGAAATCATTGCACTACTTACCCAATTAAAAGCAGTTGCGAATGACGACCAGAAAGCCCGCATCGACAAAGCCATTGCAGCATTGAATGAAGCACCGAAGACTTCAGAAGATTGGGCGCAGCTGGCACAGCAGCTTGATGAAGCAGCTCGCGCAGCTGTTGGCTCCGCCGATTCCGTAAACGACCTTGTATTGAAGGCGCTTAATACTGCTGACAACTATCGCAGCATTATTAGCGGCCAGGTTGTTCCAGCTATTAGCGCAGGCTTAGCAAGTGTTGCCAGCGCATCAAGCAGCTTGTCTGCCGCCGTTGCAAGCCAACGCGCTGTCATCGAGCAGGCAAGTGCCACGTTAAGCGAACTTGATTCAACGCTTGCTGTCACCGCTGATGCCTTAACACAAACTGACCGTGTGCTTGCTGATTTAGAAAAAGACCTAAGCACCGTAAAAACCGACTTGGCCTCACTTGCTTCAGCTAATGCCCTTTCCGAACTGACCAGTGAAAGCGGTATTGATCCCGATAAAATCGCTGACTTCATGATGTCACCCACGCAAGTAAAACATGAAGAGCTGTACCCCATTAATGCCTACGGTTCTGCCATGGCGCCGTTGTTCATCAACCTTACGCTGTGGATTGGCGTATTCATGCTGATGGTTATCTTCCGCTTAGAAGTAGACGAGGAAGAGATCGAAAACCTAACCGTAACTCAGCATACTTTTGGTCGCGGTCTTCTACTTGCCATTTTGGCCTCACTTCAAGCCATTATTTGCTGCACGGGCTGCCTGATTATCGGCGTTCAAACAGCTAATGCAGCGCTATTTATATTGACCGCCATTATTGCTTCGCTTTCATACTTAGCTATTCAATACACGCTTTCTACGACGCTGCAGCATGTGGGCAAAGCTTTGTGCGTCATATTAGTTTTCGTACAAATCCCTGGCGCAACGGGCTTGTACCCCATCGAAATGACGCCCGAGTTCTTCCATGTTGTATACCCACTCTTCCCCTTCACGTACGGCATTAACGCTATCCGCGAAACTATCTGCGGCTTCTACGATGGCGCCTGGCTCTCGTATGTTGGTGTTCTTCTCGCCTTCATGATTGGCTTTATCACGGTTGGCACTATTGTGCGCCCGTATATGACCAACCTGAATCGCATGTTCGCGCGCGAAATCGAAGAAGGCGGCATGATAATCGGCGAATCGGTGCAGTTACCTGCACGCCGCTATCGCATGTCTCAAATGATTCAGGCGCTTTCGAATCACGATGAATACCGTGAAGTTATCGAAGCGCGCGCCAATCGCTTTATGGCGCTGTATCCCAAGCTGATGCGCGGTGCCCTGATTGTTGGCATTGCACTGCCTATCGTGTCGACGACTATCCTTGTCGCTTTAGGCATGGAAAAGGTTGTTATCTTGACGACGTGGCTTATCTGGTTTGCGTTAGTTATTACGTATCTGATTGTGGTCGAATACCTGCGCGATTACCTAAGCCACCTTGCTTCGCTTGAAGGCATGAGCGAGGATGAAGTTCGCGCCCTGTACAAAGGTCGTAATGGCCTCACGCGTGTACAGCCTTTGATGGATGTTGCAAACATCCTTAGGCCGTTCACACACGTAGCACCGGCTCCAGTGCCTTCTTCAGAATCTACCACGAAGCCCGGCGACCAAGTCTCCCCCGCTTCTGACGACTCGGATGAAGGAGGCAACGATGAATAACATCTGGAGCCTCTTTAAAAACGACTGTAAGCGCCTGGTAAGCAATGTTGTTACGATTATTGCCATTCTGGGCTTGGTGGCACTGCCCTCTATTTTCTCGTGGTACAACATCATCGCCTGCTGGAATGTATTTGAAAACACGGGCAACCTTACTGTTGCCGTTGCTAATTCAGATGAAGGCTATGAAAGCGATCTTGTACCGCTGCGTATTAATATCGGCGACCAGATTACTTCGACACTACGCGCAAATGACCAGCTTGATTGGGTATTTACCGACGAAGAAGACGCAATAGATGGCGCACGTTCGGGGCGTTACTATGCTGCCGTTGTAATTCCTGCCAGCTTTAGTGCCGACATGATGTCGTTCTATTCTGACGATGTGGAGCACGCCAGCATCACCTACTACTCGAACCAGAAGAAAAGCGCGATTGCGCCCAAGGTTACTGACCAGGGTGCTGATCAGGTTTCGGCGCAGGTAAACGAAGTGTTTGCCGAAACGATTTCCGAGATTGCACTGGGTATTTCTAATACACTGTTTGACTACGCCGACGAAGCTGGCGCAGATAGTCGCATTAACGACCTGGCAAAGCACATGGTGCAGCTGGGCACGCAGGTTAACGATGCGGCCGATATGCTGGATTCGTATTCAAATGTTATGCAATCGTCCCAGCAGCTTATTGATAGTTCTACAACCCTAATGGAACGCGCTGGCGATGCTGCTAGCACCATTGAAGCATCTGCAGCCAACGCCAAGCGCGCAAGCGATAACGCCCTAGCTCAGATGGATGCATCGTCACAGGCATTAGCCGATGCAATAGCCCAAGAATCTGCCAGCCTTGGAGAACTGCCTGCAACCGTTGATACAGCCTTTAATAACAGCGCTGCCGCAGCCGCCACTGCCGAGCAGTTGTTGCGCGACCAGGCAGCTGCTATGGCTGCCGCAGGAGACGCAGCTCGTGCGCAAGCTTTAACTGAAGCCGCCGACGCCATACGTGATGCCAACGCCTCGACACAAGAAGCCCGCAGCGATGCTGCACAACTTGTCGCTGAAGCAAAGCAGGACTTGGATGCCGCTCAGGCCGAATACGACCAAAACTTGAAGCCTACGCTTGACCGCATTTCTCAATCTGCTTCAAAAGCAGGTGCTTCCATTTCTTCAGTTGCACGCACAATCGAAAACGCCAAGAACGAACTTGTTGGTTCTGCTTGGTCACTTTCGCAAGACCTTGCATCATCAAGGCAAAAGATTGAAGCCGCAACAACCGAATTGCGCAAGGCTTCTACCGAGCTGACCAACGTGGGTCAAGGAATTTCGAAAGCATTAGCTAGCGATGATATGCAAACCCTGCGCACCATTATTGGCTCTGATCCAGAAGCCCTTGCAACTGCCATCGCTGCACCTGTAAAGCTTGAACGCCACGCAGTCTACCCTGTTGAAAACTTCGGGTCTGCTATGTCGCCGCTATACACGACGCTTGCCCTTTGGATTGGTGCCTTACTCGTCATGGTGACCCTGCGCGTTATACCTTCCGCACGTGCTATCGCCGACTTGAAAGACCCTACCCCACGCCAGCTTTTCCTTGGTCGTTTCTGCACTATTGGCATGCTTTCGCTCATGCAATCGACCACGCTTTCGCTGGGTAACCTGCTGTTCTTGGGCGTACAAGCCGAAAATCCCTTCCTTTACGTCCTGTGCTTCTGGATATCGGGATTGGTGTTTACCTTCATCATTTATACCCTGGTAGCACTCTTTGCCAACCTGGGTAAAGCGCTTTCGGTCATTCTGCTTATCGTGCAAGTATCGGGCGGCGGTGGCAGCTTCCCCATGAAGTTGTTGCCCGACTTCTTCCAGAACATGAGCCCCTTCTTGCCGATTACTCACGCAGTAAACGCCATGCGTGCCGCAATGTTCGGTATCTATCAAGGTGACTTCTGGATTGAACTGGGCTTGTTGCTGCTGTTTGTCATTCCTTTCGCCCTGATGGGCCTTGCGCTCCTTAAACCGCTCAGCGCCGTCGTTCCACGCTTCGTCGAACGCGTTGAGAAATCCAAATTGATGTAGCACAAAAGAAAGGCTCTCGTAATACGAGAGCCTTAGACTTGCAAGTTGTTGCTGAAGCTTTACAGCGACAAAGCCTTCTTAACGTCAGCGTATACGACTTCGGGATCGCGATCGCCATCGATAGCGATGAGCAGTTCGCTGCCACGATAGTAATCGATAAGCGGGCTTGTGGACTTCTGGTACACGTCGAGACGATTGCGAACCGTGGTTTCGTTGTCGTCGTCGCGCTGGTACATTTCGCCGCCGCACTTCGGGCACTTTGCATCAGATTCGCTGCCAATGAAACCGCAGTCGCGGCACATACGACGCGAGCACAGGCGCTTCACGATGACTTCAGGATCGACATCGATGAGCAGAGCAGCATCGAGCGGGCGTTCGAGCTTGCCAAGTTCAGCGTCGAGAGCAACAGCCTGAGCAGACGTGCGCGGGAAGCCGTCAAGGATAAAGCCAGCATCAGTGTCGGGTTCCTGCAGACGGTCGATTACCAGGCCAATGATAACGTCGTCGGGCACCAGTTCGCCAGCATCCATGTACGACTTAGCCTTCTTGCCCAGATCTGTACCAGCTGCAACAGCTGCACGCAGCATATCGCCCGTGGAGATATGGGGCGTCTTAAACTCTTCGACCAACTTTGCAGCCTGCGTGCCCTTACCAGCACCCGGACCACCCAACAAAACGATGTTCATAAGGGTTCCCTTTCTTTCTGGAACGTAACGAAGACATTGTAGCACCCACCTACTTGCTCGATGTCAAGCAATGGGATGAACATGAGGGAATTGGCACTAAATTCGGCGTAACGAGCTTTCGAGCAAAGTGAGCCTTGTGCGGCGTGGCCTACACAAGGTTTGGAAAGCTTTGTTGATGAAGCGCCTCGTATGCCGCAATAGCAACAGCATTTGAAAGGTTTAAACTGCGTAACCCCTGGCGCATGGGAATGCGCACGCATTGATCTGCAAAGCGATCAAGGATAGCCGGATCTATTCCTGCTGATTCGCGTCCGAATAAGAGAAATGCATCTTGTCCATACGTTACGTCGACATAGTTCTTTGTTGCCTGACCTGTAAAGAAATGCAGTTCATCGGTACCGTGCTGCTCCAAGAATTCTTCGATGCAAGACCAGCGAACAATTTCGACTTCATCCCAATAATCGCAGCCAGCACGAGCTAAATTGCGCTGCGTCAAGCGAAACCCCATCGGCTCGACTAAATGAAGCGTCGCACCCACGCAAGCGCAGGTGCGAGCAATATTGCCTGTATTCTGAGGAATCTCTGGCTCTACAAGAACAATGTTCATGTGGCTCTCCAATAATATGGAAAGGGTTAATCCCCTTCCATATTTAGTAAACCATGCTCATTGCTTCGCGAACTTCATCAAGCGTAGCATTGGCAATTTCATTCATGCGACGATTGCCTTCGTTCAGTACGTCCTTAACATAGTCGAGATCGTTTTCGAACTTCGCACGACGCTCACGATGCGGTGCCAAGAACTCATTAACGCTTTCGGTAACGACGCGCTTCAACATGCCCGCACCGCCATCACCAATCTCGGCAGCAATTTCGACTTCAGAACGACCCGAGCACAGTGCAGCCGTAGTCAACAATGCGCTAACTTCGGGACGATTTTCCTTGTCGAACGTAATGTTGCGATCAGAGTCGCTCTTAGCCTTCTTGATAAGCTTGGCTGTTTCTTCAGCCGTTGCGCCCAGCATGATGGAGTTGCCGTAGCTCTTCGACATCTTGCGACCATCCAAGCCTGGAATTTCGATAGCGTCGGACAGAATTCCGTCGGGCTCGGGGAAAACCGGAGCGTAGCGATCGTTGAAACGACGAGCAATCTGACGCGTCTGTTCGATGTGAGGCAGCTGGTCCTTACCCACTGGCACGATGTTACCCTTGCAGAACAGGATGTCGCAAGCCTGATGCACTGGGTAGGTCAAAAGCAAACCAGTCAACGCATGGCCCGATGCTTCCTGTTCAGCCTTGACCGTAGGGTTGCGCTGCAATTCGGATTCGCTAACCAACGACAAGAACGGCAGCATCAGCTGATTGAGAGCCGGGATAGCCGAATGCGTGAAAATCGGTGTCTTTTCAGGATCGATACCAGCAGCCAAGTAATCCATGACCATGTTGTACACGTTGTCCTGAATATGCTCAGTCGTGTCGCGGTCGGTAATAACCTGATAGTCAGCAATCAGTACGTAGCACTGAATGCCCAGGTTCTGATATTCAACGCGGTGCTGAATACTTCCGAAATAATGACCCAGATGCAAACGACCCGTGGGACGGTCGCCCGTAAGCATCGTGTACTTTTCAGGATGTTGCGGCAGGTCAGCGCGGATATCATCGGAGCGCTTCTTGCTCGCCAAAAAGGTATCTGAATATTCAGCCATGGTACGTCCTTCTAATCTTCGAAAATGCGTAACGCCCAGTATAACGTTAATCGTG
>JAZQRZ010000103.1:0-16418 GCA_045629845.1 Eggerthellaceae bacterium | reverse complement strand
GAAGATGCTACCAACAAGCACACCGATCGATTCCGTGCTTATGTGCGCCATGAAATCGTGCCTCGCGCAGCTGAACGTAATCCGCGTCTTCGTGAAACACTGACGCGCACGATGAATCTGATTGCGGACGAAGATGACATGATTATCGCAATGGCAGATGAGGCTGCGGCAAAACACGTAACGTGGTTTGGTGAAGGAAAAGGCTGTCTGATTGGTCCGAAATTTGGAGTTGTTCGATTGCCTTTACAACGACGTGTGGTTGCTGGAGTGCTTAGCTTGATGCTGGGATCAGATGAACGAATCGAAACAGCTTCTATCGAAGCGGTGCTAGCGGGTTTTGAAGGTGGTAAGCCTAATGGTGGCTATGTCGTAAACATTCAAGGTAACTTGGCGGTTAGTGCCAACAAGCAGGGTGTTCGCATAGAACCTATGGCAGCATTTCGTACAAGGAGAAAGCGCGCGTGAGTGAAGAATACGACATTGTGTTAGCAAGTGCGTCACCTCGAAGGCGCGAGCTCTTATCGCAAACGGGCGTCGATTTTCGCGTGCATGCGGTTGATGTTGATGAATCGCTTGATGAACGACTAATGGAAGATCCTGTTGAAGCGGTTAAAAAGCTTGCAGAACGTAAAGCGAAAGCAGCGGTCGAACAGCTGGTCACACCTGAATACGATGGAACTATGGTCGTACTTGGTTCCGATACCATGGTGGTCTTTCGTGGTGAAATCTTTGGCAAGCCTCAGGATGAAGCAGATGCTCGCCGCATGCTGAAAGCTTTATCGGGTCATGGGCATGACGTGCATACCGCCGTATCATTCTGGGCTATTAGCGCCCCTGCAGGTCAAGACGTTGGTGTGTATTATCGAACCTTTGTCGATACTACTTACGTGTACTTCCGTGAGCTAACTGACGAGGAGATAAACGCGTACATCGAGTCGGGTGATCCCTTCGATAAAGCTGGTTCATATGGCATTCAGTCAGGGGCTTCTGGCTTTGTTGACCACATTGAAGGAAGCCTTGATACGGTCATCGGTTTTCCTGTTGAACGCTTGAAAGTAGAGTTTCCTGATATCTTTGACGTGTAAACTTCGTGGCTGTTGCCACAGCGTTGCCGTATTGGTCTCGCGAATTAGCCTTGCAATGATACAATTTTCATTTGTGAATCGGAGCAGTTAAGGCGGGTAAACATGCATAAAGATATCAAGGAAATTCTGTTTGCGGACACCGAGATTCAAACACGCGTCTCTGAAATTGGCGCGGCATTAACCGACGAGTACTCTGAAGCCACCAGCAATGGTGAAGAAGTAGTCATGATTTCAGTGCTGCGTGGCGCTGCAATTTTCATGGCTGACCTTGCACGGGCCACCGAAATTCCTATCGAAATGGATTACATGGCGCTTTCGTCATATGGCAGCGGCACGAAAAGTTCGGGCCATGTCAAAATCCTGAAGGACCTAACATCTTCCATCAAGGGTAAGCACGTTATCGTGGTCGAAGATATTCTGGACTCGGGCCTTACGTTGCAGTTTTTGCTTGGTCATCTTGAACAGCATGAACCTGCATCTATCGAAGTTATTACTTTGCTTCGCAAGAAGGCCAAGGCTCAGGCTCATATCGAATGCGCTCATATTGGCTTTGAATGTCCCGATGAATTCATCGTGGGCTATGGCCTTGACTATGCCGAGCGCTATCGTAATTTGCCCTACATCGGCGTATTAAAGCCGGAAGTATACGAATAACAACACTGAAAAACGAAGCATAAGAGAGAAACCGTATGCCACAAAACAACCCTCAATTCAAAGGATCGGGCAACGACAATCGTAACCTTGTCATCTGGATAGTCATTTTCGTGGTTGTCGCGCTTATCGTTGGGCAGCAGTTCTTTGCGTTCCAGCGCGGTGCGGGCAATCAAGAATCCCCTCAGGTTACTGACGAGCTCATTACCTCCGAATTCTTGCAGGCTATCGATCAAGACCGCGTGGTCTCGGTTGTTTACGATGCACGCAATTACACGGTAACGGGTACGTATTATCCAGCTGCTACGGCAGGTAAAACGGGTGTCGAAGCTTTCAATAATGCGATTAATGCCCTGAATACGCGCGTGTCTATGCTGCAGCAAAGCACCGATGGCTCACTGACGGGCATTGGTACAAAGTCGCTGCAGACCGAAACGCTTGGCGAACTGCATAACTACACGTCAACGTACGTGGGTCAAGAATCGCTGGCTCAGCTGGTGTCAAAGCATCCGCAGATTACCTATCAGGTTGTCTTGCCTACGCAATGGCTTGATATTCTTGGCACGCTTCTTCCCATCTTGCTCTTTGGTGCTCTTATCTGGATTTTCTTCGTCCAGATGCAAAAGGCCAACAATCAGCAGATGGGCTTCGGTAAAACGAAGGCAAAGAAGGCGCACGAAGAACGTCCCGACGTGAAGTTCGATGATGTTGCTGGCGTTGACGAAGCAGTCGAAGAAATGCAGGAAATCAAAGACTTCCTGTCGAACCCCGAAAAGTATCAGTCATTGGGCGCAAAGATTCCGCGCGGCTGCTTGCTGGTTGGCCCTCCGGGTACTGGTAAGACGTTGCTTGCTCGTGCGGTTGCAGGCGAAGCCGGTGTTCCGTTCTTCAGCATTTCTGGTTCCGACTTCGTAGAAATGTTCGTTGGTGTTGGTGCTAGCCGCGTCCGTGACCTATTCCAGCAGGCTAAAGATGCTGCGCCTTCTATCATCTTTATCGACGAGATTGATGCCGTTGGTCGTCAGCGTGGTGCTGGTCTTGGCGGCGGTCATGACGAACGCGAACAAACGCTGAATCAGCTGCTTGTTGAAATGGACGGCTTCGACAAGAACGAATCAGTTGTTCTTATTGCTGCAACCAACCGTTCAGATATTCTTGACCCCGCATTGTTGCGTCCGGGTCGTTTCGATCGTCAGATTGTTGTTGATGTGCCTGACGTGCGTGGTCGTGAAAAGATCTTGCAGGTTCATGCGGAAGATAAGCCTATCGGCAGCGATGTTGACCTTTGCAAGATTGCTCAGCTTACCCCTGGCTTTACGGGCGCTGACCTTATGAACCTTATGAATGAAAGCGCTCTTCTTACCGCACGTCGTGGCAAGAAGGTCATCACGATGAAAGAAGTAACCGAGTCAATGGAGCGCGTCATCGCTGGTCCTGAACGCAAGGGCCGCGTTCTTGACGAAGGTACGCGCAAGACCATTGCGTATCACGAAGCTGGTCACGCACTTGTTGGTCATTCGCTTGAACACGCAGATCCAGTGCATAAGATTTCAATTATCTCGCGTGGTCGTGCGCTTGGTTACACCATGTCTATCCCTGATGAAGACAAGGTTATGAACACGCTGGGCGAAATGCGCGATCAGCTTGCTGTACTTATGGGTGGTCGTGTGGCTGAAGAAATCTACCGCGACGACATTACGACTGGTGCTAGCAACGACTTGGAGCGCGCTTCAAAGATTGCTCGTTCTATCGTTACTCAATACGGCATGAGCCCGCTTGGTACGCAGGTGTTTGGTCAGCCTAATCACGAAGTATTCCTGGGTCGTGATTATGGCAACACGCAGGATTACTCTGATGAAACCGCCAAGCGTATCGACGACGAAGTGGCACGCATCATGAGTGAAGCTCACGATCGTGCTTACGAAATCTTGTCCAGCCATCCCGATCAGATGCATCTCATGGCTAACGTCTTGCTCGAACGTGAAACGGTCGACGGCGAAGCATGCCAGGCCTTGCTTGATAACAAGTGGGATGAATACTTGGCTCACGAAGACGAAATCATTGCGCGTAAGGAAGCAGAAGAAGCTGCTGCTCGTGCTCGCGACGAACGTTTAGCTGATCCGAATTGGCGTGAAAAGGAGCAAACAAACCAAATGCCTCCTGTTATGCCTCAGCCTGCACATGCTGCACCGCAGGTGCCTGCAGTACAGGTCAATCAGCCTCAACCGCCTGCGCAGGGTGCAAATCAGGATCCTTTCAATCATTCGTTTGATCCTGGTTATGTCGAGCAGGCTCCTGCGCCTGATGCTTCTACGCAGCAAAACAACGAGGAGAATCGCTAATGACTTGGCAATGTTCAAGCTTTGAATTCGACGAAAGAATGCCCATCATCATGGGCATTCTTAACGTTACACCTGATTCATTTTCTGACGGCGGTCAGCACAATGAAGTTCAGGCTGCGCTCGACCATGCTCATCGCATGCTTGATGAAGGTGCTCACATTATCGATGTAGGCGGGGAATCAACACGTCCTGGCTCTAATCCAGTTTCTCCAGAAGAAGAGCTTGCGCGTGTGATTGATGTCGTAAAGGCATTGGCTGCTGAAAATGTTTGCGTCAGTATTGATACGCGCCGTGCATCTGTAGCGCAGGCTGCGATTGAAGCTGGTGCTTCTATCATTAATGATGTATCTGGTTTCCGTGACCCCGCAATGGTTGATGTTGCATGCAAATGCGACGCTGGTTTGGTAGTTATGCATATGAAGGGCGACGAGCCTTCCACAATGCAGCAAAATACCGATTACAACGACGTAGTGTTTGATGTCCGCGATTATCTGCGCAACCGTGCGGAAGAACTGGAAGCAGCAGGTATCGCTCATAATCGTATTTGCATCGATCCGGGTCCTGGTTTTGGAAAGACGGCTTCTCAAACGCTTGAAATCGTGCGCAACTTCCACGAGTTTTCGCGTTTGGGATATCCGCTCATGTGTGCAGTTTCGCGTAAAAGCTTTATCGGTCAGGCATATGGTATCGAAGATCCTGCTGCTCGCGATGACGCTTCGGCTGCCGAGGCACTTATGGCTGCCGAACTTGGTGCAACAATTATTCGTACGCACAACGTTGCTGCTACCGTAAAAGCGCTTGAAGATTTGCGTCCACTTGTAGTCATTTCCCTTGGCTGCAATGTTGCTTTGGTTGCAAACGATGGGGAAGAGCAGGAAGGTAAAATTGCGCAGCTGAATCACGCTATTAGCCAGCTGTGTTCGCTTCCTGACTCGCAGATTGTCGATATCTCTAGCTTCTATGCAAGCGAGCCAGCATATTACGAAGATCAAGATGAATTCGTGAATGCTGTCGTACTCATGCGCTGTGGTGTACCGCCAAAAGAACTGCTGAAGTATCTGCAGGCAATCGAAAACAGCTTAGGCCGTGTACGTACAATCGAGAACGGTCCGCGCACGTGCGATCTCGACATTGTCGATTATCAGATGTACGTGGTCGAAAACGACATTCTTACGTTGCCGCATCCGCGTACGCTTGAACGTGATTTTGTGGTTAAACCGCTTTCGGAATTACGTCCGCATTTTGTTTTTGCTGACAATAGCTGCCTTGATGATGCTGATGTGAAGTTCGGCAAGGCCTGGCTCATCTAGCAATTATGCTTTCCTTTAGGGTTGAACGTTTCGACACTGTTGTTTCGACGAACCAGCTTGTAAAGCAGGGCCTTGAAAAGGACTGTGAGGAAGGTCTTGTCTGCCGTGCCGCAGAGCAAATTGGCGGTTATGGGCGTCAGGGTCGCATATGGGTAAGTCCTCGTGGGGGCTTGTATCAGTCGCTTTTACTGCGCCCTTCTGTGTCCGCTTCGCAAATCTCAACGCTCAGTTTGGTTGTTGCGCTTGCGGTGCGCGAGGCTCTTTTGAAGCTTGGTAGTTTGCCGCTTGATACCATTCAGGTTAAGTGGCCTAACGACGTTGTCTGTGCCGAAGGAAAGCTTGTGGGGATTTCCCTTGAAACCCACGCAGGTGGTGTTTGCGTTGGCATTGGTATAAATGTATTTTGCCCAGCAGATGAGGCATCAGTCGGCGGTAAAAACACCCCAGTGTACCTTTCAGAGCTTGTAGGTACCGGTGTTGCTCCTTCTATTGATGCGGTGGGTGATGCGGTACTAGACGCTTTCTCAGTCCGTTACAGCAAGTGGTGCCAAGAAGGTTTTGCGTCATTTGTTGATGAGTTTAATGCTTGTAATGCACTTGCGGGAAAGTCGGTCGATATTGTTGACCGTAACGGGAAGACTATGAAGTCAGGTCTTGTAACAGGTGTTGATGCACAGGGGAATCTTCTGGTAAATGGCGCTCCAGTTGCTTCTGGCGAAGCGCACCTTCTTTAGTCGTACAAATTGCTTTACCAATAAAGAAAACGCCCCAGCCGAAGCTGAGGCGTTTTCATATTCAGCAGGTTTGAAACCTGCATCAATTACTTCAGGCGCTCGGTGTAGAGCAGGTTGCTGGACTGATGATAACCTTCAGTGCGCAGCGGGAAGGTGACGGTGCCAGCCTTCTTAGCGTCTTCGATAACGGTTTCGATGAGTTCGTTCAGCGTCATTTCGCCATACTTGCGCTCGTTCTGCATTGTGGACTTCCTTTCGTTGTTGTTAATCTCCACAACTGCAAAATAACTCAAAAATCAGATGTCAATTGATTAATATTGCTAGTGGCATAGTAGATGTAGACTATGTGATGCAATTGAGGATAGAGTTCTTACTATAATCCCAGGTAGATCGCGTACGTATATAGGTGTTGCAGAAAATGCAACACGTTGCTTTCATTGCAATACCAATTGAGCTATTGTTGTGCAGCGCATTTTTTGACCTCAAACATGTGCATGAGCTTCGTTTGATTTACCTGTACTAAGGGGTGGCTATGAACATTAATCATCTTATTGAGTTCATCTACCTTGCCGAAACACTCAGCTTTAAACTCACTGCAGATTACTTTTATGTTAGTCGTTCAGTTATTAGTAGACATCTTGCTTCGCTTGAAGACACGCTTGGCGTAAAACTGTTTGAACGAGGCAATCAGTCAGTTCAGCTTACCGAAGCAGGAAAGGTGTTCTATCGCGAGACTCAAACCGTGTTGCGAGCTTATGCTAATGCAGTTGATCGTACGCGTGAAGTAGGGAACTCCTCAAATCGTACGATTCGTATCGGGTATTTAAAAAATGCCGCTCGTCCGGTTATTGTTCAGTTTGCTCGCTATATGAACCACGAGCATCCCGATATGCATCTTGACTTAACGTTTATGGAATACGGCGAATTGCGCCGAGCTATGGATGATGGCAACGTAGATATTGCAGTTGCTATCAACATTGATCCGCGTTTGTCTCACAACTATCGTTCGACACCCATTTACTCTGACTGCTTTTATGCGGTTATGAGTAAGGATAATCCGCTAGCTTCACGTACAGAAGGAATCTCAGTTAGCGAGCTGCCTCAGGAAAAACTGTTGCTGCCCGATATTCTTACGTTTGCTGGTCTGGGCGAGCTTGTCGATAAGGTTGTTAAATCGAAAACTCCAGTTTCATCGCGTGAATACTATCGCGACGTGGATATGCTTTACCTGAAAGTTCAAGCTGAAGGTTATATTGCGTTTTCGTCGGGTCTGAACAATGCAATGTTTGGTGACAATCTGGCTGTCATTCCCGTTACAGATGCTGATACCTCGTTTTCTGTAAGCGCGTTTTATAGCGATGATTTATCCGAAGAGGCGTATCGTGCCTGTCGTAAGGGCTTTGAATCATGTCATGACGCTATGAAGCATTTCGATGCTTCATCAGGTGAATCAGCTATTGGGTTTAATCTAGCTTCTTTCGACTAATATTGTGAAAAATAGTCAAATTTAGTTTTGACCAATTGATAGTGCTAGCATGGGTGGCATGGAAAAGACGTATAACGAAAAACAAATAAGGCCGCTTGCGGCCACTGACTCTCGTAGTCGTTCAATTGCATTTACAGCACTCTCGATTGCAATTATCGCAGTATCGGCGTGGATAACTGTTCCAATTGGTCCTGTGCCGTTTACCTTGCAGATATTTGCCGTAACCTTTGCCATCCTGGTGCTTGCTCCCAAACAGGCTATTAGCGCCATAGCTGGTTACCTAACGCTTGGCGCCATTGGCATCCCTGTGTTTTCAGGAATGCGCGGCGGTATTGGTGTACTGATGGGGCCCACGGGCGGTTTTCTGTGGGGTTATCTTATTGGTGTGTCGCTTGCGGTAGCCGTGCTTGCGTTATTCCGCCGTCGCGGTGTTGATAACTTTGCGATTGGTGTTCTTTGCGGCATTATCTTTACCGCTGTTGCTTATGCGTGCGGCTGGTTTCAGTACATGTTCGTCGCAAACGTCGGACCATTCGAATCGTTCCTTGTTTGCGTTGCACCATTCGTACTTGTCGACCTTTTAAAGGTGATCGCTGCAACTGCCGTTGCACGCACCGTCATCCGTGCTATCCGATAAATTTCATTTCTGGGATAGGGTCGAACGAACTATCTGAGGCTGGGACGAGCGAAGGCGAGGCGGGAGCGAGGACTGTTTGAGTCTGCGAAGCAGACGAGTTCCGCAGCTGCCGAGCCGAGAGCGAGGAACGGTTAGCCGAGGCTTGTTCGGGCGACCCTATCCCAGAGATAAAAATCTAGGTGCTTAGCCGATAGAAGGAATAGCGATAATGAAGTTGGCGCCGCCTTCGGGAAGGTTGACTGCTTCAACAGTTCCGTCATGGCCGTCAATGATTGATTTCACGATGGAAAGACCTAAGCCTGTGCCGCCTGTGTTGCGTGCGCGTGATGTGTCGGCGCGGTAGAAACGATCAAACAGCAGGTATGGATCAATATCACCAAAGCCAGTGCCATCATCTTTAACCTGAATGACTGACATATCGCGTACGCCGCTAAGTTCGATGGTAATGTGCCCGCCAGGTTCGATGAAGCGGCTGGCGTTTTCAACCAGGTTTGTCAGGGCTTCCTTCAGACGGTCAGCATTACCAAGAACGTCGGGCGCTTCACCAATGATTGCGACATTAGCGCCACGTTCGTCAAGGATGGGGTGCAGTGTATCAACAACGTTTTGCGCAACCTTGCGCAAGTCAACACGCGCTAATTCAAGGTGTTCGAAGTCGCTGTTTTCAATGCGCTGCAAGGTTAGCAGGTCATTAACAAGGCGAGTTAAGCGTTCTGCTTCGGATACGATAATTGAAGAGAACTTCTTGCGCATTGAAGGCGGCAAGTCGGGGTCTTCAAGGATTTCTGCATTACCGCGAATTGCGGTAAGGGGAGTACGCAGCTCGTGTGCAACGTCGCTTACGAATTCGTTTTGACGTCGGTTTTCGCGAGAAAGATCAGATTGCTGTGATTCAACTTTCTTTACCAGCGAATCCAATGCGTATGAAAGCTCGTCTGCTTCAAAAAGACGTCCATCTGGCGCAAAAGAAACGTGCGCACCTGCTCGGTACGCACGCACTTTCTTAAGTAGTAAGCGAAGTGGCTCGGCTAAGAAATAGCCGATAATCAAACTAAGGATAAAGGTTAATAGCGAAACGGGTAAGAGCAGTAAAAACAGATACCATGGCAGGTCAAACATAAATTCGCACACGAGTAGAACCAATGCGCTTGCTAACAGTGTTAGCAATGAGGCGAGCAGTGCGAAGTATGTTTGAAGGCGTTTTATTGCTTAAACCTGTAGCCGTATCCGCGAACCGTCTCTACCAAACTGGGGTCATAACCAGCTTGTTCGATTTTATCACGCAAACGCTTGATGTGCGTATCCACGGTTTTTGTTTCGGTTAAGTATTCCCAGCCCCAGGCTTCGCGCAGCAAGTCTTCGCGCGAAACTACCTTGCCGGCATTCTTCATAAGGCTGGCAAGAAGTTCGAATTCACGCGGCGTTAAGTCGAGCGGACCAGAATTGCCCTTAGCAACATGAGCGTCTTCATCAAGCGTAATGCCGCCTGCTGAAATAGCACGCGTTGCGTTCGGGAAGTCGCCACCTGAACCGCGGCGCAGCAGGGCGTGAACACGAGCAATTAGCTCGCGAACGCCAAAAGGCTTTGCCAGGTAGTCGTCGGCGCCAAGTTCAAGGCCAACTACTTTGTCTAATTCGGTATCGCGTGCCGAAAGGAACAGAACGGGTGCCGACGAAATAGCGCGGATGCGACGGCACAGTTCGTAGCCATCCATGCCAGGAAGCATGATGTCAAGCACGTATAAGTCGTAATGGTTTTTGCGGGCACCAGCCAGGGCGTCTTCGCCGTTGTCAAATACGTCGACGTCATAGCCCTCTTTCTTTAAGGCGTAACCCACGAATTCTGTGATGGAGCTTTCGTCATCCACGACCAAGATGCGTTTGGTTGCGTCACTCATATTCTTCTCCTTCTATGTCTGGTGCACGTCGGAGTAATTTATGTCTTGCCTGATATAATACCGTTCATTGTTGAAAAAATGCTCAAGAACAGGGCAATCTTTCTAATTTCGGAGGAGCCGTAGCCATCATGTTACTTGCGATTGACATAGGCAACACGCAAACTGTCATCGGTGTTTTCAATGAAAGCGCCCTTATTCACATGTGGCGTTTGGCTACTAACAAGGTAGATACCTCTGATGAGCTGTGGCTAAAGGTACGGCCATTGCTTGCTTCTGAAGGTATTTCGCCTGATGAAATCACTGGTTCTATTGTTGCGTCTGTAGTGCCTGCGCTTACCGCTTCTTGGGAACGTGCTCTTTCACGTTTGTCCTCAGCGGATTTAATCGTGTGTTCAGCAGATGCGGCAGGCGATTTGTTCGAGGCTACGTATCCGAATCCTTCAGAAATTGGTGCCGACCGCGTAGCAGATGCAGTTGCGGCTCGTGCTTTATATGGCCAGCCCGTTATTGTGGTCGATTTTGGTACAGCAACTAACCTTGAAGTACTTGATGAAAAAGGCCGTTTTGTTGGCGGCATCATTGCTCCTGGTCTTGAAACGTCGGCCAAGGCGCTGTTTTCGCATGCAACGAAGCTTCCGACTATCGATTTGGTCGATCCAGGTAGTGTTATTGGTAAAAACACGGTTCATGCTATGCAGTCGGGTATTGTGTATGGCGAAGCGGATCGCGTTGATGGCTTTGTGCAGCGCGTTTTTGACGAGCTTGGCTACGAAGCGCCTGTTGTTGCGACGGGTGGATTGGCAACAACGATGGCTCCGCTTTGCAGGACAGTCACGCATGTTAATCCCGAACTAACGCTTGAAGGGTTGCGTTTAATTTACGAGGCAAGACACTAGTCATTAGCTTCAGTTCATGGCTGTTTTACCTTGTGAAGGCGGGTTACAAAAAGACTTCAAATCAGTGAATAACTAAATCTATGCGCTATCGTTAAGTCTCTCCAGGAAGGGCGAATATGACGTTAGCGCAGATAAAAGCATACGTGCTGCCAGTTGTTGCTGGCATGCTTGCTCTTGCGCTTTTTGGGCTTGTTCAGCCTGCTTTCGCTTCAGAACGTGACGACCTGAAGCTTAACTATCAAACCGCAGTTATCAATTACGAAAGCGCTATCGTTGCGCAGGATCGTAACGCTGCTGAAATCGTTAAAGCGGAAGACGAAATTGCTAGAACCGAGCGAAAGATTGCGCGTGCTCAGGAAGAGCTTTCGGAGACCGCTGTTAAGCTTTACAAAAGTGAACGCGGGTCGCAGCTGCTTATTGATTTGCTTTTAGATAGCGAAAGCTTCCAAGATGCAGTCATGCGCTACGATCAGTATTCAAAGATTGCTGAGTATTACTGCGAAAAGGCCCAAGAGCTTGAGGAAGCTAAAACTCAGCTTGCTATGCGCAGGGGATTACTTGAAAAGCGCAAGCTTGAAATCATTCAAGAAGTAGAAGCTGCTAAGCAAGCTGAAGAAGCTGCTGCTCTTGCTTTGCTTGATAATACTCATTCTGATGGCGCGCGTTTCCATCAGGTGCAAGGCGTAGGTAATAACTGCGGTGCAACTTCGTTTATTGTGGCCGTTAATATCATCCTGCATGAAAATCGTTATCCTGATAACGTTGCGGTGTGGCAAGGTCCTGGCTTTAATGGTGATTCCACGACTGATATGGCTTGGAAGGGAAGCAACTGGCTGTTAGCAAATGGTCTGTTTGATTTCATTTCCATCGAAACGGTTCCGGGCGATATTCACACCACCGATCAGATGCGCGAATGGCTTGAAGCGGGGTATGTCATCGTAGCTTCTTCGGGTTCGGGTTCGGTCTGGCAGCGTGCTGATGGTACGCAGGCTACCAACGTATTCCCTGATGGCCACTGGCAGGTGTTCTATCGCTACGAGGATGGCATTTTTTATGCGAATGACAGCTCGGTCCAAGCTGCTCAGGGTGCTGGTTGTCCCTATGATGAATATCAGATGCAGCAGTGGCTTGATGGTCGTTCGAATCATTTTGCGACAGCATTGAAGAAGCGCTAAGGTTTCTTGTTAGCGAAATTGCGCAGCTTGCCGTCGTATTCTGCCGTTCAAAGATAAGCTTTTGTTAAACAATGACTCTTTGCTCTGTAATTGCTTGTTGCGGAGTAGAATCGGTGCATAGTGGAAACGATCAGACAAGGAGACGATTCTCGTGGAGAAGAAAGATCTCGATTGGGGCAATCTGGGCTTCAATTACATGCCGTGCGATTACAGCTATGTGTGCAATTACAAGGATGGCGCCTGGGAAGAAGGCGGCCTTACTTCTGAGCACACCCTTACGCTTTCCGAAGATGCTGGCATTTTCCATTACTGCCAGGAAATCTTTGAAGGCTTGAAGGCTTACACCACCGAGGACGGCTCGATTGTTTGCTTCCGTCCCGACCTGAATGCTCAGCGCATGGCTGACTCGGCTCGTCGTCTTGTTATGCCACCATTCCCCGAGGATAAGTTTGTCGATGCTGTTAAGCAGGTTGTTGCTGCTAACGAGGCTTGGGTGCCGCCTTTTGGTTCGGGGGCTACGCTTTACATTCGTCCGTTCATGATTGCTACTGGTAATGTCATCGGCGTTAATGCAGCTGACGAATATCAGTTCCGTATTTTTGTTACGCCGGTTGGTCCTTACTTCAAGGGCGGCGATACGGCCGTTAAGCTGACCATTGCTGATTACGACCGCGCTGCACCGCATGGTACGGGTAACATCAAGGCTGGTCTGAACTACGCCATGAGCCTGTATTCCACGATGAAGGCTCATGATGATGGCTATGCCGAGAATATGTACCTTGACTCGAAGAGCCGCACCTATGTCGAGGAAACAGGTGGCGCTAATATCATGTTCGTTGACAAGCAGGGCAATCTGGTTGTTCCTCAGTCTGCAACTGATTCCATCCTGCCTTCCATCACGCGTCGTTCGCTTGTTGTAGTGGCAAAGGATGTTCTTGGCATGAACGTTATCGAACGTCCTGTGAAGTTTGAAGAAGTACTTGCTGGTGACTTCGTTGAATGTGGTCTGTGCGGTACAGCTGCTGTTATTTCGCCAGTTGGTAAGATTGAAGCAGAAGGCGTCGACGTTACCTTCCCGGATGGTGCAGAAACCAGCGGTCCTGTCATGAAGAAGCTGCGTGAAACGCTGGTTGCAATCCAGACCTGCGCTGCTGAAGATCCCTTCGGTTGGGTCGTTAAGATTGCTTAGTGTTTCAAACGAATACAATAAAAAACGCCGGCTGTGTGGCCGTCGTTTTTTATTGCCTTTAAGACTACATGAGCACTTGCTTAATTACATATTTTTAGCTGCACAATCATGTGCTGCCTCGTTGGGTAATCCGGTAGGGGGGGGAGGGGGATGGTTGTTTGGGTGGCGAATTTCAGAAATAACAATTCCTAATAAAATAATGACTACTCCGATTATCCTTACCGGAGAGGTAGGGTCTCCAAGGATGAGCGCCCCGGTAACAACGGCCGCAGGAAGCTCCATTGATGTAAGGATAGCAACCACGCCACCAGGCAGTCGTTTTGCGGCGAATGATAAACACAGAACAGGAGCAATGGTAAGAACTCCTAATGTGAAAGCGCCGGGGGTAAGATTTAACAGTGTCTCAAAGGATGATGTGTACACGCCTGGAAAGGCGACTGATGTCAAAATAGCTCCTGAAAGGCATAGTACAAATGAGCGGGGAATTGGATGTGTATCTAGTGCAACTTTTCCGTTGAGGTAAAGAAAGAACGCATACGTAATAGCGCACGCAGCCGATAGAAGGATCCCTTCGGTGCTCGAAGTCGAACCGCCGCCTATAAGTTCTTCAGCAACACCGCTTGCAAGCAGTGTGCCAACAATAATCGTTAGGGCTGCGATAACCATGTTTTTCGATGGAAGGGTTCTTTCGACTACGCTTTGAATCAAGATAGCCAGCCATACGTACTGGAATTGAATGGCTACGGCTTGCCCAACAGATAGATAGCTAATACCAGAATACAGTAGCAATGCGGAAAGGGGCTGCAGTAATCCAACAGCCAAGAGCTTGATTGTGTCACGCCAGGGCGGTAGCTGCCTAAAGCGTATGGCCACAAGGATTCCTAAAAGTACCGTTGCGATTATGAATTGGGTCGTTACGATTTCAGTCAAGGCAAAACCTTGTCGCGTGATTACCTGACTAATAGTTCCCATGCATCCGAAGGCGATACCAGCGCTTGCTGCAGCCGCAAGCGCAGAAAGAGAAATTTTGCCTGTTTTGGGTGTCATCACCTCTCCTTATCTATGAAATAAAGCCCGCCAGTTGCTCTTGGAATCGAAACTGGCGGGCAAATGATTGGTTTTGAAGCTATCGCTCGAAAACAGTCTTTCCGTCAACGATAGTCATCATGCATTTCACTTCGGAAATAGCATCGTGATCAATAGTAAAGATATTCTTATCAAGCACGCAGAAGTCGGCTTTTTTACCTGGCTCGATTGTGCCGCGTGTTTGCTCTGAGAATTCTTGGTACGCTCCTTCATAGGTAAATTGGCGAATAACCTGCGGAACGCTGAGTCTTAGATCAGGGCGATATACGTTCCCAGTAAACGTGGATTGGCGCGTAACTGCAGCCTGAACAGCTTCTGTCCACATGCAGAATGGTCCTCCAATAGCGTCTGAACCGTTTGCAATGTGCATTCCTGCATCCACAAGGTCGCGCGTTCCCATTGTCATAGTTCCTTTTTCTGCGCCGCAGATTTCAATAGTTGGTTCAATAACAAGAGACGTGAGGCCTGATTGCACTGAAATACCAATACCATTGCGCATGGCTCTAAATAAGTCATCGCGATTACCAAACGTATCAGCATGAATTAAGTAGTGCCTGCGTGGAGTGCTTGGATTATTGCGCTGCGCTGCTATAAAAGCATCAGTTACGACTTGTACCGCGCGGTCGCCAATCGTATGCACACCGATTTGCCAGCCTCTGTCATGGGCTAGTTGAACGCAGCGATTAATCTCTTCAATCTGGTCTTCTTCGCTTGAATCTGGGCTTAAGAACGTTGAGTGTCCATGCCAGCCAGGAGTATCAAGGTAATCCTGTTTCATCCAAGCGCTGTGGCCCATAGGAATGCCATCGCAGAACATCTTCAGCATATGCATATCAATCCAGTCTTTATCGGGAAAGACGGGAAACTCGAAGGTGTCTAGGCACTCTTTAATAAGTTCGTAGTTTTGAATCCCGTTTTTGCCAGGATAAAAACCAAGCGAGACTCGTGCGGTTAGCTGCTCTTCTTCTGCCAGCTCTTGATATGCAAGCAGACCATTTCTTCCAGATGCGCCAACTTCACGTGTGTCATTGGCTGGGCCGGTTGTGCAATCGGTGTAACTTGCATAGCCCATCGAATTCATGAGCTTTTGTCCGGCCTTAAGATTCTCTTTTAGTTCGTTAACCGAGGCTCGAGGCATATTCTTAAACACGAGTTGTAATGCACTCGATTCTTGAAATACACCCGTAGGTACACCACTTGAGTCGCGCAAGATTTCGCCTCCCACGGGGTCAGGGGTATCGGCGGTGATGTTGTTAATCTCGAGCACTTTCGAGTTGGTTACACACGTGTGTCCATCCCACATAATGATTACAGTAGGAATGTCGGGAAGGATTGCGTCAAGGTCATGGCGAGTTATAAGGCGGTTTTCTTGCTTGCATTCTGCGATTTCTTCGCAGTTCATGCCCGCGCCACGAACCCATGCTCCCTCGGGTATTTCTGATGCTCGCTTTCGTAAGACCTCTTTTAGATCGTCAAGGCAACGCACCGAAAACCCGCTGCAGTCGACAGTGTTTCGCATATTGTCGCTGTAATCACAAATATGCACATGAGCATCGTGGATGCCGGGTATCATCGTATGGCCTTCAAGATCGACTATTTTGGTGTTTGGGCCAGCGTAAGTGCGCATTTCAGCGCTTTCGCCAGTGTCAATAATCCAGCCGTTCTTGACGGCAACTGCGTGTACGAACGAAAAATCCTTGTCGACAGTAGCTATGTTGCCGTTAATAAAGATGGTATCTGCAACAGTCATGAAACTCTCCTTGTAGAAGGTGGAAAGATAAGGGTTGAGCAGTTTGCTGGTACTAGCTAATGCTCGGTTCTAAATCGGGAGATGCATCATCAAGAGGCAAATCAACTGGGGGTGCTGGTGGTGTAGCAAGTTTAGTCCTGGCTGAAGTGATAAAGGCGATAGCTAGAACGCATCCAATA
>JAZQRZ010000102.1:0-7193 GCA_045629845.1 Eggerthellaceae bacterium | reverse complement strand
GACGCGGTTGACACGCTGGTATTCGACGAGGTCGATGCTGGCGTTGGTGGTGCAACTGCAGTGGCGTTGGCTGAGGTAATCGCCAATCTTTCACAAACGCATCAGGTTATCGTGGTAACGCATTTGCCGCAGGTTGCAGTGCGCGGCGATGTTCACTATGTCGTTCATCGCGAAGGCGCCGAAACTGAAATTACGACAGTTTCTGGCGCTGATCGTGAACGCGAAATTGCGCGTATGCTGGCGGGAAGCATTACCGAAACGTCGCTCGCCCATGCTCGCGAGCTGCTCGGCTAGTTTTTCGCAAAAAGTTCTTGACACCTTTTACTTTGCTGCGCTAAAGTGCCTTCAACAATCGAATAGCTCGAAACCGTTGAGGCGAAAGTCAAGCTATCCGGGCACTCACAGAGAGCGGTCGTTGCTGAGAGTACCGTAGAACGCCAGGTAGTAAATGGATCGCCGAGGGAAAGGGGAAAGGACAAGGCGTTGCCTAGGCCGAGTATCTGGACCGTGAGCCCGCGTAAGAGGCAGAGCGTGTGATGGCATGTTCACGAGTGGGTCCCGCAAGGGGCCAAACAAAGGTGGCACCGCAGGTTTAAAAGCCTGTCCTTTGGAACTCCGAAAGGGGTTGTGAAGGACAGGCTTTTTTATTTGCGCAAGACGACTTCGGGTCATTCGATGTGGTGAAGGGGGCAAGGGGCTCGCTTCATCGGACAAAAAGCAGGCAAGCTGCAAAGGGCAGCAAGCCACGACAGAAAGGAATGAACCATGTCCGAGACCACCGCCGCAAAGCGTACCGTAACTACCGAGGCCGAGGCCAAGAAGGGCTTGACCACCCAAGATCTTATTCTTATTGCAGTTCTTTTGGCAGCGGGTGCTGTACTGAAGCTCACTGTTGCAAGTTTCCTGTCTTTTGCAGGTATGAAGCCAAACTTCGTTATTGCTATGTACTGCCTGGCTATTATCCTGACGCGTCCGAAACTGCCGCAGGCAATTGCAATCGGCCTTATCGCTGGCATCATGTGCCAGATTCCCATGCTTAACGCAACACCGCTGGTAAATATTCCGTCCGAAGTGCTTGGTGCGTTGGCATGCGGTCTTCTTATTCACATCCCGCTGAAGATTGCTGGCAAGGCTGATTTCAATCCGCTGGTCACTACGTTCCTTTCCACGGTTGTATCGGGTTACACGTTTGCTATCATCGTTGGTCTTATGAACGGTCTGGCACTGCCTGTCATCTTTGTTACCTATGCAGTCATGGTGTTTGGTACCGCAACCTTTAACGCCATCTTGGTGCAGATTCTTACTCCGCTGCTGCGCAAGGTCCTGAAGAAGTAATAATTGTCGCCGTTCTAACGAACAGCGACAACACCCGAGCTAGTGCACGACTTGAAAGACTTTTAGCATGATTCAGATTAGCAACTTCAGTTTTACCTACCGCGAAAGCTCCGAACCGGTAGTGCGCGATATCAACCTGCATATTCCTGCGGGCGCTATCGTGGGCATTACCGGCTCGGCTGGTAGCGGCAAGTCAACGCTGACTTATGCCATGAACGGCATCATCCCGCATTGTTATCCAGGTGACTTTTTTGGTTCCGTCAAGGTAGATGGCATGGATACGTGCGAAACAAGCCTTACCGATTTGTCCCGTGTGGTGGGTAGTGTTTGCCAAGACATCGATTCGCAAATCATTAATTCCATCGTCGAAGACGAAGTGCTGTACGGTCTTGAAAACTTTGGTGTTCCGCATGATGAAATAGAAGCTCGCGTAGACGAAGCGCTTAACGATATGGGCATCGCTGATTTACGCGATCGCGTTATTGCTAGTCTTTCGGGTGGTCAAAAGCAGAAGGTTGCTATTGCGTCGGTTTTGGCGCTAAAGCCAAAAGTGCTCATGTTGGACGAGCCTACGGCCGAACTTGACCCTGCCAGTTCGCTGCAGGTGTTTCAGCTGCTCGAGCGTTATGCTCGCGAACATGGCACGACCATTGTTGTTGTCGAGCAAAAGATTGCGCTGCTATCTGAATTTGCTGACATGCTGGTCATTGTTGATGAAGGTCAGATTCGCTTTGCCGATACACCTGCTAATGTGTTGGCGCATTCCGATGAACTGCTGGAAATTGGCGTTAACTGCCCACGTTCGACAACGTTGATGAATCGCCTGTCGGCAGCCGATGTATATCAGGGCCCTGTTTGCCGCAACGTCGAAGATGCATGTAATGCCTTGGTTGATGTGCTGGATGCGAAAGGCATCGAAGCGCTGGCTCTTGCGTCTTCGGAAGATGTTGAATCAACTACTGCAGGTAAAACTATTATCGAGTTCCGTGATGTGCATGCATCTTATGATGCCAAGATTCCCATTCTGAAGGGCGTTAACTTTACCGTTCAGGAAGGCGAATTTGTTGCCTTTGTTGGTACGAATGGTGCCGGCAAATCAACCACTATGCGTTTGGCTAATGGCTTACTAAAGCCCGATCAGGGCGAAGTACTGGTTGATGGCGTTCCAACAACACAGCTTAAAACGAGCGAATTGGCTCGCCGTGTAGGTTTCCTTTTTCAGAATCCTGATAGCCAAATTTGTTGTGGCACCGTGCGCGAAGAACTGCTGTTTGGCTTCCGTGCGCTACATATGGATATGGATGAAGCCGCCAAGCGCGTTGATAAGGTTATTGAAGAGTTTAACTTCAATCCTGATGACGATCCGTTCTTGCTGAATCGTGGTACACGCCAGCTTTTGGCATTGGCATCAATTGTGGTGCTTGAAACGCCTGTTATTGTGCTGGACGAGCCTACGACCGGCTTAGATTTCCGTGAATGCATGAAGGTCATGGAAATCATTCAGCGTCTGCATCAGCAGGGGACAACGGTTGTCATGGTGTGTCATGACATGGAAGTGGTCGGTGATTTTGCCGAGCGCATTATCGTTATGAGTGATGGTGCCGTAGTGGATGAAGGACCAACGTTTAAGACACTGCGCAATCGTCATACGCTTGAAAAGGCAAGTTTGGTCCCGCCGCAAATCGTTGATATTTCCCTGGGGCTTTCGATTATGCGTCCCGAATTGCAGGACACGGCCGTGGCCTGCGCTAACACCCTTGCAGAAATGCAAGAAGCCATTTTGTTGGAAGGGGGTGCCCGATGAACGGCTTTCTCGAGTATGTTCCTGGCACGTCGCTACTGCATCGCTTGAACCCGGTTGCAAAGCTGTTGTTCGCAGTGGTGTTCGCAATTACGTGTTTCTGTACGGGCAACCTGATTTTCCTGTGCGCCCTGCTGGTGTTCGCGCTTATTCTTGCAGCTAGTTGCGGCATGATGCGCCCGACCATCGGCCTGATGAAAGCAGTTTTGGCGTTTTCGCTTATTCTGGCTATCTTGCTGATTTTCACGACTTCGTCGGGCGACCGTCTGGTTGAGTTGCCGTGGGGCTATATCGGCACAGGTTCTATTCTGGCTGCTATTACCACGATTGTGCGACTTGAAGCTGCCGCAATTCCACTGTTCCTTTCTTTTTATGTAACGAAGATTTCTGACATGCAAAACGCTGTGGTTAAGGTGCTGCATGTTCCATATAAGTACGCGTTCACCTTTGCGTCTACGGTGCATTTCATCCCTGTTTTCATGAACGATATGAAGGGCATTATGGAGGCACAGACTGCGCGTGGTGTGGAATTTGATCAAGGCGGCATCGTGAACAAGATTCGCCTGATGGTGCCGCTATGCGTGCCTTTGCTGGTTAGTTCAGTGCGCAAGACGAATAGTGCTGCTATTGCTGCTGAAGTTCGTGGATTTAACTTGCGTACGCGCGAATCGGGTTACAAGCAGTATCCCTTTGCTGCTTCCGATATCGCTGCAATGCTGCTTGCTTTCATCCTGCTTGCTGCCGCTATTTGCATTACTGTGTTGTTGTAAGCGGGCCGCTTAATCTACAACCGAGCGGCCTTCAGGCGTTCGATTTCGTCGGCATAACCTGTCAAGCTATCATGTGGAGTTTCCAGATAGAAGGGAAGGTCGCGCAAAGCAGGGTGATTGATAACCGCGGCGAGCGCGTCGAAGCCAATGCAACCAGCTCCTAACTGCTCGTGGCGATCTTTATGTGCCTCGCAGGGGTTTTTCGAATCGTTCAGATGGATGGCGCGCAGGCGCTTAAGGCCTAGTATGCGGTCGAATTCTTCAAGGACGCCGTCTAGGTTGGAAGCAATATCATAGCCGCCATCCCAAACATGGCAGGTATCAAGACACACGCCAACGTGTTCAGTCAACTCGACCCGTTCGATTATGGCTGCAAGTTCTTCAAACGTTCGACCAACTTCGCTACCTTTGCCAGCCATCGTTTCTAGAAGCAGCGTGGTAGTCTGTTGTGGCTGCAGAACAGCATTAAGCGTTGATGCAATCTTTTCAATGGCAATATCTGCACCTTGTCCTACATGGGCACCAGGATGCATGTTGTACAACTGGCCAGGCATAATCTGTTCCATGCGCATAAGGTCTTCTGTGAGCGTTTGTAGCGCGAATTCACATGTTTCCGGTTTGCTTGATGCGGGGTTCAGCGTGTAGGGGGCGTGGGCCAAGATGCGCTTAATGCCAGCATCAGCGCAAAACTGGGTAAACGAAGCTAAATCGTTAGGATCTAAGTCTTTCGCTTTTCCTCCGCGGGGGTTTCGCGTGAAAAATTGGAAGGTGTTTCCGCCGATAGAAGCCGCATCTTTTGCAGCAGCGGTGAACCCTTTCGCAATAGAAATATGGCATCCTATCGTGAACATACGCTTCTCCCAATAGTCGAAATAATCATGCTTATGCCGACAGTATATCGTTGAGCGACTGAGCAAATGCTAATCAGCTAAGTTATAAGCCGTTGACCTGTCTCGTTTATGTGTCGTAGCCGTTCACGTATGTAATGAAGCGCTATACTGTTCGTTTGTGTGAATTTGCACGTCGAAAGGCAAAACATGGCAATTATTGATGAATTAGCGGCTTTGCAAGCGAAGACGCTTGCAGACATTGCGGCAGCAGCCGACACGGTAGCGCTTGACGCTGTGCGTGTTGCGGTTGTGGGCAAGTCAGGCTCGCTGACGGGGTACCTGCGCAACATGGGTCAGGTTCTCAAAGAAGAGCGCGCTGAAGTGGGTAAAGCAGTTAACGCAGCGCGTAACGAAATCGAAGAAGCGCTCGAAGCTCGTAAGAAGATGCTTGCAGCAGCCGAACTTGAAGCAAGCATCGACGCAGCAGCTGTCGATATTACGCTGCCTGGTCGTGTTCAGCAGCTGGGTACGCGTCATCTGATTAACCGCGTGTCCGAAGAAATCTGCGATGTCTTTTTGGGCTTGGGCTACACCGTAGCTGAAGGCCCCGAAGTCGAAACTGACTACTACAACTTTACGGCACTGAATGCCCCGGCTGATCATCCTAGCCGTTCTATGCAAGATACCTTCTATGTGGTCGACCGTTCGGGCGACGAAGCGGCGGTTCGTGGCGAATCCGACGTTCTGCTGCGTACGCAGACTAGTGGTGTGCAGGTGCATTGCATGGAAGATCAAGAGCTGCCCATTTACATTGTGGCACCGGGCAAGGTATTCCGTCGCGACGTCGCTGACCCCAGTCATCTTCCGCAGTTTACGCAGATTGAAGGCCTGGTTGTCGACAAGGGTATTACCTTCGGCGACCTGAAGGGTACGCTTGATTACTTCTGCAAGGCCGTATTTGGTCCTGAACGCAAAACGCGCTTCCGTGCTCATTACTTCCCGTTCACCGAGCCTTCGGCTGAAGTCGACGTGTCTTGTGGTGTATGCCACGGCGAAGGCTGCCGCATGTGCAAGGGTACGGGCTGGCTTGAAATTCTTGGCTGCGGCATGGTTGACCCCAACGTGCTTGAAATGTCGGGCATCGATCCCGAAGTTTATAGCGGTTTTGCCTTTGGTGTGGGTGTCGAACGCGTGGCGTGCTTGAAGTACAACGTTCCTGACCTGCGTCTGTTGCTGCAAGGCGATATGCGCTTCTTGCGTCAGTTCTAAAGTTCGCCGATTACAAAGCGGCGAAACAGCTTTGTTGACTTTGATTGTTATGTAGCTTGACCACTGTAGAAAGAGTGGAACATGAAAGTAAGTTTGAACTGGTTAAACGAATACGTTGATGTGCCAAGCGATCTCAAGGCGTTCTGCGATCGCCTTGATCTTACGGGTACGGGCGTTGAAGGCGTCGAAAAGACCGGCGCTGCCTTCGATAAGATTGTTACGGCACAGGTTGTAGATAAGCAGCCGCATCCTGATTCTGACCACATGTGGGTTTGCAAGGTTGATGTGGGCGAATGGAACAAGGGCGAAAATGGTACGCCCGAGCCGCTGCAAATCGTATGCGGTGCCCAGAACTTCAACCAGGGCGATCACATTGTTACGGCACTTATTGGCGCTACGCTGCCGGGTGATTTCACTATCAAGAAGTCCAAGCTGCGCGGCGTTACCAGCATGGGTATGAACTGCTCGCAGCGCGAACTGGGCTTAAGCAACGACCACGAAGGTATCATGATTCTTCCGGAAGATGCTCCTATTGGCATGCCTTTTGCGGACTACATGAAGATGACCGACACGGTGCTTGATCTGGAAATCACGCCGAATCGTCCTGACTGCCTTTCCATGGTGGGTATGGCGCGCGAAGTCGGCGCAATGTATCGCAGCGATGTCGCTCTGCCTATTTACGAGCTGGAAGAAGATGCAAGTCAGCCCAACGTGGCAGATCTTTGTACGGTTGAAATCCCTAATGCTGAACGCTGCGCACGTTACACCGCTCGTGTTATCAAGAACGTAAAAATTGGTCCTAGCCCTTCCTGGCTGGCCGAACGTGTTACTGCAGCTGGCGCACGTTCCATTAACAACGTGGTCGATATCACGAACTACATTCTGTTCCTGTATGGTCAGCCGCTGCATGCGTTTGATTACGACAAGCTGGTTGGCGCCGACGGTAAGGCGCACATCATTGTGCGTGCTGCCGAAGATGGCGAACAGTTCACGACGCTTGACGAAATCGATCGCACCCTGACCAGTGATATGACGGTTATTGCTACACCCGAAAAGGCTGTGGCATTGGCTGGTGTTATGGGTGGTCTCGAAACTGAAGTTCAGGAAGACACGACAACTATCCTGCTGGAAGCTGCCACATTCGAACATGGTCGCACCAGCCGCACTAGCCGCAACCTGGGTCTGATT
>JAZQRZ010000101.1:0-12842 GCA_045629845.1 Eggerthellaceae bacterium | reverse complement strand
GATGAATGCGTGCCAGCGGGTACGATTCATGTGTGGTTTGGTTGGCGTCGTCATCATTTCGAAGAAGGAACCTACGCTGAAATGGTGCATCAGTGTCCGAATTTGGATTCAACTTCTGCCGTTGAAGATAAATGGTGGAATGACTGGATTGCTGGTGGTCATATTGGTAACTCGTGGGTTGAGTTTATGGCGACTGAAATTGGTTCTACTGACTGCTATTGGGATTCGGTTTGCAATATTCGCAAGTGCGAAGAAGCGTAAGGGGGATGAATCATGGCTAAGAAGATGCTGGTCGACCTCCAGCGCTGCATCGGTTGTTGGACATGTGCAATGGCTTGTAAGGTAGGCAATGGCCTTGATGACGATGATTATCGTGTAACGGTGCGCACAAATGGTTCGGGTGCAGGTATCGACCGTCCGCAGGGAACATATCCGAATCTGCGCATGAGCTGGCAGCCGATTTATCAAAAGAGCTGTACGTTCTGTGCACAGAATGTTGCAGAAGGTAATCAGCAGTATTGCGTTATGGATTGCCCAACGAATGCTCTTGCATGGGGTGAAGAAGATGACCCAGAGTCTGCTTACAGTAAAGAGGTTGAACGCTGCCTTAATCTTCATTATCACCTGTTCGAGCTGCCTGTTCGCGAGGGTACACGCGCTAATGTAACGTATGCTGTTCGCGAATAACTCTTGGATTTAACCATCGCAAAGTAAGGTTGGATTACTGCGAAAATGGACGGACTGTCGAAAGGCGGTCCGTCCGTGTTTTGTGTCTCTCTGACCAGGTTTGTTGGGCTTGTTTATGTGTCTGATAGAATGGCGGGCATGGATAAACAATTAATCGAACAACTAAAGGTTATCGTCGGCGAAGAAAACGTAGCGCTTGACGAGCCTATGAGTAAACATACAACTTTTCGCGTTGGCGGACCGGCGGATTGCTTTATTACGCCGTGTTCAGTAGAGGATCTTTCTGCCGCACTTGATGTTTGTCATAAAGCTCATGAGCGCACCTATATATTAGGCTGCGGTAGCAATGTGCTGGTTGCTGATGAAGGTCTTCGCGGTGTTGTTTTGCGCATTGGTCCCAAAATGGCTGATGTTTTCATTAGTCAGGATGGCGCCGTTGTTGCCCAGGCAGGCGCAATGAATTCAAAGATTGCACGTGCGGTACAAGCAGCTGGTTTTGCTGGCTACGAATTTGCGGCAGGCATTCCTGGTACTATTGGTGGTGCGGCTATCATGAACGCAGGTGCCTATGGTGGTGAACTGCGTGATGTTGCAACGGGGGTAACCTGTCTTGATTCCTCAGGAGCAGTCGTTAAGCTTACTGCTCAGCAGGCTGATTGGGGCTATCGTCATTCCATGATGGGTGACGCGGGCTATATCGTGCTAGATGTATCTTTACAGTTACACCCAGATGACCCTACTGCTATTCAAGAGCGTATGGATGATCTTTCGCGCAGAAGAAATGAAAAACAACCGCTTGATCTTCCGTCGGCTGGTTCAACGTTTAAGCGTCCCGAAGGTCATTTTGCAGGCAAACTTATTCAAGATGCTGGTATGCAGGGTCATACGGTTGGCGGCGCTCAGGTTTCAACGAAGCATGCCGGTTTCGTTGTGAACATCGGCGACGCAACGGCCGCCGATGTTCTGCAGGTAATTCGCGATGTTCAGGCACGCGTATTCGAGAATTCTGGTATTCAGCTTGAAACCGAAGTGCGCTTATGGGGTTTTGACGAGTAATAGCTACTAGCGTTCATTGATTACCGCATTCTTGGTGAGCCCTTTTCTATTGTGATTCGTCGTTCTTGTTCAAGTTTGCGAATCATCAGTGCAGCTAAGGCTAAACCGATAGCTCCTGCGGGAATAAGCAGCATAAATATCGAGAAAGGCATGTTGTCTCCTGTTTTCACAAGGGTTGATTTCGCTGGTTCGTCCTTTTCAGGTTCATGAGGTGTCATAGGCTTTTCTGGTTTAGGCTCTTCTGCTTCTTCATTTGGTTCGTCAGTATCTTCTGGTGGGGCAGGCTCGTCTGGTTTATCTGTATCGGGCGGTGGGGTCGGTCTTTTTGGTTGCTCTACTAAGACCGTTTGGCTTTCATTGTTAGCGTCGGCATGATTAATAAGTTCCACCCCTTCAGCGTTATAAAGATGTTCGAAACAGACGATCGATTGGCCTGAAAGCTCTGCTGTATCGACAGCAAACTCAACGTTTGTTGTGCCATGGGGTTGGTTTGGTGTAAAACTGCATTCAGATGTGGCTACCTGGGTCGTCGTTTGTCCTTCTTCGAGTAAATAAAGCTCGCCGAACAGTGTGTATGATTCAGATGGTTGAAGATTGGTATAACTGACAGCGTCAATCAGCATGGTTTCTCCGCTGGCTGTTGTGGATCTTTTTCCATTTGAATCGGAAAGAGTCGTTTCAATTCCAGGTAAAACTTTTGCCGTGTTTTCTAAAGTTCCAAGATTGATGACAAAGTTGTCTCGGTACACACGAGCTTCAACCGTTAAGAGCTCAAGGCCTTCATTAGCTTTAACAGGTAACTCTTCTACTATATAGGTATCAAAGGGAAGAGCGCCTTTGTTCTCGTTTGGTTCAGTGGTTATGTCGCTACGTCCTGAAAACCAGATTCCTGCGTTTTCATCAAACAGCGATTCATCAATCGTTCCGTCTTCGGCTAAAGCGCGGTCGTTTCCATTTGTATTAAAGGAGTGACTGTTTAGCGAAGAAGAGGTGCTTATATAGCCATTGCGATCAGTTACAACGATGTGCCATTCACCAGTAGTGACTGATGTAACTTTGAATGGAATGCCCGCAAGACGCTGCATTTCGGGGCTTTTTACCTTAATTAGTTCCAGATCGCCGCGTACAACCTGGTTAGAACACCCTTCAGTCGGGTCAGTTAAGTTAATAGTTTCTCCGTCTGTTTGGATAGAGAACACGTAAGACCATGATGCTGAAGTATCGTCGAGTAAATACCCGTTTGCTTGGGGATGCATCGTTTCGATTTCACGTACTTCATAGGTGCCGTAGGGAAGGTTATGCTCGCCAGTATCTGCAATAAAGATGCCATTGGATTCAAAGCTTGAAATAGATTTAACGACATCGCCCGGTTGGTATTCAACACCGTCAACAATAACACTGTGGACTGAACGATTAATGATTTCAAACGTCCATCCTTCAAGTGAGGCGGCACCCTGCTCAAGATAGTCTTGCGTTTCGCGCGAGGTTTTACCAAGAATCAATCGTCCGCGCGAAATTGCATTACTAATAATAAGGGCACCTTCATTTGTTGTAGGGCTATTGCTTGGCGATACCAGCTGGCTTTGTGCGCTAGTTCCGTTGTCGTTTTGAGTGATGTGGAACACATATAGCGTAGGGCTGCCAAGGGTGTATCCCTCTGGTGCTTTTGTCTCGATAGCAGTTATGGTGCCAAGAGGGAATACAACAGAACCATGTTCGTCGTAGTAATACGAGTTAGCATCATGTGTCTCAACGCCTGAGTTGGCCGGCGAAGCAATTCCATTTTCGTTGGTGGGAACCACTATGGTACGCGTTGGTGTTTCAGGAAGATTTGATGCAGAGTAGTAGCCATCGTAATAGCAAAAGGTAATTTCAGCACCAGCAAGACTTGCATCACCTTGCGCGTGTGTGCCTGTCGTGACATCTTGTTTTTGAAGCTGCATGGTAGCAGGGCCTGCAAGAGGAGCTTCAGCAGTTGAAACCGATGCTATTTCTCCGCCGTTTACAACAACGCGAATAACCTCTTCGTTGAGTGCAAAACCTTTGGGTGCGGAAAGCTCAGTTACATAGTAGGTGCCTGCAGAATAATCCATGCCTGATTGCCAGATGCCTGCATCGTTTGTTGTATACGTTGCAAGAGCCGCTGATTCATTTCTTGTAAGAGCCTTGGCAGAGGTTTCAAATACTCCGTATTTTGCTCCTGCAAGGCTATAGCAGGCATTGTTATCTGTAATGGATGTATTCGATGATGTCTTTTGGAGTGCAATGCCACCCATGGGCATGGTCAAGGAGAAGGTACCCATAATGTCTTGTGCGTTCGATCCGTCAGGATTGTTACATTCAATGCGGAAGGTGCAGTTTATAGTACTTCCGCTAATACTATCGATACGAACCCAGGAGCCGCTGCCATTAAGTGGTACTGGCATGCCGGCTGTGTTGTAGACATTTTCAATGCAGTCGGCAACGCACCATTTATAGTTGCGTGCCCAACTGTAATCGTAAGGGGTTCCGCTTCCGCCATAAATTGTGCCGCCATTACCTTGGCGTCCAGGGATTTGCTTCGTAATCTGGAATAACTCGCAGTTCGATTCAATGAACGACACATAGAACTTATAGCGACCATTTAATTCGGGATAACCCATAACTGTTCCGGCGCCTGTAACGTTGGTATCTGCGCCATAGATCATAGGGTCTGATTCAAGACCGTTTGCTCCTGAAAAAATGGTTAGCGGAAAGACTGCGCCAGCAACAAGCTTGTTGGTACTGGCAGTACTGAGCATATCGTTACTCGCGACATCAAGGCTATCAATACTCATAGAGTGCAATTCGCAGTCTATAGCGTTGAAGCGAGCTTCAGTTGTCCCGTGGAAGTGGCCATGAGTTTGATGGCTTTCATGGTCCCATGGCATAACAAATATAATAGTTAGGTCTTCGTTAGCACGTGAAGCTGATAAAGATAGCTTACCCGACGAAGCCTCGTAGTTTGTAACGAAGGTGATGTCATGCTCACCTGCAGGAATACCACCTGCGAAGTTTTTCATGACACGCCAGGTGCATTCGTTATCAAGCGAAAAGGCTTCGGGCATGACGGTTGCATATAAACGGTCGCCTTCAACAGTTGCGGGAACATCAAATGTTTCGTAGTCCTCTATTACTGATTTATCTGTTTGATACCACTGATAACTAACATGTATACAGGGATTGTCTGAGGCTAGGGCGCGATTGGCGCACCCTGGAAAGAAAGCGCTCAATAGAAGCAAGATGCCCGCAAGAAACAGAATCGTGCATCCTGCGCTCAAGGCGACGAAAGTCGGCTGGTTTCGTCGCCTTTGCTTTTCGGGGTTATCTGCTGTTGTTTCAAGTGAATCCATTTCCGTCCCTTCTCTTTGGTTTGCATCGCGCGGTCTTTCGATGCTAGGGCGGGAATCTTTACCAGCAGCCAGATGTTGACCCTATAAAAGTCGGTCAATTAACAACGCAGAGGAACATGAAATTCTTAACTTGAGGAAGCTGTTGCTACTTGTATTTCAAAGTTAGTCGAGTCATTTTCCGAAAGAGCGCCTTTTAAGGCAAAATGAAGCACTTTCAACGGCCGTAAAAGCGGATATTTTCTGGCTATTTATTCTCACTGAAATAGAGTAAAACGACCGTTCAGCGATTCACTTGGAACGTTTTCCCAAGTGGGGGTATCTGCGGTGGAAATTCGACAGCAAGTCTGTATAATTCACTAGGACTATGCCTAGGAGTGGGCTTAGTTGTAACTTGAGTGGTCGGTTCTAGGGAACCGTATCAAAAGGAGTAAAGACGAGAGGGGAAAGCATATGACGCAAGTCGACATTCATGCTCCCGGTGTAGAGGTGAAGAAGAGCGCTTGCTACTTCTGCCACGCCAACTGCGGCGTTCTCGCTTACGTGAAAGATGGCGATGTCATCAAGATCGAAGGCGATCCGAACTACACCAACCTGGGCGGTTTGTGCTGCCGTGGCAATATTGCCTTGAAGCACGTAAACCACCCGGCGCGCATTAATCACTGCCTGAAGCGCGCAGGCGAAAAGGGCGAAAACAAGTGGGAGCAGATTCCTTGGGATCAGGGTATCCGCGAAGTCGCCGAAAGGTTGAACCAGATTAAGGCCGAAAGTGGCGCTGAAGCAGTTGCCACGGCAGGTGGTACGACGCGTACCGACGACTATGCTCGTCGCCGTTTCTTCAACATCTTTGGTTCGCCGAACAGCTTCCACAACGCGCTTCTGTGCTGGATTCCTACCTTCATGGTAGAAACCTGCGTTTCTGGTTGGTCTCCGTTCGAAACCGACTTGGGTCAGTCGCGCTGCGTCATCCTGTGGGGCATGAACCCGGGTGCTTCTACGCTGCCTGGTATGCATGGCTACATGGATCTGCAGATTGCAGGTCTGAAGGTCATCGTTGTTGACCCGCGTTACTCCGAAACTGCAGCTAAGGCCGACTTGTGGCTGCCGCTGCGTCCGGGTTCCGACACGGCTCTGGCTCTTGCTATGCTGCATGTCATCATGTACGAAGGCATGATGGACTTTAACTTCGTCACCACCTGGTGCGACGGCTTTGACGAGCTGTTTGATCACATGGCACAGTACACGCCTGAATGGGCAGAGCCCATCACCTGGCTGCCGGCTGACAAGATTCGCGAAGCTGCCAAGATGTACGCCATGAACCGTCCGTCCAACATTCAGTGGGGCTGCACGTGGGACCAGCTCGGTCCTGACTCGGTTTCTGGTTCTCATGCTCGTGCTCTTATGCGTGCTGTTACCGGCAACCTCGACGTTCCTGGTGGCGACCTTATGCCTGGTCCGTCCATGACCTTCCTCACCGACGAGGAACTCGAAGCCAACGAAATGCTGCCTGAAGAACAGAAGGCAAAGCAGATTGGTTCTAACTTCTACAAGCTTACGTCGTGGCCTGGCTATTCCAAGGTTGCTGAATGCTGCAACGCTACGTGGGGTAAGGCTCCTACGACTGAATGGATGTGCGAAGCTCACGGTCCGTCCGTCTTCCGCGCTATCCTGACGGGCGATCCGTACAAGGTGCGCGCTCTTATCGTCAATGCAACGAACCCTGTTAGCTGCTATGGCGACTCGAAGATGACGCTTCAGGCTTTGAAGTCGTGCGAATTCCTGGTTACGGTTGACTACTGGATGACCACGGCTGCTTTCTATTCCGACTATATCTTCCCGCCGGCTGGTGCTCTCGAGCGTCCTATCATGCACACGAACTACGGTGCAACTGACTCGATTCAGTGCTCCCAGCGTGCTATTCAGCCGAAGTTTGACCGCCATGACGACTACACGTTCTGGAAGGAACTCGGCTTGGCATGCGGTCAGGATCCTGCGCTTTGGCCGTGGGAAACGGAAGAAGACGTGTACTTCGACGTTATCAAGCCGCTTGGTTATCCCGTCGAGTCCTACGACGAGTTCGTTGAGAACTATCGTATGTTCTTCCCGCCGCAGCACTTCAAGAAGTACGAAAAGAACGGCTTCTGCACGCCGTCTCGTAAGGTCGAACTGAACTCGTCCATTCTGCGCGAGCTCGGTTATCCGGGAATGCCCGAGTATCATGGCTGCGCAGAAAGCCCCGATACCACTCCCGAACTGCTTGATGAATATCCTATCGTTCTGACCACTGGTGGCCAGTTCATGCCGTATCACCACTCTGAGCAGTTCAACATGCCCACTCTGCGTTACATCTACCCCGATCCGTACTTCACGATTCATCCCGAGCTTGCCGAGAAATACGGCATTGAATACGGTGACTGGACGTGGATTGAAACCCGTCGTGGTCGTATTCGCATGCGTGCTAACGTCGAAGCCTCCATGGATCCGCGTGCCATTTGGTGCCCGCGTGGCTGGTGGTTCCCCGAGCGCGATCCGATGGAAGATCCGAACGCACCGTTTGGCTGCCTGCAGTCCAACGTAAACGTTCTTACTTCTGTCGACAACGAACACTGCGACCCCATTGGTGGTTCTTGGGCTAATCGTGGTCTGCTGTGCAAGATTTATAAGTGCACCGCCGCAGATCTCGAGATGAAGGCCGATACCCGTTGGGCTATCCCGGGTTCTTCGCCCATCAAGTCCACCAACCCCGAAGAGGCTATTCAGGTTCTGCCTTCCGATCAGCCTCTGGCATTCGAGCCTATTCCTTGGGAAGAGCCGGTCTGCCCGCGCGAGGTACCGGAAGGTTTGAAGTGGGACTGGCATCGTGATGTCATGGTTCAGCCTGGTACGTATTACGAGTATGACGAGGAATCTGGTTGGCTCATCAACCCGAAGACCCAGGAATACTACGATCTGTACTCTGGTTGGAAGTATGATTCCGAGCTCGAGCTTCTGCTCGACGAAGCAAACAATCAGTACTACGACTTCGAGCGCAATCCTATCTACTTCATTCAGGGTCAGCGCGTGTTCCCCGGTATGTCTGCAGCTGAAGCAGGCGTAACGGTTCCCGAAGGCTTCGAATGGAACACCGAAGGTGGTTACATCGGTAAGAGCGATCCGAAGTTTGCCGGTAAGCTCTATGACGCTGAATCTGGTTGGATGATCGGTGTTGAAGATGGCGTTTATTACGACGCTACCTATGCTTATGCATACGACCCCGAGCAGGAAAACCTCATCAATATGGAAACCGGCCAGCGTTACGACATGGAATTCAATGAAATTCATGAGATTGCTGGTATCACCACGTATCCGAACATGGATTGCCCGTTCGAACTGCCGGAAGGCCTGGAATACAACAAGGCACTCGGTTACGCAACGGTACCTGGTGAAATCGGTGAAGGCAAGATTTACGATGCTAACAGCGGCTGGCTGGTCGGCATCGAGGACGGCGTATGGTACGAGCGCTTCTACGGCTATGCGTACGATCCGACGAACCAGACTCTTGTTGATATGAACACGGGTGCTCGTTTCACCATGGAATACGAGCCCATCGCAGCTGAAGCTGCTGAATAGGAGAGGGGGAATAATGACGCGTTATGCAATGGCTATCGACCAACGTCGATGCATCGGCTGCCATTCCTGCTCGGTTGCTTGCCGTACTTGGAATGACCTTCCGATTGATATCATCTATAACCCCGTCCTTGGCGGCGTCGTAGAGGGTGAATGGCCCAACGTTCATCGTAACTATGTTCCCACGCTGTGCATGCACTGCAAGAACCCCGAGTGCGTGCCTTGCTGCCCGACGGGCGCATCGCAGCAGGACGAAGACGGTGTTGTATGGGTTGACTACAAGAAGTGCATGGGCTGCAAGGTGTGCGTAAACGCTTGCCCCTATGGCATGCGCGATACGTCGCATACGGTCCGTCGTTTCGACGAGTACGTCCGTAAGTGCACGTTCTGCAAGGAACGCCGCGAAATGGAACCCGACAAAGATCCGTATTGCGTGCAGACCTGCCATCAGAAGGCTCGTATCTTCGGCGACATCGACGATCCGAACTCGGCAATTTCTCGCCTCATCAATCGTTCGGATACCTTCCGTCTGCTCGAAGAGCTCGGCACCGACCCGCAGATCTACTACATTCCTGCGTTGGGAGGTAAGCGATAATGGATATGAAGAAGTATCAAGAAGAAAACGCTAAGATTGAATACAAGCATCGTTACTGGGGCTTCCAGATTGCTATCTATCTGTTCCTCGGCGGTCTTGGTGGCGGCATCCTGTTCCTGAATTGGCTTATGACGGCATTTGTATTCCCCGAGGCCAATCTTACGCAGGCTATCATGCTGCCGAACTTTATCGCTCTGCTCGCTATCGTGCTGGGTCTGTTCTTCCTCGTCGAAGAACTTGGTCAGCCGCCTGTGTTCTACCGTGCGTATGTCACTGCAACCTCCATTATTAAGTGGGGTGCTGTGTTGCTGACCATCGCTTCGTTTGGTGACCTGTTCTGGCTGCTTGGCAACTGGTCTCCCGAGGTGCCTATCCTTGGTTGGATCAGCATCTTTAACTTCCTCAGCTTTGGTAACAGTGTTTGGTTGGCTGCTGCTGGCGTCGCTGGCTTTGGCATCATGGTTTACACCGGTGTTATGCTGTCCACGCTGAAGGCTCATGCTTTCTGGTCAACGCCCGCTCTGCCGGTGCTGTTCACCATCTCGGCTCTTTCCACTGCTTGCGCTGGCATTATGCTGTCGCTGGGTGGCTGGCCTGGTGTTGCTGCTGATATGCACGCAGCACACGAAGTGCATGCACTGCTGCACACGGTCGACATCATCCTGGTGTTTGCTGAAATCACCGTTCTCATGATTATGGTGCTTTCCTTCCTGGGTGCTGGTAACCGTACTCAGCAGCGTGTTGCTAAGCGTTGGGTTAAGGGTTCCTATGCTCCTGTGTTCTGGATTGGCATGATTTGCCTTGGTCTGGTCATTCCGTTCTTCTGCAACATTTCTGGTATGGAAGGCCTGGCAACCTTGGCAAGCATCCTGGTTCTCTGCGGTGGCTGCCTGCTGCGCTTCCTGTGCGTTTGGTCTGACGACCGTCAGCCTCTGCCTGACGAGAACCGTTACTACTTCCGCTTGAAGACCGATGACACTCGCTTCATGACGGAATGGTACAAGGAAGGCAAGGATCTCGAACGTGGCCAGACTTGGGCTCCGAAGGAGAACCTGTTCTAATTAGTTCTTAGCCTTGTGCAACGAACTGCGTTTTAAGAACGCTTTGTTCTTAAAAGAACCCGGTCATTAGACTGGGTTCTTTTTTGTTCTAGAAGAAGGTTACTGTCGCACTTTATTTTCTCTTCTTATCTCAGTGTACAATGGCTATACGAGAGAGAAAGGGTTGTTAATGGACGAATACGTATTCGATGACGCCATAGCTGGTTCGACAGTTTCTTGTACGTTCCCAGGTCTTGAAGCTGTTCAAGCTAATCGCTTGGATGGCGAAACATCATGTACGTCGTTATTCTTTCCTGGCTGCTCGTTTATTAACTATGCCATGCCGCTTGTTCAGTCTGTGTATGATTTGCTGCTGAATGCTGGCGAAGTTAACGGTATCTCGCTTCTTTGCTGCGGCAAGATTCTTGAATACGAAGACACTACTGGTAATGTTCGTACTGACTTCGAGCAGCAATTCCGTAACCATATCAGGGAAACGGACGTTAAGCGAATTGTGGCTGCATGTCCAAATTGCGTTGCGGCTTTAAGAAAGTTGCTTGCACAGGAAGAAGAAACGGCCGGTATTGAAGTGGTTCCCCTGCCTGCTGTTCTTGTTCAGATGGGTTACCAGATAGATGCTGAAACTGCCGCTTCTATGGTTCGTGCTGATCCTCGTATCGAAGATGACGCAGCCGTTGTTTTCTGTCCAAAAGATTCTTGTCCTGATCGTGCAACTGGTGAATTTGCTGATGCATTGCGCGCTATTATGCCCAGCGAAATAATGGTCGAGCCTAAATATGCTCGTAAGCGCTCGTATTGCTGCGGCTCACGTCCGCGTGCAGCAGGACATTATGATTTGGGCGATAAAATGGCGCGTCGTCATGGTGAACATGCGCAAGAAGTTGGCGCAAACGCCATCGTTACGAATTGTTTCAGCTGCGCTTTTTCACTGATGGGCGCAGGTTGTTCCGTTCCTGTGTTTCATTATTTGGAGTTGTTGTTTAACTGGAATATCCCTTGGTATTACGCCGATGGCTATATGAAACTACGGTTCCTTTTCAACGATTCAGACACTAATCGTGATGTTCGAGGTTTTAAGGGCATAGGTTAGGTTGCATAAAAGAAAAGGCGAAGCGGTGGCTTCGCCTTTTTAATTTAATCCCAACTTAAGGGTTCATCGCATTTTTGAATAATGCAATCGATGGCGTTGTAGGCCCATGTTCCGATAAGGGGTTCCTGTAAGGCGCAGCTGGTAAGGGTGTTCACATTGCTTTCCCAGATGCCGCCGAAGTCTGGTGCTTGGGGAGTACCATTTTCTGGATGCCACCAACCGTAATCAACATTAATGATGTCATCGCGCATGTTCGCAAGAGCAAAGATAAAGCGGGCTTCACCCTTGTCAGTTGTGAGCTTAACGATGTCGCCTGGTTTTAACCCAAGTTTTGCAGCCATAGCTTCGTTGGCTTCCACGACGGGGTGGGGCGAGCTTGCGCGGAACTTAGGGTTATCCAGATACATTGACGCGTTGTAAGGCTGTTTGCGTGAGCCTGTAAGCATAGTCACGTGGTGGCCGCCCTGAGCTTCAAGTTGTTCAACGAGGCTTGGGGAGCACAGGCGCATAAACGTTCCTTGTTCTGGAAGGCGTTGTCCACCAAGCTTAGGTAAAAGCTCGCTAGCAAGTTCAATCTTGCCTGTGGTGGTTGCAAAACCACGTGGCTTACCGCTTGCATCAGGTAAAAGATGCTTTTCTGCTGCGGGAGGAATATGATACAAGCCCAATACGCAGTAATCGTTCCAATTCCATCCTGTTGGCGAAAGCTGCGTTGCGAAGGCATCTTCCAGCGTTTCATCAGGCCAATACTCAGCCTGTCCAAGTCTTTTGCCGAGCTCACGGAAAATGTCATAGTCGGTTTTTCGTTCGTAGTAAGGCTTAACTGCAGCAGGACCGCCATAGCCCATATTGGCAACGCCACCATGAATTTGGAAAATAGGCCTTTCGATAGCGCCTGCGCAAGGCAAGATGTAATCAGCAAGAGCACCCGTGGGTGTTACGTAGTAATCAAGCACCACGATAAGGTCAAGTTTCATGAATGCACTGAATACACGATGGGTGTCTGCATAGGTTAGCAATGGATTCGTTGCGTTAACGATTAGTGCGCTAACGCGGTAGGGTTCACCTGTTTCCATGGCATGCAGAACTAAATCGGGGCTGGCAGATGTCATGTAGCGCATGGGAAGACGTCGGCCTAGTTTATCGGTTTGAGCCCGCACTAAGTCGTAGCCATCAAAGCATTGAAGCGGGGTGTAAGGTGTATTAAGACAAAGCGTGCGAATCTTGTCTTCTACAAGTTCGCTTAACTCGAATTCAACTTCGCTGGTAAAGTCGCTTGCTTCAGCAAGAATGCATGAGCCTTCGCGGTCAACATTGCCTGTAACTGCGCGAAGGCAGCAGATTGCTCGATGCGTTGGAGCAACTGACTTGCCTGTTTG
>JAZQRZ010000100.1:0-11390 GCA_045629845.1 Eggerthellaceae bacterium | reverse complement strand
GCTTCGGGCGTATTGCCTCTTTGCGTTGGTCCCGCAACAAGACTTGATCAGTACATGGTAGGTCACGATAAAAGCTATCGTGTTGATATTGCTTTTGGATTCGAGACGACGACTGATGATTCTGAAGGTGAGCCTACTGTTTCGGGCGTTGCCCCTACGTCATTGCTTGATGAATTATGTACGAAAGATTATCTTGCTCGAATTATCGGCGAACATGACCAGGTGCCTCCGCAATACTCGGCAGTAAAAATAAATGGAAAGAAAGCCTACGAGGTTGCGCGTAAAGGCGGCGAAAGTGAGCTAGCTTCACGTCGTATTGAAATCTATGATGCACAGTTGGTTGATTGCTTTACCGACAAAGAATCTGGGCTCATTAAATGGTCAGTTGATTTTTCTGTTTCTAAAGGAACGTATATTAGGGCACTAGCGCGTGATATTGGGCGTGAACTTGGGTGTCCAGCACATGTTTCGGCTCTTCGACGTTTGCATGTAGGGTCTATTTCTCTTGCTGATTGTGTTTCTCTTGAAACACTTGAGCAGCGAGGGGTAGGGGTTGCACTTGATCCGGTTGCGGTTCTTGGCTTTCGATTTGCATTCTGCGATTCGCTCGAAAAATCGGTGTTGACTGGCGCAAAGTTGCAGGCAGCTGATATTACTCTGAATGAACCATTAGCTTTTGGTGTCTCAGATGAAATATCTACTTGCACCAGTGTTGTTATTCCAAGCGCTACTGTTCCTTTTGATGGTGAACTTATTTCAGTCATACTTCAGAACAAATTGAAGGCGCTGTATCGGTATGTTGCATCCGAAGAAGTGTGGAAGCCAGCGTGCGTGTTTTCTACCCCGATTACGCGCTTTGAAATGTGACGGGGCTTTCGTTCTAGCCTTTCAACCCAAAACTTCGACGATTTCGTCCCATATTGCGCGGTATTCACTTAGAATAGGCGAGTTGCTGTTTTCAAGCGATTTTGCCCGGCTCGAAAACAGCAAAGCGTAATGGTCACCTAGCTACAAGGAGGATTCACGTGACTACCGCGGTAGCATGGATGGCCCCGATTTGTGCCCTTGTTGGCATTCTCGTGGCTGTCTATCTCGGAAGTTCGGTCCTGAAGGCCGACCCAGGCTCCGAGAAAATGAACAGTATTTCTATCAAGATTCAGCAAGGCGCCCAGGCGTTCTTGATGAGCGAATACAAGCTGCTCATCATCTTTATGCTTGTGGTTGCGATTGTTATGGCGGTTGTGCCGGTTCTCGGTCCGCTCATGGCCCTTGCGTTTGTAACTGGTGGTGTGCTTTCAGCAGCTGCTGGTTATGTAGGTATGTATGTAGCAACGCGTGCAAATACGCGTACTGCTCATGCAGCTGAAGAATCTGTTGCAAAGGCGCTGAACGTAAGCTTCAAGTCTGGCCTTACCATGGGTCTGTGTGTAGCTTCGTTTGCACTTATGGGTCTTTCGCTTTGGCTGCTTCTTTTGGTTTTTGGCATTGACCTGTCTCTGCCTGAACTTATTCACGAGCGTATCGACATCGTTGAAGGTTTTGCTACGGGTGCGTCTGCTGTAGCTCTGTTTGCTCGTGTTGGTGGCGGTATCTATACGAAGGCTGCTGACGTGGGTGCTGACCTTGTTGGTAAGGTCGAAGCTGGTATTCCCGAAGACGACCCGCGCAACCCTGCAACGATTGCAGACAACGTTGGTGACAACGTCGGCGACGTTGCTGGCATGGGTGCTGACCTTTTCGAGTCTTACACAGGTTCTATTTTGGCTCCTACGATTCTTGCTGCAACCTTTGGTGCACTTGGTTACTTCAATGGCCAAATCGACTTCGTTTGGGCTCTGGTAACCCCGGTTATCATTGCTGCATGCGGCATTATTACTTCGATTATTGGTCTGTTTGCTGTTCGTACGAAAGAAGGTGGCGAGCTGCATAAGGCTCTGAACCGTGGTACGTATCTGGCTGCGGGCATCGAAATCGTTGTCATTTTCGTAATCTTCTTTATCTGGAATTCTCAGACGTTTGATTGCCAGCCGCTGTTCCTGTTTGGCTCGGTTATCTGCGGTTTGGTTGCCGGTCTTGCTATTGGTAAGATTACCGAGTATTTCTGCTCTGATGCTTACAAGCCGGTTCACAAGATTGCAGAATCTGCCGAAACGGGTGCTGCAACGGTAATCATCGAGGGCATTGGTACGGGCATGCTTTCTACCATTGCTCCGATTATTCTCGTTTCTCTTGCAATTATTGGTGCTTACACCTTCGGTAACATGGCATTCCCGAATGCTAATGTTGAAGCTGGTGGCATTGCTGCTGGTCTGTTTGGTGTTGGCTTGGCAGCTACGGGCATGCTGTCTAACACTGCAATTACCATTGGCGTTGACGCTTATGGTCCTGTTGCTGACAATGCAGGTGGCATCGCCGAAATGGCTGGCCTTCCTGAAGAAGTGCGTGACCGCACCGACGCCCTTGACGCTGTTGGTAACACCACGGCTGCTATTGCAAAGGGCTTTGCAATTTCTTCTGCAGGCTTGGCTGCTATTTCTCTGTTCGTGTCTTATCAGGCTACGATGCATGCTCAGATTCCGGGCTTCGAGCTTACGCTTACTAACCCGCTGATTGTTGCTGGTATCTTTATCGGTGCTATGATGCCGTTTATGTTTGCTGCTCTGACGATGGGTGCTGTTTCGCGTGCTGCTCACGCCATGGTTGAAGAAGTTCGTCGTCAGTTCCGCGAGATTCCAGGCATCATGGAATATGAAAACGAGCCGGAATACGATAAGTGCGTTGGTATTTCCACCACTTCCGCTCTTCGTGAAATGATGCTTCCGGGCATTCTGGCGGTTGTTGTTCCTATCATCATCGGCTGCTTTAACCCGGCAATGCTTGGTGGCTTCCTGGCTGGTGCTGTTGCTACTGGTATGCTCATGGCAATCTTTATGTCTAACGCCGGTGGCGCTTGGGACAATGCTAAGAAGTACATTGAGAAGGGCGCGCATGGCGGCAAGGGCTCTGATGCTCATAAGGCTGCCGTTGTTGGTGACACGGTTGGTGACCCGTTCAAGGATACCTCTGGTCCTTCCATGAACATTCTCATCAACCTCATGACGATCATCTCGCTGACCTTCAGCCCGCTGTTCATCATGATTCAGACGATGCTGTAAGATTTAAATCGTCTGGTTTTTGTAACGCAAAAGCGCAGAAGCTTTTAGCTTCTGCGCTTTTTTCTTTTACTGTGACCTACTTAGCCGATTAAGTACGCGCTTACTAAAAGACTGGCTTATGGGATGCGCGCTTCAATGAAAGGTTCTTTTGAAGTTCGACCACAGCTTGGAACATAATGTCGCGTTCCTCGTTACTCATAGTGGTAGAAGTTTTAAGCTGTGCGTTCATAGCTGCTAGCGAGCTTTCGATATCACCAATTTCTAGCTCTTCAATGAGGAACGAAACGGCCTGTCCTACATCTTGACCAACAGACATAGATGCTGAAGTTAATATACCTGCTGCGCGCGGATGTGACTCTGCCATTTCCGAAATAAGACCAGCTGCAGTTGTAGCTGGTTTTTCTGCAAGAATGGCAAGCATGGTTTCTGCGAGCTGGCTTGTAACTTGGCTATGCCATTGTGTTTGAGCCAAAGAGTCTGCGTGCTGCAGTGCAAGATTTGGGTTTTGTGCAAGTAAGCTGATAAGTCGCTGTTCAAATCTGCGACGGCTTTTTTCGCTTTCTGGTAGCTCTGTAACAGGTTCTGCTTCACGAGCTTGAGCCTGTGAATCGTTTGCCTCATCGTCGTTTCTATACGTTCGGGGAGCTTGTGTTTTAGCAAGAGCATCAAGCACATCAGCTTCACGCATTTGAAGGCGACTAGCTAATTGAACAGCGTAGTCTTTAGCTAGTAGCGATGTTTTTATTGGAGCCAGTATCGAAAGAGCGTCGGATAAGGCGCGAGTACGACCTTCGGCACTTGTAATATCGTGTTTAGCTAGTCTTCGATCAATGCCGTACAGCAGAAGAGGTTTTGCTTGTTCGACAAGGCTTCTAAGCTCTTCTGCGCTTCTTTTTGCAACAAAGTCAGCTGGGTCTAGGTCGTCTGGTAATGTGACGGCGCACAGCTCGACGCGAGCCTTGCCAGCTTCGGGGGTCATATCTTCGTTAATAAAACCAAGTGCACGATCTGCGGCGCGTTGTCCTGCGGCGTCACCGTCAAAAAGGTAAACAATCTGCTTTGAAGCATGCTTTGAAATCAGGCGGATGTGCTGAATAGTCAGTGCCGTTCCAAGAGTTGCTACCGCGTTTTCGATACCGTTTTCGTGCAATGCGATAACGTCGGTATAACCTTCAACAATTATTGCTACTCCCGTGCTGGCCATAGCTTTTTTAGCTTTATCAAGCCCGTATAACACGTTTGATTTATGAAAGAGGGGGGTTTCTTGTGAGTTAAGATACTTTGGCTCACCGTCACCAATAACACGCCCTCCAAAGGCAATACATTCACCTTGAGCATCGTTAATGGGGAACATTACGCGATTATAAAAGCGGTCGTTAAGTCTTCCGCCATCGCGTTGAACCGCAACGTTTGCTTCAATCATTTCATCGGGTTTAAAACCAAGCGACGAAAGATGACGAACAAGCGATTGTCGTCCGGGAGCAAAACCAAGGTGCCATTTCTTAGGAACAGTGCCTCCAAGGTTTCTGCCACTTAGATAGGAACGCGCGGCAGCAGCCTCATTTGATTTCCCGCGCATAAGCTGTGCATGGTAGAAATCGTCAGTTGCGGCACAAACTTCTCGAAGGCGTGCCTTACGGCTTTGAGAAGTCCGCGTACCGCCCGTTTCTTGAATATCGATATGAGCTCTATCAGCGAGCGCTCTTACAGCATCAGGGAAGCTTAGGTCATCAATTTTCATGATGAAGCCAAAAACATCGCCGCCTTCTCCGCAGCCAAAGCAATGCCACAGCTGAGTTGAAGGGTCTATTTTGCACGACGGAGTTTTTTCATGGTGAAAGGGGCAGCAGCACCAGAAATCACGTCCGCGTTGTTTTAAAGGCATGCGTTCGCCAAACAACGCGACAATATCGGTTGCTTCTCGGACCTTGTTAATGTCTTCTTCACTGATTGCCATGCGGTTATAATACCCTAAACACAGATTGGAGTTGCTTGTATGACTGCAGCCAAAATACCGTACTTGTCGCTCAAACCCGAAATTGAAGAAGCAATTCGTGATGATCGCGCTCATCATTGGAGCAATCCTTATTCATTTTGCGATGATGATGTAGTTAGGCGTGAAGACAATTCGCACGATTACGCAACTCTTACGCGACCTGCTTTTGCGCGCGACATTGAAAAGATTATTAATATCCCGGCTTACAATCGCTACGCTGACAAGACCCAGGTGTTTTCTTTTGTTGAAAACGATGATATTTGTCGTCGCGGCTTACATGTGCAGTTAGTTAGTCGCATTGCACGCGCAATTGGTGAATTACTTGGATTAAATGTCCAGCTTATTGAAGCTATTGCGCTTGGCCATGATCTTGGTCACACGCCGTTTGGTCATGCAGGTGAGCGCTATTTGTCTGAAAACTACGAACAGCATACAGGTCTCTGTTTCCGCCATAACGTTCATTCAGTTCGCGTTATGGATCAACTGTATCGTCGTAATATCAGCCTTCAGACTCTTGATGGTGCACTGTGTCATAACGGCGAATTTGCTCAACAGGTGCTATATCTTGGCGATACAACCACCTTTGACCAGCTGGATTCTGCTGTTCAGAACTGTACCGCTGATGTTTCTCAGATTAAGAAGCTGCGCCCGTCAACGCTTGAAGGTTGTGTTGTTCGTGTTTCCGACATGATTGCCTACATCGGTAAAGACCGTGCCGATGCGATTGATGTTGGCATAATCGGCTCACATTCGATTTTTGATTCGACGGTAATTGGGCGTACGAATGCTCAGATTATCAACAATATGACGGTCGATATCGTAAACAACAGTTACCGCAAAGATCATATTGCTATGAGCGAAGAAGCGTTCGAAGACATCGTTCTGGCTAAAAAGCAGAACTATGAAAAGATTTACTTTAAAGAAGGTACCGTTTCAGAGTTCGAGAATATCGTTCAGGAAATGTTTGCTGAATTGTATGATCGACTGCTCTCAGATTTGCTTGCTGGTGATGAGTCTTCACCTGTGTTTAAGCATCACGTCACTTCGTTAGTTACGAAATCGGTTTCGATTAAACGTGACGAATACCTGCAAGAAGAGCCAAATCGCATTATTACCGACTACATTTCATCGATGACTGATAGTTATTTCATTGCGCTGTATCGTCATTTGTTCCCCAATAGCCCGCATCATATTTTCAAACGCGAATATTGTGACGATTTGTACTAGCGGTCTTTAGCAACTCGTTTTAATTCAGTAGGTTTATTCGTTTAGGAATCGCAGACAAAATGTGTGCGTGGGGTAGTGGTGCACCTGACCTGCAGTTTAAGCTGGTATACTTTTCCAATTCAAATTTGACAACTGCAGAAGGATGACCATGTTAAAAATTGTGCAATCGCCCGATCCTTTGCTCAACCAGGTATGTGAGCCATGTGATCCAAGCGACCGTAGTTTAAAGAAGCTTGCAAAGCAAATGGAACGCGTCATGTACGCTACAGATGGAATAGGTATTGCGGCCCCTCAGGTGGGTGTTTTGAAACGTCTTATCGTGGTCGAAACGACACCTGAAGACGAAGATGGTGCTCGTAATCCGCTTGCATTGATTAATCCCGAAATTCTTGAAACTTGGGGTGAGCCTGAAGTTAATGACGAGGGCTGCCTTTCTTGTCCAGGCATTTATGTGCCCATCGAACGTAAACCCTGGGTTCGCGTTCGCTATCAAGATTTTAAGGGTAATGAATGGGAAATCGAAAGCGACGGTCTGTTTGGTCGATGCTTGCAGCATGAAATTGATCACCTGAACGGAATTACCCTGTTTGAAAGCGCTAGCCCGCGTGTTCGCATTAAGGCGCTAAAAGCTTACGAAGAAGCGAAGCGTATGGGCGCTAAGCCAGGCGAAGTGTCTATCGATAAGAAAAGGGTTCGTTAATGCGTATTGTATATATGGGAACACCTTTGCTAGCTGCTTCAATTCTTGAAGCTTTGGCTGCTGTGCATGAAGTCGTTGCTGTTATTACTCGCCCTGACGCTATTCGCGGTAGGGGTAATAAGGTTGCGGCTTCTCCTGTTAAGGAATATGCACTTCGTTTAGGTATTCCAGTATACGAACGTACCTCAGCAAGAGATGCTGAAACAATAGCCCTTATGCGTCAGCTTAATCCTGATGCTATTTGTGTTGCTGCGTGTGGCATCATCTTGCCTAATGAAATTCTTGAAATGCCACGTTATGGCTGTTTAAACGTACATACATCCCTGTTGCCACGTTGGCGTGGTGCTGCTCCTATCGAGCGCTCAATTCTTGAGTGCGACAAAACGACAGGTGTTTGTATCATGCGCATGGAAGAAGGGCTTGATACAGGCGCGTATTGTCGCTGCGTCGAGATTAATATCGAAGGCATGTACGTTGAAGAATTAACTGAAGAACTCGCACGTGTGGGCGCTGAAGAGCTTCTCGGGGCGCTTGATGATCTTGAGCAGGGTAGTGTTCAGTGGTATGAACAGGGCGAAGAAGGTCTTCTTTACGCTGAGAAGATTCAGAAGGGCGAACTTGCTCTCGACCCGGCAGATACTGCTGAACGAACAGTCGCCAAAGTACGTGCTTCTAGTACTGCGCATCCTGCACGCGCTGAAGTTGCTGGTAAAACGCTTGCGGTCGAGCGAGCAGTTCTTGTTTCAGAAGAATTAGAAAGTCTTGTTGCGGATATAACGCCAGGCGAAGCTAGATTCGTTGCTAAGCGTTTGTTTATAGGTGCTGCAAATGGTGCAGTACAACTTGAACAGGTTCGACCTGATGGAAAGAAAAGTATGGATGCTCGTTCATTTGCTGGCGGTATCCAAGGCATAAAAACTATGCAGTTGACGTGGGGGAAAGCATGAGTGAACAAGTAAATGAAACACAGGGCAATGCTAATTGCGAAGAGCGACGTGCTTGGGTTCCAAACCGCAAGCAAAAGCCCCGTAAAAGTAAAAAAGAATTCGACCGCAAGAAAATGGAAAGCCTGGTCGATGACGACAAACCTGTTTACAAAGGCGAACTTGATCCCCGCAAAAAGGATCCCGATCGTAAGCCTCGATCCGTTTCCCGTTCTGAAGAAAAAGTACGTGCTAAGGCCGAGCGCTTAGCAGAAGAAGATCCGAACTATAGCGCTCGCAAGGCAGTAAAGATTACTGATTTCCGCAACCAGTTTGAACGTTGTGAAGCTAGCCCGGGCCGTCTTGCTGCTTTGTATGCAACTCAGCAAGTCAGGCGTCGTCAAGCTTATGCTCATGAAGTCATCGAAGCTACAATCGATCAGTCAACTATTTCGCCACAAGATCGAGCGTTTGCTACGTTGCTAACATTGGGCGTTGTTAGTTCGTTAGGCGCTTTGGACGATGTAATTAATCGCTGTATCTCAAGCCCTCGCGACATCAAGCCTGATGTGCGTGATGCGCTGCGTATTTCTACCTACGAAATTATTTACCTGCGTAAAGCTCCTCACGCTGCTGTTGATCAGGGTGTCGAACTTGTTCGCGCGGTTGCTCCCAGCGCATCAGGTCTTGCCAACGCTGTTTTGCATAGGGTTCTAACTGCTTCTGAATCGTTCCCCTTTGGTGACCCAGAAAAGAACCTTGAAGCTCTTGCGCTTTCCTATGCATTCCCAACGTGGCTTGCGCGTCAGTTAATTGAAGATATGGGTGCACAGGCAGCTGCTGATTTTATGCGTGTATCAAACGAACCTGCGCCGCTTTATATTCACGTGAACGCTCTTAAGGCTACCGACGATGAAGTTGTGTCGCTTTTCGAAGAGGTTGGCGCAAAGCTTGAGCCAGTTTCTGCTGGTGGTATTACGCCTTCAGGCTGCTATCACGTTGATAATTCCCGTGTGCTTACCGATGGTCGCATCCGTCGCTTGTTTAGTCAGGGTAAAGTTCTTGTTTCCGATGCGGCTGCGCAAGCTGTTGCAGCAAGCCTCATGGAATTAGGAAAGCCTGCTTCAATCTTGGAGATTGGTGCTGGACGCGGTACGAAAACCATCATGATTCAGTCAGATGCTATGCGTATGTTTGGCGAGCAAGTTGAACTGACTTCTTTGGATAGTCACGAATTCAAGACCAATCTTTTGCGTGAGCGCGCTGAAGAATATGGTGTTGAACTTGCTGAAGTTGTTACAGGTAATGCAACACGTCTTGATTCGGTGCTTCCCAACAAGGAATATCAGATGATCTTTATTGATGCTCCATGCTCTGGTTTAGGCACGCTACGTCGTCACCAAGACATTCGTTGGCGCATAGATGAAGAAGCCATTACAACGCTTGCTAATACTGGTCTTGATCTTCTTAAATCAGCTGCAAATCACGTGCAGCCAGGTGGTTTCATTGTGTATGCAACGTGCACGGTTACGTATGCCGAGAACAATGGCGTGATTAAGCAATTCCTGGAAAGCCCTGAAGGTGCAGATTTTGCCCTTGCTCCCATTAATGGCAAAGCGTGTTTTTCCACTCAGCTTTCAAATGGATCACCTGATGCACATTTTGCTGCAAAATTCGTTAAGAAGGCTTAATATATGCGAATCTAGTCAGCTTTAGGCTAGCAGCTTAGTACGAAAGGATCATCATGGATGAGCCGAACATCAAAGAGGTAGCAGAGCGTATTCGTCGTTTACGCGAAGACTGCGACTTCACTATGCAGGAAATGGCTGATGCAACTGGTCGTACAGTTGCAGAATATGCTGCGCAAGAATCTGGTGAACAAGATTTGTCGTTTACGTTCTTGTATAAGTGCGCCAAGGTTCTTGGTGTTGATGTTATCGAACTACTTACCGGCGAAACTCCTCACCTGCGTGGTTATTCGCTTGTTCGCGCTGGTGAAGGCCTTTCAATTAAGCGTCGTGCTGGTTTTGAATACTTGCACAAGGCTCCGCGCTTGCAGGGTAAGCTTGCTGAACCGTTTTTGGTTACGGCTCCTTACCTTGAAGAAGAGCAGGATAAGCCCATTCATCTTTCGTATCACAAGGGAATGGAATTCGATTACATTCTTACTGGCCATCTTCGTTTTGCCTACGAAGATCATATCGAAGACTTGGGGCCAGGCGATACGCTTATGTATGATTCTGGTCGTGGTCACGGCATGATTGCCACAGGTGGCGAACCATGTACCTTTATCGCAATTGTCATGAATCCCGAGGAAGACGGCATTATCTAGGCGTTGTGCCTTTCAACTTCGTGCGCAACGCCGTAACTCATTCATTCGACCGCTCGTGGAACGGATGCTTATGAATGCGTCCCTGCATTGGTCAGGTGAATTTTCTATTTTCTAACCGTTCTGCATTGCAGATGTACCAAAGGATTCTTATGCGAAACATAAATTTGCGCTATGTCGATGAAACGTATGACGATAACGGGGTATTGCAAACCTATTCTGTTCACTATCCTGAAACTTTTAATTTTGCTTATGATGTTGTTGATGATATTGCAGTCAATGACCCTGATAGGCGCGCCATGGTTTGGTGTAATCCAGAAGGCGAAGAGCATGTCTTTACCTTTGCTGATATGAAGAAGTGGTCCGATAAAACTGCGAATTTCTTTTCTGAACAAGGTTTGGGTAAAGGCGACTTCGTCATGGTCATCCTTCGTCGTCATTATCAGTTCTGGTTCACGGCGCTTGCTCTTGCAAAGTTGGGGTGCGTCATGGTTCCAGCAACCTTTATGCTGAAAGAACACGACCTTGAATATCGCTTAAATGGTGCTTCAATCAAGGCGGTTATTGCTACTTCAGTTGGCGATATTGCTTCAATCGTTGAATCAACGGTTGATATGCATGATTGTCCGTCTGTTGAAAAATTCATCTTGGTTAATGGTGCAGGTGGCGGTCTTACTGAGCTTGATGAACAGGGTAATCCGCCAGCAGATGCTCTGGTTGGTTCAAAGCTTTCTGGGCCTGAAGGCATCTGTAAAGCTACTATCAGTCGTGATGGCTGGATTGATTTTAATGCGGGCGTTGCAGCTGCTTCTGATGCTTTTGAGAAGCGTGAAACCCTTGCGGCAGATCCTATGCTTATGTATTTCAGCAGCGGTACGTCAGGTAACCCCAAAATGGTGCTTCATGATTCGGGTTATGCCATTGGTCATCTTATGACAGCGAAGCATTGGCACAATGTTCGTCCTGATGGCATTCATTTCACTATTGCTGATACGGGTTGGGGCAAGGCTGTTTGGGGTAAGTTCTATGGTCAGTGGCTTATGGAGGCTTGTGTCTTCAC
>JAZQRZ010000099.1:0-15218 GCA_045629845.1 Eggerthellaceae bacterium | reverse complement strand
CGAATCCACTCAGCCCGATCAACTTCGAGATACACCTTGCCGTCAACCATAGGCGTGTTGCCATGGCAGCTTGCGCAGCTGACGTTCTCATCTAAATCTCCAACGACCTCATTGAAGGCCCGTTTGTGAACCTCTTCACCTTCACTGTCGACCAGGTTAGAGTATTGCGGTGACTTGCACGTAATACAAGCAGCCTTCGTCTTGACACCGTCACCCACGCGACCGTTATGCGTTACTGTCCACAGCGAGTACACATGACCAGCTGGTTCGGTGTAATACTTCGCATAACCGTAACCCTTGCCAAGAATCTTAATCTCGGGATTCGTCTCGAGATAATCCATCTTGTCAGCATCAACGTACTTGAATCCTTCTGGCAGCGTCGACGTAACATCTTCAGTCTTGGAGGCATAACCTTCGGCAACATAGGAATTATCCAGATAATCCGCAGCCGGAGGCGTGTTTAAGGCGTTAGCTAGGTACGACTCGTACTCGTAGGGGTAGGCTTCAGCCCACTGCGTAGCCTTCACGATGCCATACTTGTCGGGAGTAGGCGAAATATCCGCTTGGGCAACATTAGGCATTGGATTACCCACTTGAGTAGTATTCGCCTTGGGAGAACACGCCGAAATCCCAACAATCACCGCCACGATTACTACAACGCATACCGTGATGAATGTCTTCTTGCCCTTCATAGCAGGCCCCTTCCTCGGAAAAGCCCACAGAACTCGACATGATTAACATACCTAAAAACCGTTGTAATGTCTATTGCTATAGCAATAGAATAAAAGAAGAGAGCTCACATGTAACCCACGAACTAAAACCCTCTATGCTAATCGCCGAACATTTTGTACTCGGAGATGAGATCTTTAGGCTTGCCAGTAGTCCAACGACTGGCATTCTCGAGAGCTTCCTCACGCAATTCATCATCAGCAATGAGTGTGCAGGCATAGACAAGTGCATCGGAAAGCAGTTTGCCAAGGTTATTTGCGCAGACATCTCGTAGATAAAGCTTGAACACGCCGTATACCTCGCTCTTGTCGAATATACGCGTGTCACGATAGCTTTCTGCTAGCCACGCTTCAAGAACAGTTGTCACGTCGAAGCCCGCTATGTTGGCGTCGATGACGGTGTGCTCGAGCGGGAGCCAACCTAGCTCGAACAAGCCTTTCTCTGAAAGAGAAGTATTGTCGTCAGTCACTACGACGAGATTACGTACCCGATCGGCCAGCGAGAGCGCCATACCCTTCGAGTTCAAACTCTCAAACACGAGCTGCGGGCTATCCTCGGGTGCCAGCAAGACACATGCGACCTCAAGACGCTTCAAACCCCGCCAGAACTGTTCGGCATCGAAATCTGGCTGCAACATCTTTCCGTAGAACAGCTCGAGGTTCTCTATGATTCGTCCCGCAGGCTCTTCTGGCATATCCCCCGCTCCAACAACTGCGTACAATGTGCCAAGATCCATGTCGGAAAGGACAAGCTTGCCAGCTACATTGCCATCTTTCCTGATTAATAAGTAGCGCGAGCGTAAAATGTCAGCAGTAATGCCATCGATATTGCAGACACCTTCTTCAAGGCAACGCACCAAGGCACACAACATCAGCGTTGCAGTTGTTAAACGCTGTTGCCCATCAATGACATCAAGCTGTTCTAGTCCACCCCACCCTTGTGTGTCGGCAGTGTAAAGCAACATTCCCAAGAAATGAGTCTCGTCATCATCGGCAAGACCGATGCGTATGACGTCATCCCACAGCTCTTCACACTGTCTCGCATTCCATGAATACACGCGCTGAAACACAGGAATGACGAAGCGGACATCACCTTGCCCCATGAACTCAAATAAGCTCTCTTGCTTGATATTCATGCCGTTCACCTACCACTGCGGATCAACGCCGAAGTGCTTTTTGTAGTACTCGGCACTATCGGGGTTATCCAACTTTACACGCGGCCGCCCAGACACGCGTGTTTTATGACCAAGGGTGGCCCAATCAGCTGTCTTGTACTTCTTCACGGCGTGATAGCGGTAGTTTTCCGCCCAGACCATGCAAAACGCGTACATCTCTTCGAGCAGGTCATCAATCGTACCTGTATACTCATCCTCGCAGAAGCTCTTGAAAATACTAAAAGCCTGCTCATCGCCGAACTTTCGCACTGCTTTCAAGCGAACGGCAAGCCAACCTAAAATGGCGTTATTCAGCTTCAGGGATCCGGGGTCGTCGCCGAAGACGCCGCAGATGGGTGTCCAGTATTTTGCATGAAGACGCGCCTGTTCGTCATGGCTTTCGGCAAGCAGCAAATAATTACGCACAAGGTCGGCTGTGACGAGTGGCACGCCTTTCGAGTTGAAACTCTCAAACACAGCTGGTGCTTGCGCGCGAGAGTTAAGCTTTACACCAATAACGACGAGAGACTGCAGACCAGATAGAAGTTCTCGAGCGTCAAAGTCAGCTTGGCTCATCTTATCCTCGAAGTTGGAAAGGTTCTCAACAATTCGAATTGATGGTCTGGCAGGAAGCTTGGATCCACGCACAACAGCTTCGAGTGTCGGGACATCAATGAACGAGGGAACAATTTTAGGACCGTCGCCGTTCAGCAGGTATGTCGAGACAATAGATTCGCCATCGATTCCGAAAAGTTGCTCGCCCTTATCGCTAAAGTGCTTGGCAAGCGCCGCCAACAGCAACGTTACAGTAATCAAACGCTGTTGCCCGTCAACAATCGAAAACCCGCCATCATCCGTGCAGTAGATAAGCGAACCCAAAAAATGCGAACGGTGCTCGCGAGCAGCTCGCAGGATATCGCGCCACAGCTCGTCACATTGCTCTATACCCCACGAGTAAGAGCGTTGAAAGCGAGGAATAATAAAACACAAGCTTGGCTCTCCCATAAAATCAAGCAGCACCTGTTGCTGTATTTGCATTGCTCCCCCCGTCTTGTGTTTGCTTTCATCATCCTAGCAAAGGAAGATAGTGACGCTTGTGCTAGCATTATAATTCCGAACACATTGACCGAATTTGTAGTGAATGGAGAGATCATTGGCTCAAGCCAAAGCCAAGTACACAACGCGAACCGAAGGCGCTATCAAGGAAGCGCTCCTAGCGCTTCTTGCTAAAAAGCCGCTCGCTGACATTACGGTCTCAGAGCTCTCCCGTGAAGCGCGCGTCAGCCGCTCGACGTTCTACGAGCACTTCGACAACCCAGCCGACGTGTATGACATCGTCGTACGGGATTATGCGCGCGACACACTGCCTCTCATAAGCCAGATTGCGTGCTCGGACGGCTTCAAGCCCAAGGGACGACCGTTTTGTTCACTCGTACGCGATGCAGACGTATACGACCCCGTGGTGAAGGAAGGACGCTTCCTTGACACGTTCCTGAACAAACGCGAAGACACCAACGAGCACGACCTGTTTATCTTGCTAACAAATGCCGGCTATACACATGCCCAAGCCGAAGCGGTCTGCTCATTCCAAATGTCGGGATGCTTCGCCGCAGCGCGTTCGTCCACCGCAAGCGACGAAGAATGGACGCAGATCCGCGCTGTCATCGACCGTTTTATTCTGGGAGGCATCGCAGCTTGCCTCGCAGCAAAGAAAGGCTTCGACGTTTAATCGCCGCATCTTGATTAATGTATCGAAGACTCTTACCCCGATAACTCAGCAAAACCTCTCCTGATGCTAGGCCAGGCTTCCTTTTGTCATCAACGCGACTTATCTTTTGCGCTAACGATTAACTCTCTCAAAAGCGTCGAAAACCTCTTGTGAACAGGCTGTTTATAACTTGTAACTAATTTCATAAAAACTTCTATATATACTAATTACAGAGTTCCTTAGCTATTGAACAAAAACACTAAAGCAGCAGCTTATGCAACGAGAAAGGAACGAATCATGTTTGGAATCGAACAAGCTTGGGCAGCGCCAAGTGAAGAAGCTGTAGCAGCGGGCATCATTGCTGGTGGCGTTATGACGATATGCCTCCTTGCCTTAGCGTTTTGGGTCCTGCTGATTATCGCCAGATGGAAAATCTTTACTAAGGCTGGCGAGGCTGGGTGGAAATCGATTATTCCAATCTATTCCGACTACGTGCAATGGCGCATCTCATGGAAGAAGGTTGGTTTGTTCTGGGTTATGATAGCCCTCGTCATCGTAGGCTTAATCATTATGTTCATGAGCGGCTCGTATACTGTCACTGCAGGTGGCGACATCATCGCATCTGGTGGCGGCAACGCTATTCTTGGTTTCATTGGCGGCCTTGTCGTTCTCGCAGGATGCATCCTTGGGCTTGTTGGTACCTACAAGACGATGCAAGCTTTCGGCCATGGTCTGGGATGGCTTATCCTGTACATCATCTTCCCGAACATCATGTTGCTCGTTTTGGGCTTCGGATCCTCGACTTATTTCGGTCCGCAAGATTAGCCAATCAGACTAACCCTATAAAATCATGCACGAAAACGAACTGCCCAGATGAATTCGGGGCAGTTCGTTTTCGTATATCTATTTAGTTTTTCCTACCGTAGCGAAAGGAGACAAGAATACTTATCACGACAAGCGATGTGATTCCTGACAAACAAATCAAAGTCCTATAAGCCGCTATTTGCTTTGAGTGTCTGCAGAATTGTTAACCTCAGCGATGAGCTGATCGAGTTCCTTCAGCAGTTTCTCAGTGTCTTCATCGATAACAGGGCCCATAGTCACAGTCGTACCGTTATCGAACGTGAATTCAACAGCAGTCTTGTCTGCATTGGGAGTAACTTTGAATTCTATTGCCTCACCAGCACCCTTGGTGTCGATTTTGACCATACCAGAAGACGGTTCAACATATGCTCCTGCATGGACTGAGAAGGCATCGTTCGAAATGTCGTAGATCAGCAATGAAGCGGTTTTGTCATCGTCGCCTTGCGCATAGAAATAAAGGACATCCTTGTCATCTGTTCCAACAAGACAGTTCTGGAAGAGCTCTTTGGCAAGAGCCGCAAGAGAAACAGATTCGCCCGCAGAAGCGGTTCCGCTTGCAGCGGCGCTGCTGGCACTTTCAGAAGCGTTGCTAGCACTAGCGGATGCAGCGGCGCTGTTGGCGCTAGTAGAAGCAGCACTGCTTACTGCAGACGTCGAGGAACTGCCACTGCATGCAGCAAGACCAAGCATGGCAACAAGGGCCGTGCTGGCGATGAATGCTAAAAACCTGATCTTGGTAGTTTTCATACAAAGGTCCTTTCTTCGTTCCCTTCCCAAAACCGAAATGCGTTTGCACCTCCGGCTAAGACCTATTCGAGAGCCCTACTGGCGAGGCATCAGCCAATCGAGATAAGCATTGACTTCGTCGGTAGAGACATCAACAAGGCTAGCAACAACGCTTTGCGAACCCGTGAACGCATTCGCCTGTAACGTAGCGACCGATTTCCGACGCTGGCCCCAGCTGACTTCAGAGACACCAGACTGAATCTTGTTACGCGGAATAACATGCTGACATGTCGGAGAGCCCGCATGAAGCAGCAAAAGATAATCGTCATTCCACGTATAACCCGACTTTAGAGCGTAGCGTCTTGCAGTAAGAACCTTGACAGCAATACTTATGACACCCACAACGATAGCAGCGATAAGCAGGTACCTCATAAGCTCGTAGTAAGTGTCAATGAAATAGATTTCAACCACTGGCGAGCCATCTTGTAAGTCGATTGCCACGCCGACAATTCCGATACGAGGCACCACGAATACGTTGAGTATCCAGCGAACCACAATGATGGCAAGGCAGACCCAAAGCACCTTGTTACGAAGCAAGCACTCACGGATAAGAGCGCGTCGGAATGCGACCTTAGGCAGTGGCCTACATTCTTCACGGCGGGGACGATCAGCAAGCTCGGGCGCTAGATTATCTAGAATCTCGTTAGCACGCTCTAGCTTGACGAAGGGATGAACAACCAGCGTCTCTGCCTTCTCGATAACCTTCTTCTTTTTCTTCTTGCTCTTTATAAGCAGGTTCTTGAGCTTCTTGAAAACCCCTTCTTTGCTCGCAAAGGTCGTGCGACCAAACGACAGCTCACACGCACCGGTAAAGCGACGCAAAGGTGACTGATGCACTTCAACGAATTCGATGCAATCAGCGTCCATGCTGGTAAAGTCGTGAGAGATCACGCCGTGTTCAACCTCGATGCGCGAGCCTCGACGACGAGCACGGAATCTTCCGTACTTCAGCAGAACGGGGAACAATCCGAATATCCAAACGACAACCATGACTGCCAACATAAGCAAGATGAATATGTCGCGAATATCTTCCATAAACGCTACCCCGCAGAGCAACGCAACGATTGAAGCAACGATACCAAGTAGCAAAACGACAACAGCTGCAATGACTGGTTTGTCGTTGGTAAGGGCGGTCTTCAGCAGAGCACCCTTTTCCAAGCGATACTCGTACGACACAGGCTCGTTATCGAATATGTTCACTTCAACATCGGGAACATAAGTAACTTCAGATGTCTTACCTGCCTGCATGGCTGCTTTGCGCATCGACAACTCAGCACGCATCTTCTCGAACGTCGTGCGCTTCACGTAAGGCACGCTAAGAGTTTTCCTTGCCGAGCCGCCCGCGCGATCAACAGTGACCGTACATACGCGGAAGATACGCTGCAAGGGCGATGCATGATAACTCAGCGACTGAGCCTGCGTATAGGGCAGCTGTACACAATGCTTCGAAAAGACACCGTAATAGAAGCTAAAGCCCTTATCGTCAAACACATACGACATGGCGCGCCATCTAAGAATAAAGGGAACGAAAAGCACAACCAAGACTATCAGGTCAGCAAACGGACCCGTAACAGTGTCAAGCGTGTCAAGAGCCCAATAAAGCTGTTCTTCTAAGTTGTTGAAAACCGCAAATATGATTGCAATAAAAAGAGCAATGACAGGTGCTATGGCAATGTAGCTTTTCTGCACCTTGTAATGCTTACCCGTTTCAAACATAGCGATATAGAGGCTATCCGCAGCAGGAGGAGCGGGCGCATTATCTGCTCCGGAAGGGACTGTGCCCTTCTGATCATTTTCGTAGTCAGCCATGGTTATGCATCCTCTCGCGCGCTGGCGGCAAGCTCGGCCACGCGATTACGCAGCTGCTCAGCAGTGTCAACGTCGAGCCCCGGAATCTCATGCTCATTCGCTGCCGTTGAAGCAGTAACAGCTGCCAGCTTGAACCTGCTCAACAGGAAAGTCTGCCGTGTGTCAGTATCCTGAACGCGGATGAACGGCACCAGGTAGCGCCTCTTCTTAAAAAAGCCACCCCTCATGATGTCAAGACAGTCATCGGTTATCTCATAGCGCCACTTGCGATAACGAACGCCTGGCACGATACCTATGAAAATGATGAGCAAGATGAGCACCAATACACCAATAATGATGAACGGTACGTTGTTAACATCCGCACCTTGTTCCGCTAGGGAACCCTTTAACAATACAGCTGCAACAGTAAGAATAATTCCAAGGATTACGATAGGGATGGCATAGCGTATCCGCCATACTGTTTTAATACGTGGGTCGAGCTTGTTTGCAGGTATCTCGTTCATACAGAGCCCTCCAGACAGATAGCCAGTATTAACCTGCATAAGCATACGAGAGTAAGCGTACGCAAACGTTACAAAGCAAACTCGACCATTACGCTGGACTTACGCCTACGAAAGCACGAAATTAATATCAATTGGCACGTTGATTTTAAGGTCGATGTTAACAGGCACAACTGGAAGTGCTAATGGAAGGTCCACCCTCTTTCGGCCTTGGGCTGTCACATCCATTGTGCCAGTGACATGAGCTCGAACTGAACTAGGAGTACCCAGATCAACGCTTACATCAAGATTACTCAGGTTCGTCTGCGCATCAACTAAATCAATATCGACCAACTGCAGGATTTCTTTAAGCGCATCGGGAACAGTGCTGGTATCAATCGATGCGGTATTTACAGTAAAGGTAACCTTATCGCCTTCCATCTTCATGTCATGAATATCACTTAGAGCAATGCCGCGCATCATTACCCTATTTTCCTGGCCCATAAGCGCCTGTGTATCGAACTGGATGACCCCCTCGTAATCGAACGGTTCCTGAAGGTGATAATTAATTACCTCATCATCAAGAGCTAAATCGAATGTTCCTGAAGCATGAAGATTTTCAGTTTCGCCTTGCAGGAAACCAACATCCAAGGCGAACATGGTATCAACAGCAAACGCACCGTCTGGAATCTTCAGCTTAGAGGGATCATTCGCATCGAAATCATACGCTGTTCCTGTGGCTGTCGCCGTTAGTCGAACGTTGCTTTTAGCCTCTTGACCAAGGGCTTCTATGCTTAATTCAGCATCAGTATCCGCATCTGCAACAACATCAAACGTTCCGTCGTGCGCAACGTCGCCTATTGCACGCAAAAGCACAAGTTCTGGACTTTTCGGCAGAAAGGGCAAGCTGATAAGCCCTACAAGATTCAACCCCACAACTGCCAAGACAAGTACAAACACTCCCGCGATAGCGGCAATAACAGGCCTGCAATTCTTACACGCATCGGACGACCTGCTCTTTTGATTGTCTGTCTCTGCCTTATCCATACTGCTTCTTTCACGAGGATGAGCGCACTATACTTCCCATCCCAACCAGTTTAAACGTGGAAAAGGGACAGTCTCTTTTCCACGTTTACGAAGTTTACAAGCCCAAGCGCACGTGAACGTTACATAACCCACTGAAGACCTTGTAACGCTTGCGTACGCCCAGTTTTCTAAACTTTCGACCAGATGAGCCCGGTGCAAAGAATTGCCGGGAAACTCCGGATGAAAGGAACGAACCATGCAATACGAAATCGTAGGCTCACCGTTTCCAGCCGTGGTATGCACGCTGCAGCGTGGGGAAACAATGAAAACCGAACGAGGCTCCATGGTCTGGATGGACCCGTGCATGAAGATGGAAACAGGTAGCGAAGGCGGCATTGGCGGTTTCTTCGCACGCACCTTCTCTGGCGAAGGTGGCTTCCAAAACACCTACACCGCAGAAGACGATGGCATCATCGCGTTTGGATCAAGTTTCCCTGGTCAGATTCTGCCTATCAACATTCAACCGGGTCAAGCCTTCATAGCTCAGAAAATGGCGTTCCTCGCATCTGAAGCAGGCGTTCAAATGGACATCCACTTCAACCAGAAGCTAGGCGGTGGCTTCTTCGGCGGCGAGGGCTTCATCATGCAGCGCCTAAGCGGTCAGGGTATCGCATTCCTCGAGTGCGATGGTTCCCTCATTAAATACGAACTTGCTCCCGGTCAATCAATGATTGTCGACACAGGCAACGTACTGGGATTCACGGAAGGCGTCGACCTGGATATTCAAAAAGTCCAAGGCGTGAAGAACGTCCTATTCGGGGGTGAAGGCCTGTTCAATACTAAGCTTACTGGCCCTGGCACAATCTATCTGCAGACCATGCCACTTGCATCCATTGCTGATGTCATAGCTGCGCATCTGCCTAAGAACGACTAACTTGCGTCATGAACGGGCATGTTAAGCGTTTGTAACGTTTACGTACGCCTGTCTTTATAAGATTTGCCCAGAAAAACTCGCAATGTGTATTGCGGGGAGCTCCGAAGGAAAGGAAGCCATCATGGAACGGAGTGGAAGTCAGAAGGTTCTGCGCGTCATCTCGATTATCCAGATTATTTTTTCGATTATCGTCCTGATTGTTGGCGTCATGGGCTTCATGGCCGCTGGTGATGTCGGCTCGATTCAGACAGGCGATGCTGAGCTTAACGCTGCTGTCCAGGGTACCGTCGGCACAGTTGCAATTGCATTCGGTGTGATTGTTGTCATTCTGGGCATCTGGAATCTGCTGTGCGGTGTCTTTGGCCTGCGTGCGGCAAACGACAACCAGAAAATCATGATTGTATGGGTATTCCTGCTCATCGGCATGATTATCGAGCTCATCGGTGCCACCATTGCCATCCTGAATGGCTTCATGGACACGACGTTCTGGTCAGTCGCAGTCTCACTCATTTGGTCGGTCTTCATGTTCTGGATTGCTAACAACATCAAGAAGGAAGCTGGCAAGTAAGCCATCAAGTAACATAACCTCCTCAAACGTTCGACCCTCGTTAATCGAGGGTCGAACTTTTTTATGTCTGTGGTACATTTCAAGATGAACAAAAAGGAGGCTGGTCGATGAACACGAGCATACTCGGTCTGAATCTCATCATTGCGGCGGCTGGCCTTCTCATTTGCTTGCTCTGCCTTGCGCAAGCATATCTTGACCAGCAAATGGAGCGCATCTCGCGACGATTCCTTGTCATCCTGTTCACTGTTCTTTCTGGCTACATCCTATTTAACATAGCAGGACAAATAGTTGATGATTTCTACGGTTCTGGCTTCGCAATAGCACAGCGCGTACTTCTTTTCTTCGAATCGATTACAGCAGCAGCGGCCACACCTATCCTTCTTGCATTCGTCTTACGTTCGTGTGGCGAAAAGAATTGGGCACACACTGCAGAATTTCATTTTGCAATAGTGCTGTTAATCGTGTACCTCATCATGCTCGTCGTTAACGAATTCTCAGGTATCTTCTATTCTGTCGATTCCGATAATGTTTATCAACGCGGCCCCTTCTATCCCGCTGTCTTAATCCCCCCAGCACTCATCATGATAGTAGGCTTGATTGGCTTCTATCGCAGACGGGACGCACTGACGCGTTCTCAGGAATCAGCATTTACTGCGTACTTCTTCGTGCCCATGGCATTTATGATTTGCCAAATGCTTCTGTATGGCATCTACGCCATTGTTTTAGGTACGGCCCTCGGTGCATTTGCCATGTTCGTCAACCTTCAAACCGATCAACGCGAGCGCACCTTTAAAGCAGAAGCAATAAACGCCAAACTGAAATCTGACATCCTGCTTAGCCAACTGCAACCACACTTCCTCAGCAATACCCTCGGCGCCATTGGAAGACTGTGCAAAAACGATACGGAAGCCAAAGATGCCATTAACCTGTTCTCACGCTACTTACGAGAAAACATGGATGCAATTACCCAAGATGCACCCGCCCCCTTTACTCAAGAACTCGAGCATGCAAAAAACTATCTAACTCTTGAGCAACTGCGTTTCGGAGATGACCTGAACGCTGTCTACGACATCGGTTGCACGGATTTTATGCTGCCGACATTAACGTTGCAGCCCCTGGTCGAAAACGCCGTACGCCATGGCATTCGCGGTACCGAGGATGGAACAGGCACAGTAACCATCTCGTCACGCGAGTTCGACGAACACTGGGAAGTATCGGTTACAGACGACGGCGCTGGCTTTAATCCTTTGATACCGACGGCAGACGACGGCAGGACGCATATCGGCCTGAAAAACGTACGCACGCGACTCGAATATATAAGCAACGGTACACTTCGTATCGACTCAGAATTTGGACATGGTAGCATGGTCACTATCGAAATCCCAAAGGAGATTAACTCATGAGGATATTCGCTATCGACGACGAAAAAGCCATGCTCGAAGCCCTCCATGACGCCATCGTCGCCGCCGAGCCTGATGCAGAAGTAATCGACTTCAAACGTGCAAAACCAGCGCTCGCAGCAATCGAAGAACTGGGTGCACCCGATGTGGTATTTTCCGATATCGAATTACCTGGTATCGACGGCATCACTCTGGCTGCCAAAATCAAAGAAGCTGCACCCAATGCAAAAATCGTATTCGTGACAGCTTTTCCGAACTACGCCTTGGATGCGTACCGCGTGCATGTCGATGGCTTTGTCGTAAAACCCGTTGAAGCCGACCGCATCCGCGAAGAACTCAACGTTCTTTTTCCGCAACAAGATACCTCTTCCAGAAACGAACTTCAGGTACGCTGCTTTGGTACGTTCGAAGTGTTTGCTCATGGCGAGCCACTCCTTTTCACCCGCACCCGCACAAAAGAATTGCTCGCGTTCCTTGTTGATCGCAACGGAGGGGCTTGCACTGGCCCCCAAATAGCAAATGCTCTTTGGGAGGGTCAAGTAACTAAAAATGCGCAATCCTACCTGCGCGTACTGACTGCCGACCTGAAAGAAGCACTAGAATCAGCGGGACTCACAGACGTATTAGTACGCGAACACGGCCAATGGGCCATCCGTCCTGATTACATCGATTGCGACTACTATCGCTTCCTTGCCGGCGATACTGAAACTATCGCTGCATTCAATGGGGAATACATGACCCAATACAGCTGGGCGGAAGAAACCGCCGCTAAGCTGTATTTCATGATTGACCCCAGTTCGTTCTAAGAAAAACTATTATCTCTCGTCACAAAAACGGGGCGTTTATCAGGCAAAACATGATGTCTGACGCTTTGTAACGATTACGTACGCTTGCTTCGATAGACTGCCACTCAGAAACTCCGCGATATTCGATTTCATTGTCGGCGGGGATGACGGCTTAATCGAAGAGAGAGGGCAAATCATGTTAGGAATCGAGCAAGCCTGGGCAGCGCCAAGTCAAGAAGCTGTAGCTACAGGCATCATTGCTGGCGGCGTTATGACAATATGCCTCCTTGTATTGGCGTTTTGGGTCCTCGTAATTATCGCCCGTTGGAAAATCTTCACAAAGGCCGGCGAAGCTGGTTGGAAGTCGATTATTCCTATCTACTCAGACTACGTTCAGTGGCGCATTTCATGGAAGAAAATCGGCATGTTCTGGGTCATGCTGGCCCTCGTCATCGTGGGTAGCATTCTTATGGCAATGAGCGGTGCCTACTCTGTCACTGCAGGCGGCGACATCGTCGCTTCCGGAGGCGGCAACTCAATCCTGGGCATTCTTGGTGGTGTCGTCATTTTGGCAGGCGCCATTCTTGGCCTGGTTGCCACCTATAAGACGATGCAAGCTTTCGGTCATGGTCTTGGATGGCTCATCCTTTACCTCATCTTCCCGAACATCATGTTGCTCGTTTTAGGCTTCGGCTCCTCGACCTATTTCGGTCCGCAAGATTAGTCAATCAGACTAACTCCGTACAACACGGACTCTTCAAGGAGGCGTCGATGACGGTCGACGCCTCCTTTCTATTTCATCAAATCCAGGACATCTTTCCCCCTGTTTTGAAGGTATAACGAACGCAGCTTCAGCTGCAACGGAGGTCATAGAAAAGATGGTATCCAGTAAAAACGCCCGCATGATACGCCACATTCTTGCTGCTCAAGAGACTCAGAAAGAAAGCGCCCTCAGTAATTCTGCAGTACTTGAGGAAACGAAAATTTATATTGGCCTGAATGACTCAGAAGAAAAGGAACAGAAGCTCGAGACTGAGCGCTATATTTCGATTCTGAAAAAGATTTGCCAAGCTTACTCCGTTCCATTCTCTTTCAATGTCGTAGAAGGCGGCTACCTGCACGACAACGGCGAATATACCGAAGAGAAATCCATCGTGTTAACCTTCATAGACGTGAAGCAAGAAACCGTTGATGAGATTGCCAAAGAAGCTTGCGTCCTCTTCCATCAGGAATCAGTTCTTGTCACCGTAGATCAAATCCAGGCGCGAAGCGTCCGCGAGACGCTTTAAGCATCTGTAAGGATTATGGCATCTGGTTTTGATTCGTCTTTACAGGAGAAGGTGGTAGAGGAACCAATCGCGTTCTCGGAGGAGACGCGCCAGTACTCCGTGCGGAACCTTCCCGCGCCTCGTTGCACCACGGAGGTTGCAATGGCATTTACAGCGCTTGAAAAGATGAGACAGGCAAACGAACTTGAGTTCGGAGTTGACGTCGGCCCCTTGCAGCCAACTCTACCCGACGGCGCCCAAACCAGTTTCGACCTGAAATCCGCAGTACTGCGCTTCATCCACGAACGATGCGAAGACCTAGGCTTCGATGCGCAAATTGAAGCAGAAGAAGCTCGTTCTGGTATGTATCGCGGAACGAGCTCTGCACCAAATCAGATTCCCTACAACATGCAGATGGACATCAACCGGCTCTGTCTCGAACGCGAGCTGGAACACTTCCTCGATTCTGGTACAACGCAAGATGCCTACAACGTCTATTATTGCTTCACCGAAATCTTTCTCGGCGGCTACGGAAACTCGAAAAGAATGGTGGAGCTACTCAGCGAGTGCGAAGCCAACGCCAGCACGCTGTTGATGGAGCACAGAGACCATTATTCCCACTCAGTCTACGTCTTCGCGCTCGGCTTAGCAATCTACGAGACGAATGAAAACTACCGTAGTGCGTTCAATTCCTTCTACCACATCGATGCCGCCGAGGATGATGCCGCTCAGTCGCACGCCGCTGCATGCTTCTTCCTGGAGTTCTGGGGCCTCGCGGCGCTGTTCCACGACATGGGCTACCCCTTCGAGCTCGCCTTCGAGCAGGTGATGTCATACTTCGACGTGCAGGGCGATGAACGCGGCGAGAACACCCCCTTCATCGCCTACAAGAACCCCCGGCCGATGACGGGGCTTACGCCCCGGGCGCAGGATCTCTTCGAGCAGTTGTACGGGAAACGCTTCGCTACCGTCCACGAGCTGTTGGCGCACGACATCGCCCAGAAGCTCGGAGCGGCATACGGCTTCTCGGAGAACTACCTCGCCGATCTTCTGCAGAAGAAGCCCACCTCGCCCGAGGATTTCGCCTACTACATGGACCACGCCTACTTCAGCGCCGTGCGCCTGTATCGCGGGCTTGAAGGCATCCTTGAAAGCGATGCGAACAACGCTGGTTCGTCATTTTCGCTGCAAGCCGCACATGTGGACGCGCTGAGCGCCATCTTGCTGCACTACGTCGTGTTCAGGTACTCCATCGCGCCCTGCGCGGGCGATTCCGACCCGTGCCTGCAAAAGGAGCTGCACCCGCTGGCCTGGCTGCTCATGCTGTGCGACGAGCTGCAATGCTGGGACCGCACCGCCTACGGCCGCAACACCAGAACCGTGCTGAATCCCATGGGCGCGGAGTTCGATTTCCGAGACGACCGAATCGTCGTGATATACCAATACGACCAGGACGAGCAGGACAAGATCGACGCGTACCTCCAGGACTGCATAGCCTGGAAGAAGGCGGGAAAGCTCGGAAGCGAGCCCAAGCTCAAGGCCTACAGCAGCATGGCAGGCGAAAGGAACCGCTTCCTCGAGGAAATCGAGTACCTCGTGGACACCTCCGGCGTCCCCTTGATCGTCGCATGCGTCACGGCACCGGTGAATCGCAGCGGCAAGCGCGTCTACCTCTCCGAAAGCAGTTTCCTGCACATGCACGACTTCGC
>JAZQRZ010000098.1:0-3647 GCA_045629845.1 Eggerthellaceae bacterium | reverse complement strand
GCACACCCTTCCCTGGGAGCTCTGTGCCACATCTTTTCCAAAAATGAAAGCCCCCGCAGGTTGTGCCAAGCGGGGGCTACGGTTTCTCTTGCAATCTCGCGGAAGTGCTTAGAGGTTCATGATGTCGTACTTCTGGAAGGTGCAACCTTCAGCCGCGAGGTCCTCAGAGAGCGGCTTGCCCAAGAAGAACACTGTGATTTCGTCAAGCTTCTTGGTGGGATCGACGTCAGCGAACTGGTCCGGGTACACCGAGCAGCCCACTTGGTAGCAGTTGGCGATTGCCAGGTCGACGTTGGTTGCATAGAAGCGGTACGAGACCAGTGAGTACACGTTGTCGTCTTGTACTGCCTTCAGATTGGTGAAGTAATCCGGGTTGGCAGCGACGTCTTCCTTGACCAACCCGATGTTTCCGCTCTCCAGGAAGATGTAATCAGGCTGTGCGGAGGATACGGCCTCGAGGTCGATATCAAAGCAGCCGCTGGCATTGTCGGTATCAGCGATGTTGGTGGTGTTGGTGATGGCGAACGGCGGGAAGCCGGCTTCGGTGCCAGCGAAACCGTGGCCACCGCGGAAGCTGACGCCGCCAGCATAGGCAGTTTTGGATTCAACGTTAGCGGTGCGCTTGGTCAAATCGGCCTCGGCATCCTGCATGAACTTGATGATTTCGGAAGCTCTGTCCTCAGTGTTGAGGACTTTGCCCAACATGGTGCAGTTATCGTAGAACACCTGGTCGAATACGATGTCGCTCAATGTGATGCAGACAACGGGTATGCCGGTTTTTGCTTGCAAGGCATCTGCGGAATCTTTGTCGATGCTTGCGATGATAACCTCAGGGGCAGCCTCTATGATGGCTTCTTCGTTGGGAGTGACGCCCTTTGAGCCGCCCTCGCCGATGACGGGCAGGGTGTTGAACAGATCATGGTTGACATGGCGATAGGTGCAGGTTACGGAATCTTCCTGCTCGCCAAGCTCGACGCCGACAACCTTGTCAGTTGCTTGGAGGTAACAGATCATGCGCAGCGAGGAAGAGCCAACGCCGATTATCTTCTGAGGATTGGTTGGAACTTCCACCGTGCGGCCGACCATGTCGGTAATGGTTTGCGTGGCAGCAGCCGAAGAATCAGCTGATGACGACGCCGTCGAGCTAGAAGCTGTACTCGAGGCAACGCTCGACGAGCTGGATTGCGAGCAGCCAGCAAGTGCGAAGACGCCGATAGCGAGCATAGCCGCAAAGATGGTGGCGAGTAGCTTGCGTGCATGGGTGTTCATTCTCTTGTCCCCCTTCGTCGGATTACATGACGAGTGAATAGTAACACAAGTTAGAAATTCGTAACACGGATAGAATTGCAATTCGGCAGACGATTTAATAATCGAGATTGTCATTTGCAATGAGGCTTCTGATTATTTCGAAGAAGGTGTACGGAGTGCTAGATAAAGCCGAATCCGAGTATCGAAAGAATCTAAATCGAATGAAGTGAGGGAGCGAATCTTGTCGATTCGTGCGATGACTGTATTGCGATGGACATGCAGTTCTTTTGCGGTATGTGACATATTTCCGTTGCAGGCGAGCCAAGCATCGAGCGTCTCACAAAGATTGGCGCAATTCTTCTCGTCGAAAGCCCGCAACGTCTCGACGGGGTCGAATGGCGGAAGTGCTTCCTGTAGTTCCTGCGCGATATGCTGAATGAAAACATCACTGTAGGAAATGCTAGCGATATGCTGTCTCGCGCCAAAAGATGCAGCAAGTCGAGCTTGGTGGTAGTTCGATCGGAGGTGCGAGAAGTCGGTAAACCGCTCCGAAGCTCCTACGCAAAAATCGTTAATAGAAACAATGCGGCATACCTTTGCCTTCATGCTAGCGAGTTCAGAAAGACTTCCTCTAAGAATAGTGATGATGCATCCATCGAAAACAAGGCTCTGCCCGAATCCGTTCGCTTGCAGAAGAGAACACGTGCCACTGAGGATCGACTTCTCGTTACCGATTTCATCACTTCCGCTGCCGAGGTTTGAAGGGATGCAGGCGAGGACAAGTGCGGGATCGTTGTTGCTCCAGCCAAGTAGCTGTGCTTGTTGCTCAACGACCTTCGGGTTCAACTTTGCACCAGCCAGGAGCTCCTCAATGAATATGAGCCCCATAGGATATTCTTTGGTGTAGTCTCGTTGTGTAAATGGGGAATACGAGAGAATCTGGCCGAGTTGTTCGGCGATTTCTCGATCACGCTCGGTCAGTGTGTTGTAGTACTGGATGATAAACACATTACCGTAATGACGATCGTGGCGATAGATTGACTTCGTGGCGTAATTATTCTGAAAGCATCCAGTATTACCCGAGATAAATGCTGGTGATTTCGCGCGTATTGCATCGATTTCTCCCGTTTCCATCAGTTTTTCGACTGTCTGGTACGGTAGGTAGCCAAATTGTTCTGCGAAATTCCATTCGGGACTCGTCAACGAGAAAGAGCCCGCATCGTGGCAGGCAACCATTTTCAGGTCCCGATTAGAAATCCACATCGGATTTCGCTCCATACGCCTGGTGATGGCCAATACAGTATCAAGGTCGCACCTGCTTGCAACTTCGCGTTCAACTTCGTCGCGCCAACGTGCGAATTTTGAGAATACAAGCGAGATGTCGTCGAAGAGTCTAGGGAGGTTCATGTCTTCGGGAACAACAATAACTGTGCAGTATGCAAAGCGAATTGCGCGGGAGGGCGTGCAGATTACGGTTATATTCTTGAAGAAGCCGTTTGCATCGTTGGGAAGCAGGTCGAAATACAACGTGTCTTCGATGCACCGGTCTTGGCTCACAAGCACTCCAGTGGAAGAAAATGCCAGTTCACGCGCAGTAATTTCAGTAAGTGTAGCTTCAGGGCATCTCTTTTGGATTTCGTAGAAGCAGAAACGAAGCGATAACTGCACGGAAATCCCCCTCCGTATACAGTAGCAACCAGTGTGCACAGTGCACAGTATTCTATGTAAAACATTGTATTTTGCACCGCTGAAACGCGTCAACCTCAAAGCTACATTCTGTTTAGTTGCACTAATGGAATGTACGAACGCAAGAGAATCGAGGTGTCATCATGTCTGGGAAGTACGAGGAACGTTTCGACAGAATCATGGCTGCCGTGAGAATCGAGCCTGTTGACAGAATTCCCGTCATGCAAAGCGGTTCGGCATGCAACGCCGTTTTTTGCGGGAAGAAGCTCGTCGATTATTGCGATGATCCTGTTGTCAACACCGATTGCAATCTGACCGCATCGAGCCTGTGGGGCGATGTAGACGGAACCCAGCTTACATGCTTTCAGCCACGCAACATGGCTCGTATGTGGTTCGGACGCGTTTTGATGCCAGGTCATGAACTGCCCGAGAACGAGCTATGGCAGATGGCTGAGAAGGAAGTGGTATTCCAGGAAGATTACGATATGCTGGTCGAGGAGGGATACCCAACGTTGTATCAAACGATCATGGACCGCATCGGAAACCCGGTTGGCGAGCAGGTCGTCAAGGATTTCGTTGCCTATACGCCTACCGCCATCAAGCGCTTCAGGGAAGCTGAACTTCCGTGTTTCAACGGTGGTTCGTTCTTCTCGCCCATTGAGTTGTTCACTGGTGGCCGCATGCTCATCAACTTCTTCGCGGATGACGTGTTC
>JAZQRZ010000097.1:0-3827 GCA_045629845.1 Eggerthellaceae bacterium | reverse complement strand
AATTCAATATCGCCGTAATCGAAGGCGATATCGCAAGCTCCGTCGATGCCGAGAAGATCAAGGCTCAAGGCATCCCGGCTGTGCAGATCAACACTGGTGGTGCATGCCACCTCGAGAGCGCCATGCTCAAGCGTGCCATAGACGTGCTCGACCTCGATCGTCTCGACTTGATCATCATCGAGAACGTCGGCAACCTTGTTTGTCCGACCGATTTCGATTTGGGCGAAAACGCAAAGGTCATGATCTTGTCGGTGCCCGAAGGTGACGACAAGCCGCTCAAGTACCCAGGCGTGTTCCAGGTATCAGATGCAGTGATCCTGAACAAAGTCGACACCATGCCCGTGTTCGACTTCGACCGCGAGGCGTTCGAAACGAGCGTAAGGGAACTAAATCCCAAGGCACCTATCTTCCCGATTGCCGCTACGAAGGGTGAAGGCGTGGAAGAGTGGGCCAGCTGGCTCGCCGACCGCGTGCGAGAAGCCTAGGGACAATATCGGATAACCTTGCAGGGCGGAATGGTGCTCTAAAGAAATGGCACAGAGCTTCTCGTGAAGCCTGTGCCATTTTTCGGAAAAGAACCGACTGCGCGATTGCGCAATCGAGCCCTACGGTCGCTTCGACCCGCAGTTTATGCAGAAGTTACCTGTGTTCGGCGTGCCGCAATACGGGCAATACCAATTGGAGCCAGTTGCCATTGGCCTTGGCATTTGCTGCTGTGGTTGTTGCATCTGTGCGTAAGGGTTCTGCCCCTGAGGCATCTGTTGCTGCGGTTGCGGTGTAGCTACTGATGGATGTAGCGGCTGATCCATGACCGACTTTCTGCGTACGAGAGTGAATGCAAGGGCGATGAACGCAAGGTCGACTGCCATGGCAACAAGTGCCATCATGTCGCTTTCAGTTGAAAGGGCAGCATCGTAGAAACCGTGCTCGATCATGGGCAGAAGGAATGCAAGCGCGTACGATTGAGTTGCCTGCTGCTTGCGACCGTAAAGCTCATGCTGGCGGGCAATGCCATAGAATACGCCCATGACCACGCCGTCAGCCGCATGACCTGGTACTGAAAAGATGGCGCGCATAACTGCGGTTTCGAAACCGCCTTCCATGACGTAGAAGACATTTTCAAGTGCGGCAAAACCGAGGGCGGCGGCAACTGAGTAGACGATCGCGTCGAATACGTAGTTGAACGCAGGATTGTTCTTGACGGTGTTAAGGCAGAAGAACTTGCATGCTTCTTCGACAGCGGCCACGCCGATGAAGTAGGTGACGCCAAGAAGCAGAATGCCGGGAGGGATAACTGCCTCGAACGCGGAAATCAAAATACTCTCGATGAAGCCTGCAACAAGGCCGGATGCAGCTCCTAAGGCGAACACGCGCAAAACAAGCGCGATGGGCTCTGGTTCGGCTTTGTCCTTCTTATACACGAAGACCATCACAGCGATGGCGGGAAGCAATGCGGCTATGAACAACAGCGTCATGGATAGCCCCTAACGTGCGTGATTGATATACAAGCGGTCACATTATAACGTGCAGAAATTGAAAAGATGACAGCGACAATATTCATATGAGTTCTGTGAGTCAGCTCACAAGGCGAAAACAGTTCTATAATGTCAGTTCGAAATACGCTGTCGTCTTGCGGGAGCAGCGGCCATTTATTGGGGGAAGCGTGACGAACGAGCAACAAATGGGAGAATTGTTTCCGGCAGAGGTGGCTGCAACCGAAGCCGTTTCATTTGAAAAAGCTTCACTTAACCATGCCAAATCAGATTTGATGAAAGATCGGGATATAACACGTGTTCTTTGGCGCGTATTCAGGGATGCTGGTGCGTTGGATGCGGAGAGTATCTGGAAAGTTGCTGAGCTCGAGATATCCTATTCTCGTTGCGATTTCGAAGCTGCTCTCGATAGGGCAAACATACTGATAAAGAACCCGAAAACACCCATAGCCATGTACGGTCGCACTATGCGCATGCTCATCATGGTTGCGAATGGTGATGCCGATCGTGCTTACAAAGATTTTCTTGTATTAAAAGACATATGCAGTTCGGGATTGGCGCAACGGGATGATGCGCAGCTGTTCGCTGCTAGCATGGTGTGCGCCTTCCGTGTGGAAAACGTTTTGATGAGTTCGGTGTTTGACATCCCCGACCTCAGGGAGGAGAGAGACGAGTTTCCGACCGATTTGCATCTGTATTTCGGGTACTTGCTGTCAATACGCTTTCTCCGCTTAGGTCTTTTTCATGAAGCATATGGTTCGGTTGTCGCGTACCAGAGCGCTATTGGCATTCGGTATCCGGTAGCGAAGACGTACTTGTGTTGTGTGGGGGCTTCAGCAAAGATGCTCATGGGTGAAGTTGAGGATGCACGGAAACTCTTCGACAAGGCTTGGGAGCTGAAAGATAAATACGATATCTTGATGCCGTTCATCGAGCTCAACTATGCGTTGCTTGGCTTACCTCGCATGAATCGTCGGGTACTTGCTGCTCCTGAAGAGGTGCGACAGGTCGACGCGATGATAAGCTCGTTCAGCAAAGGCTGGTTTGGTTTGCGCCGAAAATGCGGATTGTCCACTGTAACCGAGCTGCTAACTCCTCTCGAAACTTACACAAGTGGCCTTGCGGCACTGGGTTGGCGAAACAAGGAGATCGCAAAGCACTTGCTCGTGTCAGAAAGCACGGTGAAGCACCAACTCACATCCGTCTATCAGAAGCTGCATATTTCGAGTCGCGCGGAGCTTCGTGAGCTCTACCAAGTTCTATCGCGGTCCGATAATAGTTCTGACAAAAGTCCGAGAGTGCTCGGTTCGAGTCTGCTTGCTTAAAGACATGCATCAATGCAGCAAGCATGTTGCAAATTGCAAGGTAAATATTTGCGATTTGATAATCGAAAACTGAACAGCACCATTTCTGTAAAAAAGGGACCTTTACGAGAGCTTCCAAACAAGTAATCATTCATCCAATCGAATGAGTGGTGGCATTCGTCGTCTAGCAGAATTCATTTCAGCGCATTGCGAATTAGCGCAATGACTGCTGAGTGATCTAGACGATTCGTGGGAGCTGGCCAATTCCCACCACTAGTTGGCTGGCTTCCTACGTTTCGGGTGCGCGGAGGAACTGGCCGGTTCTTCCGCGCATTTGTGTTAACGCGGAAGTTCGCTCTACGGTCATTCGAAGTGTTCGTCGAGGCGCGCCTGAATTTGACACCTTCCTTCTGGTTGTCATCCCCATAATTCGCTGAAGACGGGTATTATATTCATGTATGAAATATGACCGATTGAGGAGATGATATTGATGGCCACTTGCATTTTCTGCGGCGCACAAATCCCCGATAATGCGAAATTCTGCACGGCATGCGGGGCCGCACTGCCTGTCGAAGCTGAAGCTGTTCAGGAGCCAATCGAAGTGCCTGCTCAGGTAGTTCCCGAGCAGCCTGCTGTCGATCCTTTCCAGCAGCCCGCTTATGCCCAACCTCAACCTGGTGCTCAGCAGCCGTATCAACAAGCGGCGCAGCAGTCGTTCGAGCAGCCGCAACAGGCCTACCAACAGCCACAGCAGGCTTATCAACAACCCCAACAGCAGTACCAGCCGCCCCAGCAGCCGTATCAGCAGCCGCAGCCAACATTTGCGGTGCCCGAGCAGCAGGCGGTAGTCGACAGCGGCAGCATTGGCTGGGGTGTTCTCGGCGCTTTCTTCCCGCTTGTTGGTATCATCTTGTTCTTCGTTTGGAAGAACAACAAACCGAAGACCGCCAAGGTTTCCCTCATCGGCGCTGTTATCGGCATAGCTATCAGCCTAGTCATTAATTTTTCGACGGGTTTATACAGCTAAGAA
>JAZQRZ010000096.1:0-1877 GCA_045629845.1 Eggerthellaceae bacterium | reverse complement strand
TACTATGTAACAGTTCAAAAAGCCGAAAGGCAAAGAAGAAAGAGGGGAATTATGAAAAAGCGTCTTATTGGAATTGCTGCAGTCGTAGCAGCGCTGGTACTGGCAATGGGTGTCCTTGCTGGTTGCGGCTCGTCTGCAAGCAGCTCTGCTGGTGGTGCTTCAAGCAGCAATGGTACGGTGTACCGCACGCTTGATGACATCAAGGCAGACGGCAAGCTGGTCATTGGCGTCTTCAGCGACAAAAACCCGTTTGGCTATGTCGACGAAAACGGCGAGTATGCTGGCTATGACGTCGAGCTTGCTAATCGTCTGGGCGAAGAGCTTGGTGTCGAAGTCGAATTCGTTTCTACCGAGGCTGCAAGCCGTGTTGAGTTCCTGCAAACGGGCAAGGTCGACATCATTTTGGCCAACTTCACGGTTACTCCAGAACGCGCCGAGCAGGTCGATTTCGCTGATCCGTACATGAATGTTGCGCTTGGCGTTGTGTCTCGCAACGACAACGTAATCAAGAGCCTGGATGACCTGAAGGCAGATGACCAGGTTATCGTTATTACGGGCACCACGGCTGAGACTTACCTGACGAAGAACTATCCGAACATCAAGCTGCAGAAGTATGACACGTATGCCAGCGCAAAGACCGCTTTCGAAAATGGTACGGGTGTTGCTTGGGCAAACGACAACACTGAAGTCATTGCTTTCGCAAATCAGTCGAAGGACTTCACGGTTGGTATTGAAGAACTTGGTGACCTTGACACCATTGCTCCGGCTGTTTCCAAGGGCAACGATACGCTGCTTGCTTGGGTAAACGAAACCATGGAAAAGCTTGGCTCTGAAAAGTTCTTCCACAAGGCTTATGAAAAGACCTTGCTTGACGTATACGGTGCTTCTTACGAAGACACGCTGGTTGTTGAGCCGGGCGCAACGGTAAAGTAAGCTTTAAGCAAAAGTAATCAAAACAGAGGATGCTGCCATAAAAGGCGGCATCCTTTTTTATTGCAGGCAAGTGAAAAGAATTGTTTGAAGTCGTGTTTGCTTGTGCGTATGGTGTCCGTTGTGGCGTACATGCATCGTTATAATAGGCGCATGAATCAACGTGAAAACAGACTGGCAATTATTGGTGGCGGTGCTGCTGGACTTGTGGCGGCTATTGCTGCAGGCGAGCATGCACGCGACAATAACGTGCCGCTTAGCATTACGGTGTACGAGAAAGATGACCGTGTAGGCCGTTCCATTTTGACAACGGGCAATGGGCGGTGTAATTTCTCGAATTCAAACCTAAAATTTTTCCGCTATCACAATTACGAATTTGTTGGCGAGGCGATTGGCCGCATTGTTTTAAGTCCCGACGACGATGCTGTTCATAGCTTTTTTGCAAATCATGGTTTGGTGTGGCGTGAAGAAGACGATGGCCGACAGTATCCGCAGGCGAATAAGGCTAGCGTGGTTGTTGATGTGCTGCGTGCTTCTGCAGCACAGCTGCAGGTTCGTGAAGAATGCAATCGTGAAGTGGTGGCTATCGATCCTCCTCATGAGGCAGGAAAGCCATTCACGTTGCGTTTTGCTGATGGCGTGCTTGAACGAGCGGATGCGGTTATCGTGGCGTGTGGCGGGAAGGCCAGTGCGTCGCTGCAGGTTGCGGGCATTCACATGCTTCCTCTTCAGCCTGTTTTAGGACCCTTGCGTTGCTCGGATAAAGATATTAAGTTCACGCGCGAGCTTGATAATATTCGTATTCGTTGTCGTGTTTCGTTGGTGCGTCCTCAGGGTAATGAGCGGGTTCATGTTGCCATCGAACGCGGTGAACTTATGTTCCGCAAGTATGGTGTGTCGGGCATTTGTATTTACGATTTGTCACGCAGTTTCCAACCAGGCGATTC
>JAZQRZ010000095.1:0-4778 GCA_045629845.1 Eggerthellaceae bacterium | reverse complement strand
GAGAAAACTAGTGTTGATAGCCAAGCGTTATAGGATGGCACTATGGCGAATAGGGCGATTAGAAACACGCTGCATTTGTTGCTTACAGTGATGGCGCTTGCGCTTTTACTTGTTCCTGCGCTCGCGTATGCAGATGATGCGACCCCTATGTATCAGACGCTCGACGAATTGGCGGGCAAGCGCTTTGCCTATGTGAATGGCAGTGTGTACAACCAGCGAGTTCAAGAGCGGCTTGAAGGCACTTCAGAGGACTTCTATCCTTCGCTGGCAGAGTGTGTTGCTGCTGTAGAGGCAGGAAAAGCTGATGCAGCAGTTCAGCTTTCGTATTGCTGCCAGCTTGCTGTGAATCGGCGCCCTGGCACGGTGGCGCTTCTGCCTGAGCCTGTTGCTGATGTGTCCGAGGGTTTCTTCTTTCCGCGAGGGTCGAATCTTACCGTTCAGTTCAATGCTGTTATCAAGCGCTTTTCCGAAGATGGGACACTGAAAGAGCTCGAGGAGAAGTGGGTTGCAGCTGACGAATCGGGAAAGACCTTGCCTGAACAAGATTGGGATGCACCCAACGGTACTCTGAAGTTTGCGACCTCTGGCGTTATCGAGCCTTTCTCGTATGTAGGCCAGGGTGGTCAGCCCAAAGGTTATGACGTTGAGCTGGCTCTGCTAATCGCGCGGGAATTGGGTTACCATCTGGAAGTTTCAACCATTCCCATGGATTCCATTTTTGCTGCAGTTGATACTGGTAAAGCTGATTTCGGTGGCACCCTTACAAATACGCCCGAGCGTGCTTCTGTATGCGATTTCAGCGAACCTGTAATGCCTACTACCATTTCGGTTATCGTGAAATCCGAGGAGGCGTCAACGTCTGGGGGCTTTTTGGAAGAGATGGCTAGTTCCTTCCAGAAGACCTTCATTGAAGAGGACCGCTGGATGCTCATCCTCTCTGGCTTGGGCGTCACCATACTTATCAGCGTATGCTCAGGTGCGCTTGGGCTACTGCTGGGATACGGCACTGTCCTTGCACGGCGCAGTGGGGTACGTTGGGTTGGTAAGCTCGTCGATGGCTACCAGGCACTTATGGGCAGGATTCCCATCGTGGTGGTGCTCATGCTGCTTTACTACGTGGTGTTTGGCGCTATAGATGTTGCGGGTGAACTTGTAGCCATAATTGCGTTCTCGTTGGCATTCGGCGCTATCTCGGGTTCCACTATGTGGACGGCAGTGAAGGGTGTTGATGTCATACAAGAGGAAACAGGGCTTGCGTTGGGCTATAACCGCTGGGAAGTATTCTCAAAGATTATATTCCCGCAGGCACGTCAGCAGTTTACGCCACAGCTTATGGGGCAGTTTATTAGCTTGGTTAAAGACACCGCAATCGTGGGATACATCGCTGTAACTGACCTTACTCGTGCGAGCGACCTTATACGTGCCCGCACCATGGATGCGTTCTTCCCGCTTATTACTACGGCGATTATCTACTTCTTGTTCTGCATGCTACTAGCTTGGATACTTCGCAAGATAGCCGCGAGGCTCGACGTCACGAACCGTCCGCGTGAGATTCAAGGAGTCGATGAAAGATGAGCCTCATAGAAGTAAAACACTTGCGCAAGGAATACGACGACGTTGTGCCCTTGAAAGACATGAATGCCACCGTGGACGAGGGTGAGGTCATTTCTATTATCGGCCCTTCAGGCACAGGCAAGTCAACGTTTATTCGTTGCCTTAATCGCTTGGAGACGCCTACTTCGGGCCAGATTATTGTGGATGGCGTTGACATGTGCGCGCCTGATGTTGACCTGCCAAAGATGCGTCAGAAGATGGGTATGGTGTTCCAGAATTATGCCTTGTTCAATCACAAGCTTGTTGTAGAGAACCTAATGATGGCGCCTATGGATTTACTTGGCATGTCAAAGCAGGATGCTTACGATCAAGCGATTGACCTGTTGAAGATGGTTGGTCTGAAGGATAAGGCGCTTAGTTGGCCGCACGAGCTTTCCGGAGGACAGCGCCAGCGCGTAGCCATAGCGCGCGGCCTAGCCATGAATCCCAAGATTCTGCTGTTCGACGAGCCCACGAGTGCTCTGGATCCGCAGATGGTTTCCGAGGTCCTTTCCGTCATCACAAGGCTCGCCGAGCGGGGTCTCACAATGCTTGTGGTTACGCACGAGATGCGCTTTGCCCGTGATGCGAGCACCCGTGTGTTCTACATGGACCGCGGGGAGCTCTGGGAATCGGGCACACCGAAGCAGATCTTCGAAAACCCCCAGCGCCAGGAAACGCGTGACTTCATTTTCCGGGTGCGCAACTGGAACTGGGAGATTAACAGCGTCGATTATGATTATGCCGCCATGATGTCATCGCTTCAGGAGTTCTGTGCACGGCAATTTCTCGGGCGCCATATCACGCTTGCATGCGAGCTTGTTCTGGAAGAGCTTACGTCGAGCATTCTCGTTCCGTTGGTGGAAAAGCATGGAATTGCCAATCCGCATATCACCTACGAGCTGTCCGTGGGTGAGGGGAGTGAAGAGGCTGATTTGCTCATCAATTTGAGCGAGCTTGCTGCCTCTGGCATAAGCGTCGATGAGATTGTGGCGAGTATCGATGACGTGTCAAAGCAGATTCTGGGCAACGTGATTTTGCGGGAATACATGGACAGTTCTGGGGCGCCTCACTTTGTTATTGGCTAGGGAGGCAATCTGCGAGGGGTGACATTCTGGAACTTCTCTTGTGTGGGGTTTCAGACAGCTTTATAAAAGAGGGGTAACCCGTCCGGCAAGCATAGGGGATGGCTCATGGCATTGGAAGAAGCAAAGGCGACGCGGAAGATTGACGTAAGATTCCTGTACATTCTTCCATCACTGCTCGCACTCGTATTGGCTATCGTCTCGTTTGCATATCAGTTCGGAAACGAAATCGTTGACCTGAACAATACCTGCTACACGATCTTCATGAACACGCCCGAGGATAAGACGGCGGACGAAATGATCGGGGAGCTGGACGAGATTCTAGTCAAGCATGACATCTCGGGTTTCACCATCAATTTGAATACGCAGGGTGCATACGTTCAAGACGGCGTGGCTCAGTTCGACGACTCTTTGAAGATCGAATTTATGTCCATATCGAAGAGTACGGTGTACGAGATTGCGGAGGAGCTGCGGTCGACTTACGGCGTGGCGGTTATGATACAGGAATACGTGGTGAAGGTTTCCTATCTGTGATACGGAGGGAGCGTCGATGAACTACGTTGAGCGGCTAATTCTGTCGAACGGCCTGGCTCTCGTTTGCTTTCCGCTTGTCATCTTCAAAAGCATCCACATCAATAGGGATGGCATGTTGAAGATTGGTACGGCTACGATGATGCTGACCATCGCAGTGTATGCCATCATCGGCTGCTTCGACGCAGTGGCGTCCACGTTGTTCGCGGTGCTACGGAATTATGCGTGCTTGAGATTTGACGATCGTAAAGGAGGCACGGCCGTCAAGGTTGCAATTCTCTTGGTCGGGACAGCCTTTTCAGCCTGGTGCGGATATTATCGTGGTGGCGGCTGGATAGCCTATTTGCCAGCGGCTAGCTTTATGTTCTGCTCTAGTGGCTATTACCTGACAGATAGCTCTAGGGCTCTGAGAATCATCAATGCGGTAGATATCTTGCTGTTCTGGCTCGTATTCGATTATTTCAACTTGATGGTGTTCAATGTTGCAACCGATCTTTTCGTCGTGCTGTTCCCTCTTGCTGAACGCTATGTGCAGCTTGATAAGACGGGTTCTGCGCAGGAGCTTTCGGGGACGGTGGAAGGAAATGATATTTAAGGGTTCTGCGCGTTGAAGTGAAGAAGGGCGAGAGGAACGAGTAGCTTGCGCCCAGTCTAAATTAACAGGGGACGGGACGCCTTTTAATTCGTCTAAGACGTGACTATCGACCAAGGGGTGAACGCCATGCTTGCAAAGAAGCTCCTCCAAGCCGTTTTGACTTTATGCGTATGCGTCCTGTTGGCATGTTGCTCGAGGCTCTCGCCGGAGCAAGCTACCAGTAGATCGTCGACGACTACCTGTTCACCTACGACAACTACTACCAGATTAACGCGGCTAACGACGTGGATAGGTTCAACATCATCAAGGAGCAGAGGTTGGATGGCATGTTGCGCCACGTCCTCGGAGTGGAGAAAGGCACCGACCTCGCAAGCGCCGACCTCTCTTCTGGCGCCCGCAACTACCTGAAAGCCGTTGGCATGACCGACGAGCAGATCGACCAGCTGACAGCCTACCTCTGCGCATAACGCCGCGTTCGGGTGTGCTGCACATCCAGCACAAGAGAGGCTCCAGAATGTCACCCCCTGTTTGTCCTGTGACAAGATGCGCAAGTACTGTAAAATCTGCCGCAAACGGAGACTCCGAGAGGGGTGTTTGAGCCATGGACATGTCGACTGGTGGCGGGAATCTGCGAAAGAATTCGTATGACGTCGCGGTGATAGGCGCCGGCGTTGTTGGATGTTGCACCGCGCGTGAGCTTGCTCGTTTCGACCTTGATATCGTCGTGATTGAAGCGGGGCTCGACATCGCCTGCGGGGCAACGCGCGCCAACTCCGGCGTCGTTCATGCCGGCTATGACCCTGAACCTGGCAGCGCTAAGGCGCGTTACAACGTTGCCGGTGCAGCGCTTTACCCGCAATGGCAGCGTGAACTTGGCTTTGCCTACTACAAGAACGGCGCGCTGGTCGTGGCCTATTCAGAAGAAGAGTTCGATGTTTTGCACGAGCTCTTGGAACGGGCACAGGTTAATGGCG
>JAZQRZ010000094.1:0-8283 GCA_045629845.1 Eggerthellaceae bacterium | reverse complement strand
TGGTACGACAATCATAATTTTGTCGATTGGACGTACGCTTCTACGGGAGCAAAGATGCTTGCTATTCGCCATGCCGAATACGAATTCATCTATGGTGGCGACAATGTCATTCTGCCGCAGGGTTCGCACATGCAGAACCTTGGCTACGACTGCAACGATTGTCATATGGCCACCACGAAGGCAGCTGATGGTACAGTCTATGCGAGTCACGAGTGGATTAGTCCACTTGATAATCAAGAGCTCATCGACCGTGACTGCAGCACGTGCCACAAGGATATTAGGGCTGAAGTTAAGGCTTGGCAAAGCGATATAGATTCAGCTACAACAGTGCTTGGCGAACGCTGTGCGCGGTACATCCAGAACCTCGAGTCCAAGGTTGCTACCGAACAGGAAAAGGACGGTCAGAAGGCCCTGACGCTTGATATCGATTTCGCAGCCAAGAATGGCATAGATGCCGCAACGCTCGAACGTCTGCAATGGTTGCAGCGTGCATCGTGCTATTACTGGAATCTTGCGGCAGCCGAGAACAGTGAAGGCGCTCATAATCCAACGTACTATCGTTACTGTCTTGACATGGGTAACAAGATTCTTGATGAAGCCGACAGTCTTTTAGGCATGTCCTCGGTGGCATAAGCGTTCCTTTACCGAACGAGAAAGGAGCGGACTGTGAGTGACGAGAGGCTTGATATGACAACGGGGCAGAACGCAAACCAGAATGCGCCTGTACCGAAGAAGAAAAGCAAGAAGAAACTTGCAATCGCTGGCGTGATTGTTGTTGTACTGATTGCCGTTGGAGCTGGCATGATGGTCTGGCATGAATCACCCAGTTTTTGTTCCACTATGTGCCACATCGAGGGAACGTATGTCGACAACTATATGCAGGAACAGGGTAAGGCTGGCGTGGACAAGTACGGTAACGAGGTATCGAATACCAATGCCATGATGGCTGTATTGCATCGCAGCACGAAGGCTACTGCAAAACCCGAGATAGTTTGCGTTGACTGTCATGTTCCAAATGTTATAGAGCTCGCACATGATGGTATGAACTACGTAAGCGGTAATTATCCTTTGCCACGAAATGAGCGCAGTGCATCGGGGTTGCAGTCATGGGATGGGAAGTCAGCCGAAAGCTTTTGCGCCAATGCGACCTGTCATGTTTATTTGCTTGGTGACAATGGCGAGCTGAGTTACGACAAACTTGCAGCTTCCACATCAAGTCGTGCCTTCAATCCGCATGAGCAACATCATGATGCGCTTTCGCTTGAATGCACCGACTGTCATAAGGGTCACCGCGCTTCGACGGTTGTTTGTACAGCCTGCCATCAGCACAAGGATGTAGTTCTTCCCGATGGCTGGGTGACTTACGAGGAATCTCAGCAGCTGCTGCAACAAGGGTATTCCGCGTAAATCGTGCAAGCGTGTATAGTGCTTTTTTCTGCTGGTTGCAAGGTACGTTCGTGCGCACTCTTGAATGACTTCGATTTGCTGAGCTAGCTCTTTAAGATATCGGCCAGGGTCGTCATCATTTTGGGAATTTCGTACGGCTTAGGAAGATGGGCGTTCATGCCAGCGTCGTACACGCTTTCACGATCTTCTTCGAAAGCGTTGGCTGTAACCGCAATTATAGGCATTGTTGCCTTTGCTTCGTCATCAAGCGCGCGAATCTGACGAGTTGCCTCGTAACCGTCCATAACGGGCATCTGGATGTCCATCAATACGACATCGTAGTAACCAACAGGGGCTGTTCTTAGCATGTCGACAGCTTCTAGTCCATTGATTGCCACATCAACGTCGAATCCAACCTCTTCAAGAATTGCCAGCGCTATCTGCTGGTTCAATTCATTATCTTCGGCCAGCAGGATGCGCTTGCCAGTGAAATCGAAGAAGGTTTCTTCGGGAGTTGTTGCTACTTCAGAGCTTTCGCATATCTTGAATTGCAGGTCGACGATAAATTCACTGCCTTCTCCTTCGGTGCTGTGCACAGCAATGGAACCGCCCATCATGTCGACAAGGCTTTTCGTGATAGCCATTCCAAGCCCTGTGCCTTGTGTTTCGCTAACGGTGCTTGTACGTGCGCGCGTGAACGGCTCGAAGAGACTTTCTTGGAATTCGTCGCTCATGCCGATACCGTTGTCCTGAACACAGAACTCGAAGCGAGCCCACCTGTTTTGGTCTGATGGTTTCTCGCTGACACGCATACTGATGTTTCCACCGACTGGCGTGAACTTGACGGCATTCGAAAGTATGTTGAGCAGTATTTGGTTTAGGTGCAGTTTGTCGGCAATGATGTCTTCGTTTGAGATGTCTTGTACGTCAACGGTAAGATTCTGGTGTTTGCTTTTAGCTTCTGGCTGCACGATTGTTCGCAAGTCGTTGATAAGGCTAGGAAGATGCAAGGGGGCTTCCACGATGGATACCTTGCCACTTTCGATACGGCTCATATCAAGAACATCGTTGATGAGAGACAGCAGGTGTTGGCTCGAAACCGAGATTTTGGCAAGGTAATCTTGCACCTGATCCTTTTCGTCAATATGTGTTTCTGCGAGCGACGTGAAACCCACGATGGCGTTCATAGGCGTGCGAATATCATGAGACATATTGTTTAGGAAGTCGGTTTTAGCTCGACTGGCCGATTCGGCGATAGCTAACGCATTTGCCAGCTCTTCGCTTTGCTGGTGCGTATGACGTGAATCGCGAACAAGAAGGGCAATAATCACCGCAGCGGCTAATAGGATTATTGCACCAAACAGCGCAAAGTTATCAAGTATCACATCCAGGAGGGATGTTGAATAGAGCGGGTCGGTGTACAGATGGGCACGGTTTATTGCGTAGTCAGATCCAATAACGTTGATGCCGCGGTTAAGTAGTTTTAACAGACTTTCATTGCCGATTAGAACGCCGAAACAGCGGTCATCATTTTGTGCCAACTGTTGAAGTGAAAGGCTTCTGTACTGTCGGTTTTTAAGGATTTCACTCGCACGCAGGCCGTTCAATATCGTGCATTCAACCTTACCACTGCTGACAGCCTTAAGGCATTCGTCAATCGATGAGTACATCGTGATTTCGGCTTCGGGGTAGTTCGTTTTAATGTAGTAGTACTGGAGCAAGTTGTTTTCGTTGGCTGCAAAGTGCGCAGTTGTGGCTTCGTTGTAGTCGCCTTTGTAAACGAGATCCATTGGGGCTGAAACAACTGGTTTTGACTGGTATATACCGTTTTCTTCGGAATAATACAGTCCACCGCCGACGGGGAAGGCGGTGTCGATAGAGCCGTTAGCAAGCGCGGCTATCATCTTGTCGTAATTATCGAAACCTTCGTAGGATAGGGAAATGTCTTCCAAGTCTAGGCTGCTTACAATGTGCGGCACGACATCTTGTACGAGGCCTATTGGGTTACCCTGTTTGTCTGTGTCGCTATAGGGCAGATAGTTGTTCAGGTAACCGATGTGTAGGGTGTTATGGGTGGCGAGCCACGAACGCTCATCAGCGGTGAAGGCGTGGCTAGATACGCTAACCTGGTAGTACTTTGAATGCAGAGTGGCGATAAAGTTTGGTTCATCTACGAGCAGTTGTGCTTGAGCGCTGTCTAGCTCTAAGAGCAAATCGGGTCGCTTAATGCTGACACATAGATAGTAATCGGACGCGCCGAATGCAGTAAGCACCTCGGCGTATTCGCGGGCGTTAGCACCATCGCCTTCTGCTGCTAATATGTCCACTTCATGCTTATCGAATGCGCGGAAAAGGTCTTCGTAATCATTGAATGTAATAACTACTGCTTTTACCCCATGTTTTTCGAGATAGTCGTTTAGTACACCAACCATGGCGCTATCAAGCACGCCTATTTTCTTGCCATCAAGCGTTGAAGCATCGGTGGTGACATCGGTATCGGAATCGTGCTTCACAAGGCTATATGTCTCGCTACCCATGGCTGTTTCAGGGTAGCCAATCAGGTTGGCTCGTTCTTCTTTCCATGCAAGACCTGCAAGCAGATCGATATCGCCGTCTAGCAGCTGTTGGTATAAATCTCCGTATTCGCCGTAAACATACTCATAGGTCCAGCCAGTGTATTCCGAAAGCTTTCGGTAGTATTCATAAGCGTAGCCAGTCTTTGCCGTGTTGGGCGCAGCCCCTTCTTGGAAGACTTCGTTTTCGTAATAGCCAACACGAACGTTTTTGGGGTTGTCGGTAGCGCATGCGGGTGTTGGTGCGATAAATGCTGCTGCGGCAAAGGCGCATAGCACACATAAGAATAGGCATGCCATACTGGCAACTAGCCAGCTTTGGGCGCTTCTTGCTTTTGAAAACACCCGGAAAACCATATCGCACCCTTCCTGCGGTACGGACTTCAATGGATACAGTTAATGTATCACAACCAGACGGGCGTGAAGCCGTTATGATATCGACTATCACCTAGCTGTTGATGACGGCTTTTATGGTTTCTTATGTCAGATTTAAATCCTTTGATTGATATAATTATTAGGGCAGGCATCTTGGAAGGATGTCCATGGACACGCTAATTAACATGCGTTTTGCACGTTTTATTTCGGCATGTATTGCCGGATGCTTCCTTGTTATTCATCTGGCGATGATTGCCTTATTTTCCCTTAACGGCGTAACGCCAATGGTGGATTTCAATATCTTCAGTATTGCGTTTTATATCGCATCCTTTTTCCTGATATATCGAGGCATGCTAAGGACATTTGTTATTGCCACCTATCTTGAAGTTATTGCTCATATGGCACTTGCCGTGTACTTCGTCGGTTGGGGCAGTGGATTCCAGGTTACGCTTATCGGCATGAGTGCTTTTGCATTCTTTGCGGAATACGCCTGTCGTTGTCTTTACGATCGTGCTTCTTTTGCTCTTCCGCTGTGCGTATTCGGTATGTGTGCGTATCTTGTCGTATATGTTGTAGGTTCGTTTTATCCGCCGCACTATACCTTATCCGAAAGCGTTAGTTTTTGGCTGCAAATCACATGGGGTGTGGTTACGTTCGTTGTCAGCATTGTGATTTTGCAGTTATTCGCGCTCATTACTTTTAATTCTCAAAATCTTCTCTCGAACGAGGCAAAGCATGACAAACTTACTGGCCTTCCTAATCGTTACTTCATGGGTGATTACTTAAACGAGCTTATGAATAGCGACGTGCCAGGTATTCCGTGGGTTGCTATGGTTGACATCGATGATTTTAAGGTTGTTAACGACACTTACGGACATCTTGCTGGTGATGAGGTGCTTAAAGGGCTTGTAAAAATCATTGCTGCAGATGGCTCAGATGTTAAGGCCAGTCGTTGGGGTGGCGAAGAATTCTTGCTAGCTGGCAAAGCAAGCAGTGTTGAGGAAATCTACGAGGGCCTTGAAGGCATGCGTGCCTCTATTGCCGAATATGGGCTATGGTACGAAGAGAGTAGGCTAAGAATCACGGTAACAATTGGTGCTGCTATCTACGAGCAAGGCGATACTGTCATAGCCTGGATTAATCGCGCTGATAAAAACCTTTACCAGGGCAAACAAAATGGGAAGAACCAAGTTGTGATGTAGTATCCAATCAGGTCGTCTTTTGTTAATCGACTTCGGCTTTCTGTTGCTCTTCTTCAAGTACACGTCGGACTATGCGTTCGATGCGCTGCTCTTCACTTCTTCGAGATACGACAAAGCTAATGACGGATGATGTAAGCTGTACGGCAACAATGGTAACGCCAAGAACAATTAACGCTCGCTTTCCTAGCAGCTGATAGTTTTCGAGGGCAGAATCACCGCCTTGTTTAGAGGCTATCTTATTTATCCCTCTAACGATGCGTACGGCTTTGTCATCAAATACGTTCTGAACAGTACTTTCTAGCTGACGTTCTAAAAGTGAACTTGCCATTAAGCCCCCTCAATCTGCATTGTTTGGAACGCTTTAATAGTGCAACCTTATAGCACTATACATCTTTGTAGGTATGAGGAAACGAACAGTTTGGTGTCATTAAATGAGCCCGCCGCTCAGTACGTTAAAATACGCTCAGCTAGGAAGCTTGCCTGGCGATAATCGATTGCTAGGCGCATCGATTGAAGGGGGAGTGTTCCATATGAATAAGAAACTGCTCGCCGTTGTCTTTGCTGCTGTGTTAGCTGTGGGTGTCGTCGGATGTTCAAGTGCTTCTTCAAGCAGTGCTAGTAGCAGCTCTGCTTCTGCTTCATCTACGTCCTCTTCGGCTTCAGCATCTACGTCTTCGGCATCCGTATCTTCTTCAGCTGCTTCGTCACAAGCATCTGGAAGTATCGGCATGCCTAACCCGTGGAGCCAGGTTGCAAGTGCTGCAGAAGCTGCTCAGGGTGCGGGTTTGAATGCTTTTGCGGTTCCTGATGCAGGCATCAATCTTATTGTTGGCAAGCTTGGTGACTGGTCTTTCTCATACATGGATGGTCTTGCTCAGGCAAAGAATACAGCTGGCGACGTGGACCTTACCATTCGTAAGGGCGTCTATGCAGGCGACGGTGACATCTCGGGTGACTATAACGTTTACGAATACGAATGGCCGCTTACTCTGAAGGGCTTGGAAGTAAAATGTGCGGGCCATTCAGAAGACGCTGCGAACAAAATCCTTTGGATTTCTGGTGATAATGCCTATTGCATTTTGGCGTCGGGAGGCGGCTTGAACCCTGATGATATTAACTCGTTGATTAATGCCATTCAGTAGAGTTCTATTATGTTTAGCCAGATAGGCTAGGTGTGGTATTTACCACAGCACAATTAAAGGACAGGAGCCACAACATCTTTAGCTCCTGTCCTTTTTGTTTCTTGATTAGTGGGTCGCCTAGAGCTTCAATCGAAGCTATAAGCAAAAAAGGCGTTAAACTTATCTCGTCAGGATTCTAATGATGAGGTGTCTGTGGACCACACGATAATCGATTACCTTTCCAAGAAGAGCGCCTCATTTGTTGATGAGCCTTTCAATGAAGTTGACAGTTTGGTGCTCTCAACTGTTGCCTATTATCGGTTCGAGTGCGGCGTGCTTGGGCGTACGGTGCCATCTGACATTGTTCCTTTGCCGGTGGCTATTTGTGGCATTTCGCATGTCGATTTGTATGGCGGTATCTGGCTTGAGCGCATGGGTGGCGACTATTTCCTTCAAGCATTACTTGCTTCGCCGCGCTTCATGGATTTGCGGGTAGGGTATTACGTAAATGATATTTCAAGTCATTTTGAGAAGCAGTTTTCTGCCATGACTTTTTTCTTGCCTGATGATACGGTCTATATAGCTTTTCGAGGTACAGACAATTCGCTTGCTGGCTGGAAAGAAGACTTCAACCTGACGTTCATGGAAGAGGTGCCAAGCCAAGTTAGTGCTCGTACCTATCTAGAGGATATTTCTTACAAATATTCGTTACCCTTGCTTGTTGGAGGCCACAGCAAAGGGGGTAACCTGGCTGAATACGCTGCGCTTACTTGTAGCGATCAAGCTTTCGAGAAAGTGGTAGGCGTTTTTAACCATGATGGTCCTGGGTTTGCCTTCGTGCCGAGCGAGCGTTTGGAAACGTCAGCTTATGATGCGAAGTTGTTCAAGACTGTCCCCGAAAGCAGCGTTTTTGGCATGTTAATGGAAGACCGCGGGCATTATCGCGTTGTTCGCGCATCGGGTGTTTTGTTTACACAACATGCATCAACTCACTGGTCGGTTGAAGGTGATAGCTTTGTCTTGCTTGATCATATTAGCCCCGACGCCGAGATTATTTCTGCCACATTGAATAATTGGGCTAAATCGTACGAACCTGACAAGCGTGAGCTGTTTATCGATGCTGTTTACGATATCTTTTGTGCAGCCAATGTAGACACATTGACCGAGTTTTCAGAAAAGCGCACAAGCAATGCGCTGGCGGTTGCCACCGCTGCAGCGAAGCTTCCTTCTGATATGCGTTCGACTTTGCTTGATATGATTCGCGATATCGCGCCGATTGTTGGTGCGGAAGCTGCCAAGAAAGCTAAAGATAAGCTGCATATAGATTCAAGCTCATAGTTACGTCATTGTAATCAAGATAATCTTGCCCTTACCAAAAAGGAAGGCTATGCTTTTTCTACGCGTAATATGCAGCTACCTGTACTGGTCAGATAGCAAAGAATGCAAGCAATCAGCTGGGTAGGAGGAAGACGCATGGAACTTACTACAGCAATCAATGACTCAAGTGCAACTATAGCTGTTAGCGGAACCTTGACGGTTGCATCAGCTCCTAGTCTTGAGGCTGCTTTTGCAGAACTTCCCGAAGAAGTAATTGATGTCACGTTGGATTTTTCCGAGCTTGATTAC
>JAZQRZ010000093.1:0-23604 GCA_045629845.1 Eggerthellaceae bacterium | reverse complement strand
GGGCCGTCGCTCAACGGATAAAAGGTACTCCGGGGATAACAGGCTGATCTTGCCCAAGAGTCCACATCGACGGCAAGGTTTGGCACCTCGATGTCGGCTCATCGCATCCTGGGGCTGGAGCCGGTCCCAAGGGTTGGGCTGTTCGCCCATTAAAGCGGTACGCGAGCTGGGTTCAGAACGTCGTGAGACAGTTCGGTCCCTATCCTCCGCAGGCGTAAGAGATTTGAGGAGACCCGCCCCTAGTACGAGAGGACCGGGGCGGACGGACCTCCGGTGCATCGGTTGTCGACCAACGGCACCGCCGATTAGCCGCGTCCGGCGCGGATAACCGCTGAAGGCATCTAAGCGGGAAGCCGCCTCCGAGATGAGATCTCTCTTCGGTAAGGGCACTTGTAGACTACGAGTTTGATAGGCCACAGGTGTAAGCATGGTGACATGCTCAGCCGAGTGGTACTAATAGCCCGAGCCCTTCCTTATCTGCTAAGTAGCACATCACTTCATTGTGGTCGCGCTCGATGGGACGCCATGCAGCCGCCAAGGTACGTCAGAAGTAGCATCGCGGAACTTTGACAAGCGCATAAGCGCTTGCGCGGGGAGCGCCCCGCGCGAGTGCGGCCATGGAGGTGGGGATCACCCGATCCCGTTCCGAACTCGGTAGTTAAGCCCACCCTCGCCGAAAGTACTGCAGTGTCAGACTGCGGGAGGATAGGTCGCCGCACTCGCGCGTGGCGCTTTTTGTTTTGTCTAGATCTTGAGAAAAGGTGAGGGTCGAACGAACGTTAGCCGAGGCTTGTTCGGGCGGTTCTAGCCTCTTCTATGGAGCATAAGAAAAGCCCGCATGTTGCGGGCTTTATTGTTTTGTGGGTAGTTTTATCGCATTACTTATGAACCATGGAGCGGTAGTAGCGTTCCATAATGCGACGGACTTCGTCAGAAACGGGACGGTGTTTTAAGACGTCTTCGTTCCAGTACATGATGAGATGCGATTCAGATCCGGTGCCTTCTAATTCAATGGTGTGTATACCTTCTAAATGAAGGCGAGTAAGGATACGTTCAGGTATCCAGCAAACTTTTCCGCTGTAGCGTACGGCGCCAAGTATGTCGGTATAGTCTGTCCCGATAAACGTTATGTTTGGTTTAAAGCCAAGCTTTGTACAGCTGTCTTCAAATTCAGAAGCGCCAGAAGCACGCTCAGCAGGGAGCATTGCAAATTCAGCCTGAGCAAAATCAGAAAGCTTAGCTGTTTCAAGCTCTGCATAGGGACCATCATCAGCTACAAGTAATGCCATCTTTATGCCGTGGAATACGGCGTACGAAAGCGCAATAGTCGGAAGCGCTTTTCCTACGACACAGAAATCAAGGTCTCCTGACATCACCTTGTCAAACAGTTCGTCGAAATCACAATCGTTGTTCGACAAACTGATATTGGGGAATCGCGTAAAAAGTTCGCGTTCCAAGGTTGAATGGTAGGCGAAAGAACGAGTGCACATAACAACGCGATTCTCTTCTGATCGTTTAAGGTCATGAACGCTTTCAAGACCTTCTTCAAGTGTAGTAAGCAAATGCTTGGCTATAGGAAGAAATGCTTCACCGTAAGAGTTCAATACAATTCGTCGCCCAGAGCGGTCAAAGAGTTTAACGCCAATCTCTTTTTCGAGCTTTTGAATGTTGGAACTAAGGGCAGGTTGAGACACGTTAAGCAGTTCAGCTGCTTGAGAGACATGCCCCGTGTCAGCTACCGTAACGAAGTATTCCAGCTGATGAAAGTTCATAGCAATCCTTTACGACCGTGTAATCGTGCAAGGTATTCTGAGCTAATCAATCCAAGGTTCATTTCGTATTCATTTGGTTTCTGAATTATATTCTCGGCTTATTCGGAAATCAAATCAGAATTGATTACGTTTTGTATTGATTAATCCAAGAATGATTCCTTACACTACAGCCACATACCATTCTCGAGATAGGAGTCTCCATGGATTTCGGTCTGACCGACGAGCAAGAGCTCATTCTTGAAAGCGTTCGCGAATTTGCAAGCCGTTATTACACCGAAGAAAAAATCGCTGAAATGTATGCAGCTGGCCGAACGCCCGAAGATGTACTACAGGCATATCTTGAAACGGGTCTTGGCTTTATGGGTCTGCCCGAGGAATACGGTGGAGTTCCGTGCGATAACGTTACTCTGGGCTTAATCGTTGAAGAAATCGCTCATTCAACCGGTTCGACTACGCCCTTCCTTAACTACACGCTTTCGATGCGTGACATGATTGAATTCGGAAGCGAAGCTCAGATTCAGATGGCGTTCGACGAATACAACAAGACTGGTCAGCCTATGTTCTCCTTGGCATTTTCCGAGCCGGCAGCAGGTAGCGATAACTCGGCAATGACATGCGTTACTAAGAAGCAGCCGGATGGCACATATATCCTGAACGGCCAGAAGACGTGGGTCACCATGGGTGAAGTATTCCCGTATGTTCTTGCTATTGCTAAGGATGAAGATCCTGCTCGCGAAAATCGCAACATGACAATGTGGCTTATTCCGAAAGAAACCAAGGGTGTTTCTACGGCTCCGCTGCACAAGATTGGTCAGCAGATTATGCCTTTCTGTGAAATGTATTTCGACGACGTGGTTCTTACTGAAGATATGCGCGTTGGCGAACAGGGTCAGGGCTTCATGAATCTGATGAAGAACTTCGAGCTTGAACGCTGCTTCATTTGCGCACAAGACCTTGGCTTGGCTCAGGCTGCCATGGACGATGCGGCTGCTTACGTGTCTGAGCGTATTACTTTTGGTAAGCCCATTTCTAACTATCAGCTGATTCAGGAAAAGCTGACCGACATGGAAACGGTGCTGCAGAATGCTCGCAACATGCTGTACAAGACGCTTTGGAAGATTGATAACGGTCAATCTGTGCGAATCGATTCAGCTCTGCTGAAGCGCTATTGCGGCCAGAAGCTTAATTGGGTTGCATCTGAGGCGCTGCAAATCTTCGGTGGTCTTGGCTTTACGACTGAAACTCGCGTTGGTCGTCTGTGGCTTGATACGCGTGGTAACGATATCGCTGGTGGCACGTCTGAAATCATGGTTTACATTGCTGGCCGCCAGCTCGCTAAGAAATACGCTCGTCAGTAGTGTTAGTCCCCACTCCTCGTACCCGCACGCTTTTACCTCCTTTTACGTGCGGGTACGGGGAGGTCGTAATGGAAGGATAGTTGAATGAATATCATCGTTGCATTTAAGGTTGTCCCTGACGACCAGGATATTCAGGTTGCTGCAGATGGCAGCTTGGATACTTCGAAGGCTCCGCAAAAAGTTTCCGAATACGACTTAAACGCCATTGAAGCCGCTGCTCAGTTGGCTGCAGCTAACGAAGGTTCGCAGGTGCTGGCTGTTACGGTAGGCGGGTCGCGTATTGACGATTCGAAATTGAAGAAAAACGTCATGGCACGTGGTGCTGACAAACTGTTCATGATGGCTGACGATGCGCTGGCTGATCTTGACTCGCATGCAACAGCAGAGGCGCTGGCTGACCTGATTGGTACGGTTGGTGAATGGGACATTATCATCTGCGGCGACGGTTCGGCTGACGTGTTTGCTCAGCAGGTTGACGTTCAGCTAGCTTACAAGCTGGGCGTTCCTAGTGTAAACAGTGTTATTGCACTTGAAGCTAACGGGGCAGTTATCACGGCACGTCGCAAGCTTGAAGACGTTATTGAAACCGTTGAGCTTCCTACACCTTGCCTTGTTGCGGTTACTCCTGATATTGCTTTACCGCGTATTCCGGGCATGGGTGACATTTTGAAGGCTGGTAAGAAGCCGATGGAAGTGTCGGCAGCAAGCAATGCCTATTCCAACGTTACCGAAACTATTTCCGTGAAAGCACCCGAGCAGGTTGATCGTAAGCTCGAGATTAAGGATGCGTCCGAAGACGGCGCTATCGAAGCATTTGCAGCTGCCATTAAGGCCGCTCTGTAGCAGAAAGGAACGAATTCCATGAAAGCATTTGTTATCGCTGAACACTCTGAAGCGGCGAAGCAGCTGTGCGCTGGCGCTCGTACCTTGGCTGACGAAGTTGCCGTAGCTGTTGTTGGTGTAAATGCAGTTCCTGAAGGAATTGCAGATGCCGCTTATCACGTAGCAGTTCCGACTGGTTCTATTTTGGATGATGCCGATAAAACGCTGGCTCCTGTTATTGCTGGCTTCGATGCTGTTATCGTCGAGCCAACGAAACGCATGAAAAGCGTTGCTGGCAAGTTGGCCGCTGCGGCAGGTGCATCGGTTATTGCTGACGCCTTGACCATCGAAGGCGGAGTTGCCACCAGCATGTATTTTGGCGGTGTCGGCCATGCTCAGCGTAAGGCAACGGGTACGGCGTTCTATACCGTTTCACCTAATGTCTTTGTAAATGAGCAAGCAAGTGGTTCTAACGGTGCTGCAGAAGAGTTGGCTTGGGTTGCTCCTGAACATGCTGTTCGTGAAGTATCTTCTGAGCCGGTTCCTAAGAGTGGTATCGATTTGACTGCATCCGATGCTGTGGTGGCGGCTGGTCGTGGCTTCTCTGAACAGGTTGATTTGCAGCTCGCTCGTGATTTGGCTGACAAGATTGGAGCAGGCTTAGGCTGCTCGCGTCCGCTGGCAGAAGGCGTAGATTGGATGCCTGCCGAAACGTACATTGGTGTTTCAGGTCTTATCCTGTCGCCGAAGGTCTACATTGCCGCGGGTATTTCTGGTCAGATTCAGCACATGGTTGGTGCAAATCGCGCGGGCACTGTGTTTGCTATTAACAAGGACGAAAACGCTCCGATTTTCAAGCAGTGCGATTACGGTCTGGTTGGTGATCTGAAGAAGATCCTGCCTGCTTTGACCGCCGCCCTGTAAGGCTTTTAGCTGTCTGAAGTCAAACCACCAGCTGGGAGGCAGGGTTCGCCGACAGTAGTCGGTGCGTGCAAAGAATCTGCTCCTCCATCAGCAGGTCTTTGCAAGACCAGGCTTCCCAGCTGGACGGGCAAGAGTGAAGAGAGAGGACTCAATGGAATACGATTTCGACGCGATTGTGGTCGGTGCGGGCCTTGCAGGTTCGGTTGCGGCCTATGAACTCGCGAAAGCTGGGAAGTCCGTTCTTGTTGTCGAACGTGGCAACTATGCAGGGGCTAAAAACATGACAGGCGGGCGTTTGTATGTCCATTCGTTGCGCAAAGTTTTTAGCGACGAAGAACTGGCTGATGCTCCTTTCGAGCGCAAGATTACTCACGAACGCATTTCTCTTATGTCGCCCGATGCAAACTTTACGGTCGACTTTTCAAGCAACGATATGCTGCAAGACGAACAGGCTTCCTATTCGGTTTTGCGTGGGCCCTTTGATCAGTGGCTAGCTTCTAAGGCTGAAGATGCTGGCGCCGAAATGATTTACGGCATTCCCGTCGAGGCTTTGGTCAAGGATGAAGCGGGTAAGGTGTGCGGCGTTCGTGCTGGTGAAGACGAAATTACTGCTCAAATTGTTATCTTGGCAGATGGCGTGAATTCACTGCTTGCCAAAGAAGCGGTCGGGTATGAAAAGCCGCCAGCAAGCCAAATTGCTGTTGGCGTAAAAGAAGTCTTCAAGCTCGACGAAAAGACAATCGATGATCGCTTGCTATGCAACCCTGGCGAAGGCGCTGCCTGGCTGTTTGCTGGTGATGCAACTCATGGTGTATTCGGCGGCGGCTTTATGTACACGAACAAGGAATCTATCAGCTTGGGTGTTGTTGCTGGTATCGAAGCTTGTTCTAGCTCGGAAAACGCATCTCCGGTGTATCAGATGCTTGAAGATTTAAAGCATCATCCTGCTGTTGAGCCGCTTATTCGTGGCGCGAAGGTTGTCGAACATTCTGGTCATATGGTGCCAGAAGGCGGCTTCAACATCATGCCAAAACTCGTGAGCGATGGTGTTATGTTGGCAGGCGATACTGCCATGATGTGCATCAATTTTGGTTACATGGTGCGTGGCATGGATTACGCCATTGCTGCTGGACAAGCTGCTGGTCAATGCGCGGCACACGCGATTGATTTGGGTATGTCTGACGAAGGCGTTTTGAAGGCTTATGTTGACGTACTTGAGAACTCGTTTGTCATGAAGGATTTGCGCCAGTTCAAGGATGAGCCAGCTTTCCTTGAAGGTTTTGATCGTATGTTTACGACGTATCCCGAACTGGTGAAGGATTTGATGAACGGCATGTTCATTGTTGATGGTTCACCAACTACACCTATTAAGCAACAGGTGAAGCCTGCAATCAAGAAGGTCGGGCTCATGAACATCGCCCGCGATGCGAGGGGAGCGATGAAGGCATTATGAGTGACATCAAGATTACGGTGAACGTTGACGAGTTCTTGGCAGTAAACAAGTACGAAGTCGACGAAGGCAATGCGCACATTGTTTTAAAAGGCGAAATTGATTCGGTTGATGATGCTGAATTCGACAAACTGATTAAGGTTTGCCCAGCAGCTTTGTACAAGCGCGACGAGGACGGCGCGAAGTCGTTTGATTATGCAGGCTGCTTGGAATGCGGAACGTGTCGCATCTTGTGCGGCGACACCATTTTAGAAACGTGGACATTCCCAGGTCCAACCATGGGCGTTGAATATCGCGAAGGCTAAAAGTCTAAGGAGAAACACATGGCAAAGTTCATCACTGCGAAAGAGGCGGCTCAACTCATTCCTGATGGCGCTACTGTTGGCGTTGCTGGCATGGGTCTTTCTGGCTGGGCCGAAGAAGTTGGTCGCGCAATGCGCGATAACTTTAAAGAAACCGGCCACCCCTGCAATCTGAACCTGAAGCAGGGTTGTGCAATGGGTGACTGGAAGTATCGTGGTGTTACCGTGTTAGGCGAAGCTGGTCCGGGCTTGGTTACCCAGTGGTCGGCTGCTCATATTGGTTCGGCCTTCACGCTGAATGGTTTGGTTCAGGAAGGCAAAATCAAGTGTCACTGCTTACCGCAGGGCGTCATCATTAACCTGTGGCGTGAAATTGCGGCTGGCAGACCAGGCATGATTACCAAGATTGGTCTGGGAACGTTTGTCGACCCTCGTGTCGAAGGCGGCCGCATGAGCCCCGAAACCGATACCGACGCTTGCGAGCTCATCGAATTCCAGGGTGAAGAATACCTGTTCTATAAGAGCTTCCCGCTTGATGTTGCTTTGCTGCGCGGCACCATTGCCGACGAAAATGGCAACATTTCTTTCGCGCATGAAAGCGTTATGAATGAAGGCTTGGCCGTGGCATCAGCTGCAAAGAATAGCGGCGGCATCGTTATCGTTCAGGTTGAATATCTTGCTCAGAAGGGTACGCTGAATCCGAAAGACGTGGCAATTCCGGGCATCATGGTCGACTACGTTGTACAGGCAACTGAACAAGATTGCTGCTGGCAGACCGAAGGTGTTTACTTTGAGCCTGCTTTCTCGGGTCAGATTAAAAAGCCGCTGAATCAGCTTCCTGTTCTTGATTTGTCTCCGCGTAAGGTTATCTGCCGTCGCTGCGCGATGGAACTGCGCGAAGGCAGCATTGCTAACCTGGGTGTAGGTATTCCTGCTGATGTGGCTTCCATCGTTGCTGAAGAGGGTTATTCCGACAAGATTACGATTACTGCCGAGGCGGGCGGTATTGGTGGTGTACCAGCTGCATTGCCTAACTTTGGCAGCAATTACAATGCCGAAGCCATCATTTCGCATAATTCGATGTTCGACTTCATTGATGGCGGTGGCTTGGATATTACGGTGCTTGGTCTGGCTGAAGCTGACAAGGACGGCAACCTGAACGTTTCTAAGTTTGGCAATCGTCTGTCTGGCCCCGGTGGTCTTATCGATATCACTCAAAGCGCTACCAAGGTTATCTTTGCGGGTACCTTTATGGCTAAGGGCGATATTCGTGTTGAAGATGGCAAGCTTGTTATCGCCGAAGAAGGCAAAGCTCAGAAGTTTGTTGACACGGTGCAGCAGATTACCTTTGCAGGTCAGTATGCTCGTCCTGATCAAACGATTCTGTATGTTACCGAGCGCTGTGTGCTGCAGCTTATCGACGGTGTCATGACTGTTGTCGAGATTGCTCCTGGCGTTGACCTGGAACGTGACATCTTCCCGCATATGGGCTTTAAGCCAGCTGTTTCTCCTGACTTGAAAGAAATGGATGCTGCTTTGTTCCGCGAAGAGTGGGGCGGCTTAGGCGCTGCTTTGCAGGCATAATGGCTTTTGCTGATATATGGAGGCCGACGTCTTGTTAAAGGCGTCGGCTTTTTAGTGTTCCATTTTTGGGATTATGGCTGTTTGAAATTAGCAAGATTAAGGCTTCAAATTTAGCTTGAATGTGTATTTGTTGCCAGTTCAGCGGTTTGCTGAAGCTAATCTTTGTGGTCGTATCTTATAATTACAAACTATGAATTGCAGCATAAATGTTGACAAGGAAGAGGCCGAAAGTGACCGACCGCAACGAAGAAATTAAACAGCAAGCAGACAAGGTTCTTGCAGGCGAAATAGATTTAAACGAAGTTATCGAGCAGCTGGCAGTTGGCTCGCGCCGCGAACGCCAAAACGCTGCAGCTGTTTTGCATATTGTTGCAAAAGCCGATCCTGAGCGTTTGGCTCCATCGGTCGACAGCCTTGTTGATGCTCTTAATCGCCCCGAAGCGCAAACGCGTTGGGAAGTCCTCGAAGCACTTACGCTTCTTATTCCTTTGGATGCACGCGCCTGTGGCAAGGCAATCCCCGAAGCAGAAACTTCGCTCTTTGACGAAGAAAGCGGTCCTGTACGTTTGGCAGCCATGCGCTTCCTGTGCAAGATTGGCGCCACAACGACTGGTCGTTCCGAAAAGGTGTGGCCGCTAATTGACGAAGGCATCCAGTGCTATCACGGCGACCTTGAATTCAACGATATGCTTGTGGCGCTTGTTGATTTCTCTACGGGTAAGCTTGCACCCGAAGTAAAGACAGCCTTTGCTGATCGCATGGCCTTTGATGCGGCTAACGGCAAAGGTGTTCTTAAGCGTCGTGCTCAGCAAATCATCGACAATCTGCAGTAATAGTAGTTATAAAGAATAAGCTGAAGAGGCTGCGCATCAAGCGCAGTCTCTTGTTGTTTCAGCGGCAAAAAGCTGACTATTTTTGTGCATATTGAGGAGCGAAACCGCCGGTAGCCGACTTACAGTTAATTTTTACGCACAATTCAGTGCCCTGCCGTGACATGTGATATGTCTGCTTATAATGGGAACACTGTCTTTTGAAAGGGGAACTTGTGAGTGAAGTGGCAACTTCTGTCCTCAAGGTTGGGTCAGAGACGTACGAGTATTACCCCGTCGACGTATGCGAAGGGTCCGAAAAGCTTCCGTATTCGCTGACGGTACTTCTGGAAAATGTCTTGCGAAACGCACGCACCGCTGAAGAAGCTCAGCTGTATGCGCAGCGTATCGTTAAGGCTGGCTTGGCGGGTAAAGCGGGCGAGGAAGTGGAATTTGCCCCTGCGCGCGTATTGTTCCAAGACTTCACGGGTGTACCCGTGTTTGTTGACTTTGCAGTCATGCGTGATGCGTGTGTGGCGCTTGGTGGCGACCCAGCTAAGATTAATCCTCAAGTTCCTTGCGACTTGGTTATTGACCACTCTGTTATTGCCGATGAGTTTGGCTGCGAAGGCGCAATGAAGGCAAACATGCAGCTTGAATTTGCGCGTAATCGCGAGCGTTACAGCTTCCTGAAGTGGGCGCAGGATTCGTTCCAGAACGTGCGCATTGTTCCTCCTGGACAGGGTATTTGCCATCAGTTGAATATCGAAAACTTTGCAAGCGTTGTGTTCACCAACGAAGGTAAGGCTTATTTCGACACAGTTGTGGGCACTGACTCTCACACGCCAACTGCTAATGGTATTGGTGTTTTGGGTTGGGGTGTTGGCGGCATCGAGGCCGAGGCTGCTGCATTGGGCCAGCCTATTACAACGCTTGTTCCTAAGGTTGTTGGCGTTAAGCTTACGGGTAAGCTACGCAGTGGCGTTGCTGCAATGGATGTGGCTCTTAACTTTGCGCAGATGCTGCGCGCGAAGGGCGTTGTTGGCTGCTTTGTCGAATGCTTCGGTCCTGGTGTGTCTCAGCTTTCTGCTACTCAGCGTGCTTGTATTTCGAACATGACGCCTGAATACGGCAGCACGTGCACCTTATTTCCTGTCGATAATCAGACACTTGATTTCTTGCGTATGACTGGCAGGACTGATCAGCAGGTTGCGCTTGTCGAAGCGTATGCCAAGGCGCAGGGTTTGTGGTTGTCTGAAGGTGACCCTCAGCGTGTGTATTCCGAAGTAATCGAGCTTGATCTGGGCAGTATTACCCAATCAATGTCTGGCCCTTCGCGTCCTCACGACCGATTCAATGTTGCTGATGGAAAGACGCGTTTCCATGCTATTTGTGATGAACGCAAGCTTGATTCGAAGGCTACGGCTCAGGTTACGCTTGAAGGCGAAGCTCATACGCTGACGCATGGCGCCATTGCTATCGCGGCAGTAACAAGCTGCACAACAGCAACTGATCCGCGTATGATGCTGGCTTGCGGTCTTATGGCAAAGAAGGCGGCTTTGGCGGGTCTTAAGCCCAAGCCGTGGGTAAAGACCGTGTTTGCTCCTGGCAGTCACGCAACTGAGCTACTGCTCGAGCGCGCGGGCCTTTTAGAAGGACTTCAGCAAATTGGTTTTGCAACGTGTGGCTTTGGCTGCATGAGCTGCATTGGCAATTCGGGCCCCATTCTGCCAGCAATGCATGATATTTGTAACGATATTGAATTGGCCAGCGTTCTTTCGGGCAACCGTAATTTCGAGGGTCGTATTTCTCCTGATGTGGCTCAGAACTTCCTTATGACGCCTGCTGCAGTTATTGCATATGCACTGGCCGGTACGGTTGACTTCGATATGGAAAACGAAGCGCTGGGTCAAGACGCAAACGGCAACAGCGTTTATCTTCGCGACTTGTGGCCTTCTTCCGAAGAGGTTGAAGCGCTCATGGTGCATGTTGATGCCGACTTGTACGAGCAGGGTTCTAAGGGCTTGTTCGATGGAGATGCTGCATGGCAGGCTCTGTCGGTCGAAAAGAGCGACCTGTTTGCCTGGGATGATGCCTCAACGTATGTGCGTCGCGCACCGTACTTCGATGGTATGGGTCGCAATCCTAATCCTCCAGCGCCTATCGCAGACGCTCGTGCGTTGGCTTTGCTGGGTGACTTTATTACGACTGACCACATTTCGCCAGCTGGAGCCTTTGCAGCTGAAACGCCAGCAGGTCGTTACCTGATGGAACGTAACGTTCAACCTGCTGATTTCAATACCTATGGCAGCCGTCGTGGTAATCATGAAGTTATGATGCGCGGAACATTTGCCAATGTGAAATTGGCAAATGCGCTGGCTGAAGGGCGTAAGGGCGGCTGGACGCGTGACTTTACGACAAATGAAATTGCTTGGCTGTTTGATGCGGCTATGAACTATGAAGCTGCTGATACGCCCGTTATTGTGGTGGCGGGCAAGATGTATGGCTCTGGCTCGTCGCGTGACTGGGCAGCTAAGGGTCCCATGTTGCTTGGCGTGCGCGCAGCTATCGCAGAAAGCTTCGAGCGTATTCACCGCTCTAACCTTATTGGCATGGGCATTTTGCCACTGCAATTCAAAGAAGGCGAAAATGCTGAATCGCTTGGCCTTGATGGTTCCGAGCAATACACCATCAAGCGCGAAGGCAAGACAGCGACTGTTACAGCAGCGAAAGCCGATGGCTCCGTGTGCACGTTCGACGTTATCGTGCGCATTGATACGCCGACCGAAGATGATTACTACGCTCATGGCGGTATACTTCAGTACGTTTTAAGACAGCTGGTGACGGAGGGGTAATGACCGAGAAAATTCAAATGAAAACGCCGCTTGTCGAAATGGACGGCGACGAGATGACGCGCATCATCTGGCAAATCATCAAAGACAAGCTTATTTGCCCGTATGTTGACCTGAAAACCGAGTACTACGACTTGGGCCTTGCTATGCGCGATAAGACGGATGACCAGGTTACGGTTGATTCGGCTGAAGCAACGAAGCGCTTGGGTGTTGCGGTAAAGTGCGCAACTATTACGCCTAATGCTGCACGTGTTGAAGAATACGATCTGAAGCAGATGTGGAAAAGCCCTAACGGCACCATTCGCGCCATGTTGGACGGTACGGTTTTCCGTGCGCCAATCTTGGTAAAGGGCATTCAGCCGGTCGTGCGAAATTGGGAAGCACCTATTACCATTGCTCGTCATGCCTATGGCGATATTTACAAGAACGTCGAGATTCAAGTTCCTGGCGCTGGTAAGGTTGAGCTGGTTTACACGGGTGCTGACGGCACTGAAATTCGCGAGCTTGTTCACGAGTACGAAGGTCCTGGCGTAGCTCAGGGCGTTCATAATCTGGATGCCAGCATTGCTAGCTTTGCTCGTAGCTGCTTCACCTTTGCTCTCGACACGAAGCAAGACCTGTGGTTTTCAACGAAGGACACCATTTCTAAGAAGTACGATCATCGCTTCAAGGATATCTTCGCTGAAATCTTCGAGGCAGAATATGCCCAGGCTTTTGAAGAAGCAGGTATTGAATACTTTTACACGCTTATCGACGACGCAGTTGCCCGCGTAATGAAGGCTCGTGGTGGCTTTATCTGGGCTGTTAAGAACTACGATGGTGATGTCATGAGTGACATGATTAGTAGTGCATTTGGTAGCCTGGCTATGATGACCAGCGTGCTGGTGTCGCCAACAGGCGTTTACGAATACGAAGCGGCTCATGGCACGGTTCAGCGCCATTACTACAAGCACTTGAAGGGCGAAGAAACTTCAACAAATTCAGTGGCGACTATCTTTGCATGGACGGGTGCTATGCGTAAGCGTGGCGAATTGGACGAGTTGCCTGACTTGGTTGATTTTGCAAACCGCTTAGAGCGTGCAACAATTGATACGATTGAAGCTGGCGAAATGACGGGTGACTTGGCTCGCATTACTACGCTTGAAAACCCCAAGGTTTTGACGACTGAAGCGTTTATCGACGCTGTAGCCAGCAGGCTGTAAAAGAAAGGTGCAACATGGCAAGTGGAATCGACAATCTGCTCGATGCATTAAAGCAGTCGGGCGTTGATGTTGACGATATTGGTGTAGGTCGCGGAAACGGCTCCAAGAGCGCCGACAATGTTGTCGATGCGGAAGCTTCTGGTGCGGGCGCAGGCGCTTCGGGTGGCAGCGCGCGTAGTCGTGCGGATATGCCCTTTAGCGGCTTTCCCTTTACAGCATTTGGCGGCGGCCGCAGTGCAGCGGGTGGCAATGGTGGCGGCGACGAGCCTCCTACCATTGAATTTGCCAGCCAATTGGGCGACCGTATGGCATCGTGGAGCAAGCGCACCATTGTAATTGCCATTATCGTCGCGCTTTTGATTATTGCTGGTGCGTATTGGTGGTTCCATCCGCCTATTAGTATCAACAGCGTTGATACTTGGATGTTTGTAACTATCTTCATCCTGTTGCCGCTGTTCCTGTTCTTCCGTGCACGTTCGCGCCGTTATAAAACGGGTGACAGCAAACTTGATCCTAGTCCTGGGAAGGCGAAGTCGTTTAAGGTGCTTTCGTTTATCCCTGTTATCGTTTTGGCGCTTGGTCTGGTAGGCTGGGCTGCTTCGCTTGACCTGTTCCCAGGCAATGCAAAGAAGTATGCCGAGGTTTTAACAACTGACACCATGACCTTTGCTGAAGACATTCAAGAGGTCAATTATTCGCAGATTCCCATTATCGATCGCGATTCGGCCATCCTTTTGGGCAACCGTGAAATGGGTACGATTCCTGATTATGTCAGTCAGTTCGAAATTGACTCACTGTACAGCCAGATCAATTACAAGGGCACTCCTGTACGTGTAAGTCCTCTGGGTTATGCCGACCTGTTCAAGTGGTTTACTAACCGTGGCGAAGGTATTCCGGCATACTCGCTGGTCAACATGACTACACAGGATGCTGAAATCGTGCGTTTGGGCGAAGGCAACGGCATGAAGTACACCGCATCCGAGCCACTTGCGCGCAATATCGATCGTTATATTCAGCTTAAGTACCCGTTCTACATCTTTGACGAGAAGTCTTTTGAAATCGACGAAGATGGTCAGCCGTGGTGGATTTGCCCTGTGCGCAAGTACACGATTGGTCTGTTCGGTGGCGAAACCATCGATCACGTGGTGTTGTGCAATGCTTCAACGGGCGAATGTCAAGAGCTTTCTCTTGATGAAGTGCCGCAGTGGGTCGACCGTGTGTACCCAGCTGATCTGCTGATTCGTCAGTACAACTGGTCGGGCCGTTACCAGCAAGGCTGGTTTAACTCGTGGCTTGGTCAGTCGGGCGTTGTTCAGACCACGCCGGGCAGCAATGGCAAGTTGGGCTATAACTACATCGCAAAAGATGACGATGTGTGGGTCTACACTGGCGTCACGTCTGCAACGGCTGACAATTCCATCGTCGGGTTTGTCCTTATCGACCAGCGTACTGCTGAATCGCACTACTACGCGGTTGCTGGTGCTACCGAGGCATCCGCTATGGAATCCGCTGAAGGCCAGGTGCAAAACTTGCGCTACACCTCAACCTTCCCGTTGCTTATTAATGTTTCGAATCAGCCGACCTACTTTATGGCATTGAAGGATGCTGCGGGCCTGGTTAAGAAGTTCGCAATGATTGATATCCAGCGCTATCAAAACGTAGCGGTAGGCGATACCGTGGCTGAATGTCAGAAGAATTACGAAACGCTGTTAGCTACCAATGGCACCATCTCGACAGAAGATATTTCTTCGTCGAGCACGTTCGGTGAAGCAAATGGTACGATTCGTACCATGGCTCAGGCGGTTATCGAAGGTAATTCGCACTTCTACGTAACGCTTGAAGGCGATGATGCTATTTACGACTTCGTATTGCCAGGCACTATTCAGATTGTGGGTTACGCAGTTGGCGATACCATTGCTTTCACTTACGTCGAAAATGAGCCAACCAATACGGTAAGCGAAATTACTTCGACTACGGTAAAAGAAAAGCTAAATGAGGCATCGTCGGCTGCTGCGGCATCAGCAGGTTCTGCGTCTGCCAGTGCCGCTGCAAGTAATGCGTCGGCAGATGCATCGGCTTCAGCCGCTTCAGCAAGTTCTTGATGAATGCGCGCACATAGTGTCTCATTTGTGAAGTTCTTTCGCTGAGGTGCAAGAACAGGTATTATGTTCAGGCTGCTTAACCGCGGCGTGAACTGTAAGCAGTTCCGCTACCGAAGACAGCTGGTGCCAATGGCTCAAATGCGTAGTACGTTTGCGCAGCCCGCCGAGGTGGTTGCATATGAATGAATTTTTGCGACCCCTGCTGTCTTTTGGCGCAGGGGTCGTTTCTTTTCAGGCTCGACCCGCTCTGGTGCGGAACATGAGTTTGAAAAGAAAGGGGGTGCACATCGTATGCCCAATGCTCGTAATCTTGAGATGATGGAAAACATCAAGGCTGACCTCGAAGGCGTTAGCGCTGTGTGGGTTGTCGACGCTTGCGGTCTTACCGTAAAGGAAGTCGAAGGTCTGCGTCGTTCCATCCGCGAAGCTGGTGCCATCATGAAGGTGTACAAGAACACTGTCATGCAGAAGGCCCTTGCAGAGCTCGACCTGGTCAACATGGACGAAATCCTGGCTGGCCCGTCTGCATTTGTGTTCTGCAATGGTGACGTGGCTGCTGCTGCTAAGGCAGTTACCGAATTCGCCAAGGAAAACGAAAAGCTGGAAGTGAAGGGCGGCATGATGGACAACACGTTCGTCAGCGCCGAGGAAATCAAGGCTATTGCTTCTCTGCCTTCCAAGGAAGTCCTTCTCGCTCAGATCGCCGGTGCTATCAACGGCGTTGCTCGTGGCCTTGCCGTTTCTATCAACGGTATCCCGAGTGGTCTGGCTCGCGCAATCCAGCAGGTTGCCGACCAGAAGGCTGCTTAATTGCAGCACGCGCAGCTTAGCTGCGTAAAGTTAGAACGAAACGAATTGTTATGAAAGAAAAGGGAGTTTGTAGCGATACAAACCCTACGAATGAAAGGAACAGCAAAATGGCTGCTACCAAAGAAGAAATTATTGAGGCACTGAAGGAAATGTCCCTGCTCGAGGCTTCCGAGCTCGTCAAGATGATCGAAGAAGAGTTGGGCGTGTGCGTTGCTGCTCCGGCTGCTGTGGCTGTTGCTGCCGCTCCTGGCGCTGAAGGTGGCGCTGGCGCTGAAGAGAAGTCCGAGTTCGACGTTGTTCTCGAAGGCTTCGGCGACAACAAGATCGCTGTCATCAAGGCTGTCCGTGAGATCACCGGCCTGGGCCTGAAGGAAGCTAAGGAAGCTGTCGAGGGCGCACCTGCTACCCTGCAGGAGGGCGTTGCTAAGGACAAGGCTGAGGAAATGAAGGCTAAGCTGGAAGAAGCTGGCGCTGCAGTTACCTTGAAGTAATTCAATGCGCCGCTCTAAATGGGCGGCGCACTAGTTTGTCTTTGATTTCGCCGACCTTCGGGTCGGCGAAATTGTTAGAATCACACGGTCACGATGTACGTCATCTAGCCGTTTAGAACCCGCCTCGAGTACAACATACGCGCTGGCGGGTTTTCTCGTCTAAATGACGCACCTTGTGGTTGTCCGCTGGATTATCTCGTTGTTGAGTGTCAAAAACGCAACGTTGTTTGTCTATGGTTCTTGATTGAGGGATAATCCAACCGAACCAGTATGAAAGGAGCATCTATGCAGCAGATTCAGTACTTTAAGACAGCATGGGGCGATATTAAGAATTCGCCAGGCTGGTTTGGCAAGCTGTGCTTGCTGGCACTGCTTAACTTTATTCCCATCTTTGGTCAGATTGTCATGTTTGGCTATTTGTATGGATGGGCTCGCGAAATTGCATGGGGCACACACGAGCCTTTGCCGACGCGTATTTTCGCCAACGAAGACGGTAAGTTGTATCGCCGTGGTTGGTTCATTTTGGTGCTTGTTTTTGTCGTAGCCGTCGTGCCGTCGATTGTAATGAGCATTGGCTCGAATATGCAGGGCGTTGGCTTTTGGGGTGTTGCTGCTAATTCGCATGCAGCTGCCAGCTCGATTATGGCCGGCATTGGTTTTCTGATTTACCTCGTTGGTCTGGTAGGCGCCTTTTTCCTTAGCATTCTCGCTTGGATTGGCTCGATGCGCATTAGCATCTATGACCGCCTGTCGGCTGGTTTCCAGATTGGCAAGTTGTGGAAGATGTTCCGCCACGACACGGGCGGAATCATGCGCATCTTCGGCATGAATCTACTGGTTGGCCTTATTATCGGTATTATTCTTTCCATTCTGTACACCATCGTTATCTTCCTTATTATTTTTGCGGGTATCGCAGGTTTGGCTGCAAGTGGCTACAACGTGAATGCGATTCAGCATATGAGCGACGCTCAGGCTGCAGCCATGGTTCTGCAGTTCATCGCGGGCGCTGGCGTCGTGGGTTTCTTCGGCTTTATTATCCTAGCGTTCGTGACCTACGTTGCTCAGGCTTTCGTTATGCTGCTGGTTGCTCGTGCGATGGGTTACTGGACAAGGCAGTTCGACGTTCCGCGCTGGCGTGGCCAGGATGATCCTATGCCGTTCGAAACAGCACCGCCTGCTGCAGCAGCTCCGATGAATCCTGTTCCGCCTGCGGCAAATACTACTGATGCAACGGCTTCTGCGCCTGCAGCTCCTCAGCAGAATCAGACGCTTGATTGGTACGGTAACCCTGTACAGCAAGCTCAGCCAGCTGCTCAGGCTGCACCCGCAATGGCTCCCGTTGTTCCTACTGCAGCAACTGCAGAAGATTCGTTTGCAGAGCAAACTGGTACCGAAGAAGCTTTCGACGCTGAGGCTTCTGCTGAAGAAACGACAGTTGCTGAAGAAGCGACGACTACTGCTGAAGAGCCGGCTGCTGCTCAGCCCGGTCAGCTTTCGGGCTTTACTTACGCGGGTGCTTCTTCTGTACCTACGCAGGTTACGCCAAGCGGTGCAGATCCTTCTGCTCCTACAACGCCTGACCTGCTTGTTGTTCTTCCCGAAGACAAGCCTGAGGAATAAGCGTTTAGCCAATAGGCATTTAAAGGTGGAAAAGGGTTAGCCCCTTTTCCACCTTTTTATTGCTTTGCTACATTTCGAAAGCACCGACGACAAGGCCAATGTCTCCAACGTACATGAAGTGCAGGAGGGCGCTAAAGGCATAGATGCCAAGAAGCGCGAAGAAGAGCATGTCGGATGCGCAGCGTGGCATGCGACGCAGGCCACGATCCATCAGGGGATAAAACACCCACAGGATAAGCGTGGCGGCAATCGTGTATACCGTAGAGTTCTGCAAGCAAACTTGCCCCATGAAGTTAAATGGCAACGCGCGATAGTCCCACACTTCGTAGTTCTGATTGCAAATCATGCCGCAGGTAAAGTCGATGGTGGTGCAAACTGCTGCGGTAATCAAAATGCTCAGCAGTAAGGCTGGGATAAGACGTCCGTTAAAGCGCTTAAGTAGTGCTTGTTTGATGGGCGTCAGAAGCACAGCGATAAGTACAACTGCTACACCTTCAGCGCAGTAGGGGAACAGCCACTGATGCCACAGCATGACTTCGCTAAAATCAACATCACCCATGAATACGCCCAGGTGAATGTTGTAGCAGAACAGCATTTCTGCCCAATGTCCCATGAATGAAAACACAATGAAGTACATCATGATGTCGCGCCAGAATACCCAGGTTCGTATGCGCTGCTTTAAAGGGGCATCAAAGCTGTATCCCGAACGGGCAATTGGTTGCATATCAAGAGGAGCGCTTAAGACCTGTTTTGCATGTTTAGAGAAAGCAAGATAAAGGACAACGAAAAGAGCGCCTGCATATTCGACAGAAAGAAGACTAATAGTGGCACCCATGCTTAGACGGCTACTGACGACGGAAAAAGCGCCAAGCAAGAACATGTCGCTGGCTGACATAGCAATAATTGCTAAGGCAGTGCAGATGCCAAACGCGCGTGCAAATGCTGCTTTTTTGAAAAACAACCACAGCGTAACCGCTGAAAGTGCAGCGGTTAGCATGCCATGAATGAGGCTGAAGTCGTAAGCAAAGTCTGCTGGCGCAGTTATGAATGCGTAGGCAAGTGCGCCCGCAAGGATGCAAACAAAGAAAAGCTGGCTTACCCAGACGCCTATATTCGGAAGCGCGCGAACAGACGCGCTTAGGCGTTGAGTTGCGGACGTTGCGGCTGCTACCAAGGTGCGAGTTTTGTTTTGTACGTAACCCCAAGCGGATTCTTTAACCGCTTCTTGTTCAGTCATCGGTACACCTCTCGTTAGTTATTCCTAAAAGAGTGATACCGCGACAGGGAAAGGAAATGTCTCACACTGTTTTACTGTATGCCAAGTGTAACGACGAATTCATCGTTTCATCATTCAGAGTGTGGAAGAAAGCCTGAGGCGCTTAGTTAGAACGCGAATGGGAAAAAGGGTATAAGGTTAAGGAAGAAGCAAACAAGTGCAACCAGAACAATGATGACAACGACAGTAACAATAACAGCGGTACGCTGACGTGCGGCTCGAGTACGTTCGAGCTCTTCACGGTATTCCATGGTTGTATACGAATCAGGCCTCACGATTAAGCCCCTTCAGCAGCTTTGCGAATATGGCGACCTCGAATAGGCGCTGAAAGAGCAGGGTTGCTTGTCTTGGTGTTTTGACGCCCTGCATCTTTGTGTGCTGCACTGATTACGGCATCAGCCTGACGATTTGCACGCGAAATAACCGTGCGTGATTGACGGTTAGCATCAGCAATAATGGCTTCAGATTTAGCCTTTGCGTTGGCAATGATTGATTCGGCCTGAGAATTAGCACGCTTTACGATAGCGCGTGCCTGCGCCTGCGCGTCACGAATAGCAGTTTCGCTTGCTTGAGCAGGAACTTGGGGTACTTGAACGGCGGCCTTAGGGTCGATGCCTTCAGCGGCAGCTCGAGCAGCAATTTGGTCGCGCATGCGTTTGATTTCGCGCAAGTAATCATCGGCGGCGTGTTGAGCAGATTCGAAGTAGCCGTTGGCTTGAAGGGCGTATTCTGCAAGTGAGCCCACCTTGGTCGCGCGCGGCATTTGAGGCTTTGCTGCTAAGGCGCGCTTAAGCTGATCATTTTCTGCGGCCAGGGTGTCGTTTTCCTGAGAAAGCTGCACCATAAGCTCAAGCAATTCAAGGCGGTTTAGTTTTCTGAGACTTTTACCCATAATTCTGCGTTTCTACTCTGTGTTGTTCATGGATAACGTGCTATTCAATTATGCTCATTATCGGCGAAAGCGCGTTGTAAAACAAGCGGAAATCGCGCTTGACAAGCAGGGTAGCTCCCGTAGGATGAAAAAGGTGCTTGAATGTTCCAGCACAGGGACAACAAGGCTTGTTTCTTGCAAGAAAGATGACTCCTTTTTCGAAAGGGTGGCGCATTATGTCAGACACATGCGACGTTATTACTAATGCCAAGGCTTGCGTCGAAGAAGGCATGCCTGACGAAGAGATTCTTTACGATTTAGCAGACCTGTTCAAAGTCTTTTCTGATACAACGCGTATCAAGATTCTGTATTCCCTTATGCCTGGTGAACTGTGCGTTGCAGATATCGCGGAAGCAATTGGTGCCACGCAAAGTGCCGTATCTCATCAGCTTCGTATTCTGAAAGCTTCGCGCCTTGTTAAATTCCAGCGCGATGGTAAAAACGTGTTGTATTCGCTTGCGGACGACCATGTGTATACCATGTTGGCGCAAGGTATGTCTCACATTTGCGAATAGGGCTTAACCAAAAACGTGGCAGTGCCGCCTGGAAAGGCTGCGTGAGCAGAGAGGACTGACATGAAGGTTACGGATTCAATTACTTATGTCGGCGTAAATGACCACGAACTTGATCTTTTCGAAGGTCAGTATGTTGTTCCAAATGGCATGGCTTACAACTCCTATGTCATTCGTGATGTATCTGGCGCCGAGCCAAAAGCTGCCGTCATGGATTCTGTTGATGGCAATTTCGGAAGTGAATGGCTGGGCAAGGTGGCTGGTGCATTGGACGGCAAGGCACCGGATTTCCTTATCGTGCAGCACATGGAGCCCGATCATTCAGCCAATATCGTACGCTTCATGGATGCCTATCCTCAGGCAAAGATGGTGGCCACTGCAAAGGCCTTTGACATGCTTAAGGGCTTTTACGATGCGGATTACGAAGGTCGCACCATTGTTGTAAAAGACGGCGACGAACTGCAGCTTGGTGGGCGTACTTTGCGTTTCATTGCGGCTCCCATGGTGCATTGGCCTGAAGTAATGTTTACCTATGATGAAGCCGACAATGTTCTTTTCTCTGCTGATGCTTTTGGAAAGTTCGGCGCTCTTGATGTTGAAGAAGACTGGGCTTGCGAGGCACGTCGTTATTACTTTGGCATTGTGGGGAAGTTTGGCAAGCAGGTTTCGGCTGTTTTGAACAAGTTGGCTGCTTTTGATATTCAAACAATTTGCCCGCTGCACGGACCTGTTCTTGCTGAAAACCTTGATTACTATATGGGACTTTACAAAACCTGGGCTGCCTACGAGCCAGAAAGCGAAGGCGTAGCAATCGCGTATTGCTCGGTATATGGCCACACAAAGGAAGCAGTCGAACTGTTGGCGCGTGAACTTGAAAGTGCGGGCTGTCCCAAGGTGGCTGTTTCTGATTTGGCGCGTGATGACATGGCGGAAGCTGTGGAAGATGCGTTTCGTTATGGCACGTTGGTTTTGGTTAGTACTACGTATAACGGAGACATGTTCCCCTTTATGAAAGAATTCATTGATCATCTTGCTGATCATGCTTTCCAGAATCGCCGCGTGGCCTTTATGGAAAACGGCACATGGGCTCCAACTGCAGCTAAAGCTATGCGAGCAAAGATTGAAGCATGCAAAGACATTGAATTTGTCGAGCCTGTCGTTACGATAAAAAGTGCACTAACTGATGAAAGTCGTGCTGCCGTACGCGAACTTGCTTCTGTTCTTGCCTAAATTCCTGGTAAGGTTATTCAGCAGAGGTATTAAGAAAGGACAACTATGACCGATTCGAATCCTGTTGTTCAGCAACTGATTGATAATCGTGTAGCAAGTCGCATTCATGCGAAGGACGCTACGCTTTACTCTTTTTCCGATGAGGCATGTGAATACTCGAAGGGCTTTATGGGATGGGCCGATTTGGCCAGCAATCCGCCGTGTCCTCTTTCCGAGATAAAGCAGCTTGCCAAGAAGTTTACTGATGCAGGGCTCGAAAGCGTCATTCTTATTGGTCAGGGTGGTTCTACGCAGGCATCCATGACCATGACGAAGTTCAACAAGGCGGATTCCAATATTAAGTTCCGCGTTCTTGATTCTGACTCTCCAGTGCGTTTGCGCAAAATGCTGGCCGAGGTTGATCCGAAGACCACGCTGGTTATCGTTTCATCCAAGAGCGGTGGCACGTTGGAAATGCGCTCGCTGTTCTGCGCTTTGCGCATGGCCTTCGCTGATGAGCTAACACCTGAAGAGCTGCCACGTCATTTTGTGGCTATTACTGACCCTGGTTCTGCATTGGCTGCTCAGGCAGAAGCGGAAGGTTGGGGCGGCATCTTGCTTGGTGAACCTACGGTTGGTGGTCGCTTCTCGGCGCTTTCTGTTTTTGGCTTGTTCCCTGCAGCGGTCGCAGGCGTTGACGTTGACGAACTTATGGCTCGTGGCCTTCAGGCTGAAAAAGCGTGCAGCCAGGACAATGAAGAAAACCCGGCAATTGGTCTTGCTACGTTCTTGTATGAAAACTGGCGCGCAGGTCGCGATAAGTTTGCATTTGTGTCACCTCGTCGTGCACGTGCGTTAGGTCTGTGGATTGAACAGCTTATTGCTGAAAGTGTCGGAAAAGACGGCGTGGGTATTTTGCCTCAGGTAGAAGTTGAACCGCTGTTGCTTTCTAAAGACTTGGGCGATCGCGCTGTAGTTGCTTGTAGTGCTGCGGTGTACACCTGGGACGAAGCTGATGATTTCGAACGCGGTATCAGCTGCATTGATACTGCCATTCCGTTCTATGGCTTTACGGTTGAAGACACCGAAGACTTGGCCGAACAGTTTGTTATTTGGGAATATGCAACGGCTATGTTGGGTTACCTTATGCAGGTCAGCCCCTTCGATCAGCCTGATGTTGCATCGGTAAAGGCAAAGGTCCTTGATATTTTGGATGCGGGTTTGCCTCAGCCTGATTTCTGTGATGCCCATTCTTCGTTGGGTGAAGTTGAGATGCGTGTATCTAATTGCTGTGCCGATTCTGCCGACGTTAAGACTGCTTTGCGCAAGCTGTTTGCATCGGTTCAGCCTGGTGATTACTTTGCCATGAACGCGTTCTTGCCTTTCGATGGTGAAGGCCGCCGTGAAGCGCTGGGGCGCATTCGTCGTGAAGTTGCGCGTCGCTGCCAGGTTATGGCCTGTCTTGAAATTGGTCCGCGCTACATGCATTCAACGGGGCAGTTGCAAAAGGGCGGTGCAAATAACGGTGTGTACCTGCTGATTTCTGCCGACGAACCTAAGGATGTTCCGCTTAAGGAT
>JAZQRZ010000092.1:0-10900 GCA_045629845.1 Eggerthellaceae bacterium | reverse complement strand
CTCGCGCGTCGGCGTGAGGACCGCACAGCGATATGCTCCTTGATATGCCATTGCTATTCACCCTGCAATTCGTTGTAAGCAGCGTACACGTCTTCGATGGACCCCTTCATGCGGAAGCATTGCTCGGGAATCTCGTCGCATTCACCATCGAGAATGGCGGCAAAGGAGCGAATCGTATCTTCGAGCTTAACGTACTTACCCGGCAGACCAGTAAACTGCTCTGCGACGTGGAAGCACTGGCCGAAGAACTGCTGTGCCTTACGTGCGCGGTTAACGATGAGCTTCTGGTCTTCAGAAAGTTCGTCCATACCCAGAATTGCGATGATGTCCTGCAGGTCCTTGTAGTTCTGCAGAAGCTCCTGGATACCAACAGCTACGCGATAGTGCTCGTCGCCAACGATCTGTGGGTCGAGTGCGCGGGAAGAAGATTCCAGCGGGTCGACTGCCGGGTAAATACCCAGCTCGGCGATCGAACGCGAAAGAACGGTACGAGCATCAAGGTGCGTAAACGTCGTAGCCGGTGCGGGGTCGGTAAGGTCGTCAGCGGGCACGTAAACTGCCTGCACCGACGTAATAGAACCCGTTGCGGTAGACGTAATGCGTTCCTGCATGTCGCCCATTTCGGTTGCCAACGTAGGCTGGTAGCCTACTGCGGAAGGCATACGACCAAGCAGAGCCGATACCTCGGAACCCGCCTGGGTGAAGCGGAAGACGTTGTCGATAAACAGAAGAACGTCCTGACCCTGATCACGGAAGTACTCGGCTTCGGTCAGACCAGCCAGACCGACGCGCAGACGTGCTCCGGGAGGCTCGTTCATCTGACCATACACAAGGCAGGTCTTGTTGATAACGCCAGACTCGCTCATCTCGAGGAACAGGTCCGTACCCTCACGGGTGCGCCCGCCTACGCCCGTGAACACCGACGTGCCGCCGTGCTCTTGGGCGAGGTTGTTGATGAGTTCCTGAATAATAACGGTCTTACCAACGCCAGCACCACCGAACAGGCCCGTCTTACCGCCGCGAACGAACGGCTCGATCAGGTCGATAGCCTTGATGCCAGTCTCGAAGATTTCAGTCGTAGTGGTGAGCTCATCGTATTCCGGAGCCGGACGATGGATGGGCATGAAGCCTTCCAGATCATCAGGCAGAGGCTTTTCGTCAACAGGCTCGCCAACGACGTTCCAAATGCGGCCCAGCGTGGTGGGGCCAACGGGCATCATGATGGGATGACCCGTGTCCTGAACATCCAGACCGCGGACCAGGCCGTCGGTGGAGCTCATGGAAACGGAGCGAACGAGGTTGCCAGGCAGGTGCGTTTCCACCTCTAACACGAGGTGGATGTCGCCGGCCTGAGTCTTGGCGTCGACGGTAAGGGCGTTGTAGATTGCAGGAATCTGATCCGCCGGGAATTCCACGTCAACGACGGGGCCGACGATACGAACAATACGTCCGACCGCGCCCTTGCTGGCCTCGAGCTCCTCTCTTGTAAACAGTGTCTGACTCATTTATTCCTCCAAAGCCGCTGCGCCGCCGACGATCTCGGAGATCTCTGTCGTGATGGCGCCTTGACGTTCACGGTTATAAATTCTGGTAAGCGTCGCGATCATCTCGGTTGCGTTGTCCGTAGCCGACTTCATAGCCGTACGACGTGCGCCTTGCTCGGCTGCGGCGGAGTCGACCAACGCGAAGTACACGTCGGTACGCAGATATGCCGCTTCCAAGTAAATCAGGCAGTGACGCGTGTCGGGCTCGAATTCGATAACGCCCTCGTACTTGTCGTCGATGTGCTCACGGAAGTCGAAATACAGGTCTTTTTCGAACTTCTTGAGTTCCATCTGGTGCACAAAGCTTTCGCGCGGAATTGGCAGCGTGGTCTTGGTAACCAGTCGCTGTTCACCGGCATTCACCATATGATTGAACACGATGAGCACTTCGTCGATTTCGTTGGCGAGGTAGCCCTTACGGACATATTCGGCAATTTCAGAAGCTTCAGCATAGGTTGGGTCAGCGGAGCGGTCCTTGACTTCAACGACGGGCTTAATGCCACGATATTCGAAGTAGCCACAGGCCTTCTTGCCACAGGCAATGATGCTGACCTTAATACCCTGTGCTTCCTTTTCCTTCATGAGCTTTTCAGCAGCGCGCAAAACGTTGCTGTTAAAGCCACCGGCCAAACCGCGATCGGACGACACGACGACAATGACGCTGTGCTTCAGCTCGTCATGCGGGTTCAGCAGAGGGTCGTCCTTGATGCGAGAATACGCAGACGTGGACACGAGCATATCGGACAATGCCGCTGCCCACGGAAGCGAATCCTCCATACGGACCGACGCACGGCGAATCTTTGCCGCTGCGACCATTTCCATGGTACGCGTAATCTGCTTCGTCGACGTGACGGAGTTGATGCGTCGTTCTATGTCGTGAAGGTTAGGCATGGTTCCCTACCTTACGCCGACGGTGCGAACTGCTGCTTGAAGGCTTCAATAGCCTGGACAAGCGCGTCCGTGGTCTCGTCAGTGAACTTCTGCTCGTCATGAATGCTCTTCAGGATTTCCGGCTTGCTGGCGCGCAGATATGCACGCAGTTCGTCACGGAAGCGGACGGTATCGGCGACAGGAATGTCGTCGAGGTAGCCCTTGGAACCTGCGAACACCGACACGGCCTCTTCCTCGAAGGGCATGGGCACGTAGCGGCCCTGCTTCAGGAGCTCGGTCATGTGAGCACCACGATTCAGCTGATCCTGCGTAGCCTTGTCCAGGTCACTGCCGAACTGCGTAAATGCCTGCAGTTCACGATAAGCAGCCAGGTCAAGACGCAGGGTGCCTGCGACGGACTTCACGGCCTTGGTCTGAGCCGAGCCACCAACGCGGCACACCGACAGACCGACGTTAACAGCCGGGTGCTGGCCCTGGAAGAACAGGTCGGTAGACAGGAAGATCTGACCGTCGGTAATCGAAATTACGTTCGTCGGAATATAGGCGGACACGTCGCCAGCCTGGGTTTCGATGATCGGCAGAGCCGTCATGGAACCGCGGCCATATTCGTCGTTCATCTTCACAGCACGTTCCAGCAAGCGGGAGTGCAGATAGAAGATGTCGCCAGGATAAGCTTCGCGTCCGGGCGGGCGGCGCAGCGTCAGCGACATCTGACGATATGCAACAGCCTGCTTGGACAGGTCATCGTAGATGATGAGCACGTGGCGACCCGGATTCTCGGGGCCAGCGGGCTGACCATCTTCGCCGGTGTAGACGAAGTATTCGCCCATTGCAGCACCAGCCATAGGAGCAATGTACTGCAGCGGAGCGGAGTCGGATGCAGTTGCGGACACGATGATGGTGTTTTCCATTGCACCGTGACGCTCGAGTGTTTCAGCAACGCCAGCAACCGTGGAAGCCTTCTGACCGATTGCAACATAGATGCAGATCATGTCCTGGCCCTTTTGGTTAATGATGGCGTCGATGGCGATAGCCGACTTACCAGTCTGGCGGTCGCCAATGATGAGTTCGCGCTGGCCACGTCCGATAGGCACCATGGCGTCGATTGCCAAGATACCAGTCTGCATGGGCTCATGCACAGGCTTACGGCTAATAACGCCGGGAGCCTTAAACTCGACAGGACGACGGCCTTCGGCTTCAATGGGGCCCTTGCCGTCGATAGGCATGCCGAGCGGGTTAACTACGCGGCCAAGCAGGCCACGACCGGACGGCACGTCCATAATGCGACCAGTAGTACGAACCTGGTCATTTTCCTTGATTGCAGTGACATCGCCGAGGAGAACGGCGCCGATTTCATCTTCCTCGAGGTTCTGGACGAGGCCGTAAACAGTCTTGCCACCCTCGCCGATGAATTCCAGCAGCTCGCCGGCCATAGCGGACTTCAAACCGCCGACGCGTGCAATACCGTCGCCGACCTGGATGACCGTGCCGACCTCCCGCGAGTCAACGCCCATCTCGAGCCCTTCAAGCTGCTTGCGCAGGGCCTCGTCGATGGACTGTGCGGTAATCTCAGTCACTAGCATTCACCTCCCTTTCATTACTTTTTCAGCACGGTGCGCATCTTCTCGATTTGAGAGAGGATGCTGGCGTCGATACGCTCGTCAGCCGTGCTCATGATGATTCCGCCAATCATGGACTTGTCGATGTGCTCTTGCAGCACTACCGACTTACCCAGACCAGCTTCTGCCTTCTGCTTGATAAGCTCACGCAGATGATCGTCGAGCTCAACTGCTGTAGTAACGTCAACCACAGCGATGTTCAGCTCTTCGCTCATCTTCTTTTCAAAACCCTCGGACACGCGAGGCAGTAAATCCATCTCGCCGCGCTCGGCCATAAGAGCCAAGACACTAACAAGAGCGGGATTGGCGTCAGAAAAGACACCGCGTGCAAGCTGTGCCTTCTGCTCGGGCGTGTAGCCAGGGTCCTTCAGTGCGCTTTCCAAATCGGCGTTGCCGCGAAGAGCGGCGACGATCGTGATTAACTGATCACGAACCGCGAGCACGCCGTCCTGACCGCCTTCATTGTTCACAGCTTCAAAAAGAAGCTGCGTATACGTAGCGATCTGCTCTTTAACGACAAGACGATTAGTTGGCATGGAAACTGCCCGCCTCGTTGATATAACGCTCGATGATTGCGCGGTGATCGTCGTCATTCAGGTCGGTAGCGACCAGACGCGATGCAACGTCAACAGACAGGTCGGCAACGGAATGCTGAAGTTCAGCCATAGCGGCCTTCTTCTCAGCTTCGATGGCAACCTTTGCCTTTTCAATCATCGCAGCCGATTCTTCCTGCGCCTGCTTGGTGATGTCAGCGCGAACTGCTTCACCCATTTCCTTGGCTTCAGCAACGATCTGAGCTGCCTGAGCTTTAGCATCAGCCAGCTGCTGCTGATATTCAGCGAGCGTACGCTCAGCTTCAATCTGAGCTTCCTCAGAACGCTTCAAAGCCTCGTGGATGGTATTCTCACGCTTTTCGAGCATGCCGTCGAAAATCGGCCAGCCGAACTTCGCAAGGATAATCCACAGGATGATGAAGGCTACGAGCATGGGTACAAACTCGTTCATCTTCGGCAGGATGGCTTCAATGCCGCCGCCCTCGTCAGCGAACGCGTACGCAGGAACAGCCATTGCGATAGTAGCAGCAGCCACGAGGACCGCGCTCAATCTCGCTGCCTTATTCGTGCATTTCAACTCGCTTGCCTCCTATTCTGTAACTCGTGATCTCATATTCCTTACAGAAGAGATCTAGCCGATGAAGAACAGGACCAAGCCGAGCAGAGCCAACGCCTCAGACATGGCTGCACCGATGAAGAAGTAGCCCATGAGCTGACCCTTCATCTCAGGCTGGCGAGCAGCAGCGACACACAGACCATACGTGGCAATGCCGATGCCGATGCCGGGGCCGATCGCTGCAAGGCCGTAGCCGACGACCTTCAGTGCGGCGAGCGCGATTGTAATATCCACAACATCCTCCTTTGTCTCACCCCGTACCTGTTTCGGGGTATTTCCAAACTATGCTCAGCTGCTTTCAGCTGTGACACCAATGTAAAAGCCGCATATGCTGCGGCGGGCAGCCTTTCGGCAGATGCGCTTAGTGCGCGTGAATGGCCATGTTGATGTATGAGGCCGACAGAATGGCGAACACGAACGCCTGGATGAATGCTACCAAGCATTCCATGGCGTACATGATGACCAGCAGCAGGAACCATGCGATAGAAGGCAGGCCTGCGATGAGATCCATCGTGCCAGAGAACAGTGCAGCCTGGACAAAGCACGTGGTTGCAATGCCGAATACAGCAAGCACCATGTGGCCAGCCAGCATGTTGCCATAAAGTCGGACGGCCAGCGTAAGAACACGAATGACCATCGAGAAGAATTCAAGGAACCAAATAATGGGACGCATTGGTCCAGGAACGCCACTGGGGCAGAGAGACTTCATATAACCCAAAAGACCCGAGGTCTTCAGGCCATAGTAATTAAAGTAAATGAACGACACAGCAGCCAGTGCCCACGTGCACGAAATGGAGCCGGTCGAAGTTTTGAATCCGGGAACCAAGCCCAGGATGTTACAAATCAGAATGAAGAAGAACAGCGTTGCCAGGAACGGTAAATGGGCCTTGTAACCATGGCCGATAACGTCCTCTGCAACGTTGCGCCTAACAAACTGATAGCCGAATTCAACCATGTTGACAAACTTGTTGTTCGGCACGAGCGTGAGCTTCTTACCAGCAATGAGCACTACAGCAAAAACCACAGCGAGCGCGATAAACAGCCAGATAATGTACTGTGTTACGCCCCACGGGCCGATGCTAAAAACAACCTGCGGCTCGAAATGCTCTGAAAGGCCTTGGGCCTCACTTACGAATTCGGAAAGAGCATCCACTTTTGGCTTCCTCCCTAACTTCTTTCCTGAACCTAGTCCTGCTTGTCCTGTTTGTGCTTGAACACTTGGTTCTTACGCACAACATAGACGATGGTGGCACCCAAAAACACGATGCCTTCTGCCGCGATAAATCCCACTATTTCATCACGAGCAACTGCGGCACATAACAGTGCTGCAGCAATTAATACAATCAACGAGACGAAAACGCCACCGAGAGCATACAAGCCAAACGACAATGTGCCTGTTGACGGGTGACGACGTGCAAGATTGGCGGAGACGACAAGCGGTGCAAATCCGATGAGGCCTGCTATGACCCCAAGCATGAAAAACATGTCGCTGCTCGCTCCCTTCCCGCCACACGTGCGCATACGTTCGCCGAAAGCGTAGTGCATTGTAGCAGACAATTTATAGGCACTTTTAACATTTGGGGGAAACGTCCATATATGGGGTGAACGGTCGAATGACCCCGCACAACGCGCGTATCACAGTACCCAAAATGAACAAAAATCTATGCTTCCACCACACGATACGGAATCTCTGCTTCATCAAGCATGCCGAGTGACAACTCATCCGGATAAGGATTGGAGTAGATGATTTCGGTAATGCCTGCATTGATGCACATCTTGGCGCAAGTGATGCACGGTTGCGTGGTGATATAAATCTTTGCACCATTGATGTCGATGCCGTATTTTGCCGCCTGAATAATGGCGTTTTGCTCTGCATGCAGACCGCGACAGATTTCCTGTCGCTCGCCCGAAGGAACGCCTAGCTTTTCACGCAGGCAACCCGCATCGCCACAGTGCGCCATGCCTTTCGGCACGCCGTTGTAGCCCGTGGCCAAAATGCGGTTGTCCTTCACAATGACAGCACCAACCGCACGACGAACACAAGTCGTGCGAGTCGATACCTCTTTTGCAAGCTTTGAAAAGTATGCGTCCCAAGACGGGCGTGTGTCTGCCATGTTTAGTACTCCAATTCCGGATAAAGCGGATGAGCGTCAATAATCTTCTGGATACGAGCCTTAATAGCAGCAAGTGCTGTCTCGTCATTTGCGTTGAAGACAGCTTCAGCGATGGACTGACCAACAACACGGAACTCGTCATTAGTAAGACCGCGCGTTGTAGCAGCGGCGGTACCCACGCGGATGCCACTTGTTACGAAGGGGCTGCGCGTTTCGTTTGGAATGGTGTTCTTGTTTACCGTAAGACCAACCGTTTCCAGCATGACTTCGGTATCGCGACCCGTTGCATCTGCAGGCGTCAAATCGACCAGGCACAGATGATTGTCGGTGCCGCCCGAAACCAAACGCAGGCCACCTTCTGCAATTGCATCAGCCATAGTGGCACAGTTAGCAACCAACTTATCGATATATTCAACATAGTCGCGACCAAGCGCTTCGCCGAAAGCCACAGCCTTGCCAGCGATGACGTGCATAAGCGGGCCGCCCTGAGTACCAGGGAACACAGCACTGTTGATCTTCTTGGCCAGTTCTTCGTTGTTCGTAAGAATCAGGCCGCCACGCGGACCACGAAGAGTCTTGTGCGTGGTGGTAGTAACAATATCAGCATGAGGCAAGGGGCTGGGATGTGCACCCGTAGCCACCAGACCCGCAATGTGAGCCATGTCGACCATGAGGTAGGCGCCAACTTCGTGAGCGATTTCTGCAAAGCGCTCGAAGTCGATAACGCGCGGATAAGCCGATGCGCCAGCAACAATAACCTGCGGACGGCATTCCTTTGCCTGAGTCAGAATGGCGTCGTAGTCGATACGTTCGTCTTCGCCTACACCATAAGCTTCAACGTTATACAGCTTGCCAGAGAAATTTGCAGGCGAACCATGCGTCAGATGACCGCCGTTATCGAGCTTCATGCCAAGAATTGTATCGCCCGGCTTGATGATAGCTGCATAAGCAGCATAGTTTGCCTGTGCACCAGAATGAGGCTGAACGTTAGCGAACTCTACGTTAAACAAACGCTTTGCACGATCGATTGCAATGTCTTCAAGAATGTCGACCTTTTCGCAGCCACCATAGAAACGGCGTCCCGGATAACCTTCTGCATACTTATTAGTAAGCACCGAGCCCATTGCTTCCATAACAGCAGGGCTAACAATGTTTTCGGATGCAATGAGTTCGATAGTGTTGCGCTCGCGCGAAAGCTCGGCACGCAAGACATCAGCGACCTCGGGATCCTGGGCCGCAACATGCGGAATCGGATTAAACGTCATGATTACTCCTACTTACTTTTCTATTGCCATTATTTTTTCAACACGACCAGTATGACGTCCACCCGCGAATTCAGTTTCGAGGAACGTCTTCACAATGGCGCGGTTAACTTCGTCGGTAACAAAGCGACCTGACACCGTAACGATGTTTGCGTCATTGTGTTCGCGCGCAAGAGCAGCAAACTCGGGGCTGGTAACGTTGGCAGCGCGAATGCCATGTACCTTGTTTGCAGCAACAGCCATTCCGATGCCCGTGCCACATACGAGCACGCCACGATCGACCTTTCCGTCTACAACTTCACGTGCAACCAGCACAGCAAAGTCAGGATAGTCGACGCGATCATCGTTGCTGGGACCACAATCCACCACTTCGTGACCGAGTTCCTGGAGATAGCCAACGAGCAGCTGCTTCTCTTCGAAGCCAGCATGGTCGCTTGCAATAGCAATTTTCATGAAATCCCCCTTTGATTTTGCACCTGCACATAGTAAAACGCCACTCCCCTATCTGCGAAGTGGCGTTTCCTTATTCACGAACTTGCCAGAGATTAAACATGCGACAAAATGCTTAGTCCCTATCGCACTACATGGTTTTGGTACGAGCAACAGCTTCCTTCCAACCCGCAAGGCGAGCAGCTAAGCGCTCGTTATTTTCGTCAGGCAAATACGTTGCATCGCTTGCACGCAAAGCACGCAGGTCATCAAGTGAGCCCCAAAAGCCTGATGAAAGGCCTGCAAGATACGCTGCGCCTAAAGCGGTGGTTTCGACATTTTCAGGACGACGCAACGGTTTAGCCAAAATATCGCTTTGGAACTGCATAAGGAAGTTGTTAGCCGAAGCACCACCATCGACATTGAGAACCTTCAACGGCATACCTGCATCAACTTCCATAGCGCTTACCAGGTCATAAACCTGATACGCCAGTGCCTCCAAAGCTGCGCGAACAATATGCGCTGTTGTTGTGCCACGTGTCAGGCCATAAATGGCACCACGTGCGTCAGAATCCCAGTACGGCGCACCAAGACCGGTAAACGCGGGCACGATGTAAACACCATCGCAGCTATCAACGCTTTGAGCAATAGCCTCGGATTCAGCGGCATCTTGAATGAGCCCTAATCCATCTCGAATCCACTGAATAAGGGCGCCGCCCATAAACACGCTGCCTTCAATGGCATATTCAGGACCCGAGCCTGGAGCACTGGCCGCCACCGTGGTAACAAGGCCGTTTTTCGATAAAGGAGCATCGCCACCTGTATTCATGAGCAAGAAACAGCCCGTGCCGTAGGTATTTTTTGCTTGGCCTGGCTCGAAGCAGCACTGGCCGAACAAAGCACTTTGCTGGTCGCCCGCTACACCACGAATAGGAATGCCATCTGCTATGCCATCGCGTGCCGTACAACCAAAATCACCCGATGAAGGGCGTACTTCGGGAAGCATGCTCATTGGAACATCAAACAAATCGCAAAGCCATTCATCCCATTCCATCGTATGAATGTTGAAAAGCATGGTACGGCTGGCATTGGTTGGATCAGTTGCATGAACAGCGCCGTCGGTCAACGTCCAAATAAGCCACGTGTCAATCGTGCCAAAAGCCAGCTTGCCTGCTTCGGCAAGTTCTCGAGCACCTTCGACATGATCAAGAATCCACTTGATTTTGCTGGCAGAAAAATACGCGTCGGGGATAAGGCCCGTTTTTGCCGTAACGGTCTGGGCAATATCGGGGTCACCGCAAAGCGCATCCACAATGCTAGCCGTTCGACGACATTGCCACACAATGGCGTTGAACAGAGGCTCGCCCGTTTCAAGATTCCATACGACCGTAGTTTCACGCTGATTGGTTATGCCTATGGAATCAATTTCATCTGCATCAAGGTTATGAGCAACCAGCAATTCGGTCATAGTGCCCAACTGCGCGGATAAGATTTCCTGCGGATCGTGTTCTACCCAACCAGGATGTGGGTAATGCTGCTCGAATTCACGCTGAGCAACGCCAACTATCTTGCCCTGATTGTCGATAAGAACAGAACGAGCTGACGTTGTGCCTTCATCAAGCGCAATGATGTACTTACCCATCCTATGCCTCTTCCGCAATGTGATTTTCAATCCAGCTTGCTATGTCGTCGTAAACCTGCTCTTTGGCAATCTCGTTGTGAATCTCGTGGCGCATGCCTTCGTAAATCTTACAGTCTACGGTCTTTACACCTGCATCACGTAACAGCTGGGCAGCTGCTTTCACACCTTCGCCCATATCTCCCACGGGATCACCATCGCCTGCAACCAAAAAGACTGGCAAATCTTTCGG
>JAZQRZ010000091.1:0-3418 GCA_045629845.1 Eggerthellaceae bacterium | reverse complement strand
AAAACGCTATGCATTGCTTGTTTCTTTCGTAATTCAAGCTTGATACGACCTATTATATGATAATGTCTTATAGTGAATTAAGTCGCACGGTTTTACCAGCGTGAAGTCTTGGTCGATGTTCTATCTGAACCAGACAAGTTTCTTGCGTGAAAACCTACGAGGGCGTTTTTGAAAGGGAGAGGGTTGTGAATAAAACCGCATGGGTAATCATGTGTGTAATAGGAGCCGTCATTATGGCGGCAATTTCTGTCGTATCTGCTGTTATGGGCGGGTGTTCTGGAATGCTCGAGCTTGCGAATGGCAATAGCGTGCCCATGAAATGCCACTGGACTTTTATTGCTGATACATTCATTCCAATCATTGGTGTTGTTGTTGCGCTTATGGCAATTACCTGCAAGGATCATTCTGGTCGTCGAGCAATGGCGATTGTGTATATTGCCGTAGCTGCTATTGCAGCGTGTATGCCTACACCGTTTGCGATTGGTACGTGTGCGAAAGCAGAAATGATGTGTAACGTCACTGCTCCTGTCGTTTGGGCGTTGTGTGCGGTGTCAGTCATTATTGGAATCGTGCAGATTGCGAAATCTAATCCTGATGCCATCGAACTACCCAAGCGTTCGATTTAGTAGTAAAGGCGAAAGAGTTCCAAGGTTGGTGGCCTTGGTTTTGTTCTGAAAAAGAGAGAGGAATCCGCCATGCAGGTGTTTGATAGCCGAATTTATGAGATTGTCGAAAAGGCGCTCGAGGGTAAGGGTCTTACCGAAGCGGAAACACTCGAGCTGTATTCCGTGCCTGAAACAAGCAAGGAAGCTGCCTATATTCGCTGGGCCGGTCAAGAGCTTTCGATGCAGGCAACCGATGGTATTGCTGAAATCCATGCACAGATTGGCTTGAATGCTACAACATGCCCGAAGGACTGTCTGTTTTGTTCATTTGCGCGCGTCAACGATGTACGTAAGGGCGTGTATGAGGTATCCAAGGAAGATGTCTTGGAATACGCCAAGCTTTACGTCGAAGAAGGTGCCAACCTTATTCTTATGCTGACCACGGCAAGCTACAAGTTCGAAAAGCTTGAAGATATGGTTGGTTCGGTGCGCGAAGTTATTCCTGCCGATATGCCGCTTCTGGTGAATACCGAAGACATGACACTCGAACGTGCTAAACGTCTGAAGGCAGCAGGTGCGCAGGGTGCTTATCACGCTGTTCGTATGCGCGAAGGCGTAGATACTACTATCCCTGTTGAAAATCGTTTTCAGACGTTTGAATACATGCGCGAAGCTGGCTTGAAGCTTTCCACCTGTGTCGAGCCTGTTGGTCCCGAGCATACTCCTGAAGAACTTACCGAAGCTACGTTCCGTTGCATTAGCACCAATCCGATGACGGCTGGCGTTGGTCGTCGAATTTCTGTGCCGGGTACCAAGATTGCTGATCGCGGCATGATTACTGATGTGGCAAATGCAAATATGGTGGCAATTTATCGCTTGGCTGTCGGCCTTGATTACAAGCTGAACTGCTCGGCTAATACTGCGATGACGGCTGCTGCGGGCGCAAATCTGGCTTGGGCTGAAGTTGGCACGAATCCGCGCGATACCGTGGAACGCACCGAACATGGTGGACGCGGTGCTGCAATCGAACATCAGAAGAAGATGTTCCAAGCTGGTGGCTGGACGGTTCGCCAAGGGCCTTCGCAGGGTTGGTTTGACTAAGTCGTAGAAAACTCTTCTTTTGGTGGAATAGGGAAGATGGAATGGTAAACGGCGACGACATTGAAAAGTCAAATAAGCCTCTTGATTCCGAGCAGGAAGAAAAGGGCGTAGGTCAGCACACGCGTGTGGTAAAGCAGCGTCGTCTTACTACGCCTTTTGAAGCACTAAAGATGCTGCTGCCAATAGCAGCGGCAGCTGTTGCGTATGGCATCACTATGAGCTTGCCCAATGTGTATCCTGAAGGGTATCAAGAGTCTTTCTATCCAGCATTTCTTATCATCATGCCATCAATCTATGCTGTCTTCATGATTGTGGCGTGGTTTGTTCCTTCACTGCGCAACAAGCTGGTTCATTGGTCGTATCTGTTTACGGCCGTCTTTTTGTTGCTCGAGTTGCTTGACATTCTTACCTTGAAGACGGGGTATTTGTTGCTGCCCTTCGCGCCAAGCCCTGATCGAATTCTTATGGCAATTCCCAACAATTACGAGAAGTACATCGAAAACTTCTGCGCTTCTATGCTTTTGCTGGGCGAAGGTGTGTTTTGGGGCTTGATTAGCGGATTTCTTACCGGTCTGTTTATGGGCTGGTCAAAGATTGCTAACTACTGGTTTGCTCCAGCGCTGAAGATTATTGGTCCTGTGCCTTCCGCAGCATGGTTGCCTATTGCGGTGGTTCTCATGCCAACTGCGCATTTGGCGGGCGTATTGTTAATTGCAGTTGCCATCTGGTTCCCACTTGCGCTTATGATGTCTTCAGCAATCCGTGCCACCGATACGCGCAAGATTGACGCCGCGCGTGTGATGGGTGCTTCTGAGCCATATATTCTGTTTCATGTGGCCTTACCTGCAGCTGTGCCGAATATCTTTGACGCGCTGTTTATGGGCTTGTCATCCAGCTTTGGTGCACTCATCATTTCAGAAGAGTTGGGTGTCAAAGCTGGTTTGGGTTGGTATATCAACTGGGCGGATTCGTGGGGCGAATACTATAAGGTATTCGCGACTGTGGGTTTGTTTATCATCATTTTCTATACGCTAATCAATATCTTATTTAAGATTCGCGACCACGTGATGAAGTGGCAGCAATCTACGGTGAGGTGGTAACGTGGCATGTCATCATCACATCGATCCGCGTCCTGATTTGCCGCTGTTTACGCGCGGTGAAGCGCACACCTTAACCGCTCAGGGAATCGTGCAGACATTTCTTGACGATAGTGACAACGAAGTTCGCGCTATCGAAGATTTTTCGCTGAGCGTAAAGGGCGATGAAATAGTTGGCATCATTGGGCCATCGGGCTGTGGTAAATCAACTTTCTTGCGTTTGGTGGTAGGTCTTGATGAGCCTTTGGCAGGAACTCTTGAATTTGATGGGAAGCCTATTAAAGGCCCCGATGCGCAGCGCTCGATGGTTTTTCAGAATGCAAATCTTTTTGAATGGCTAACAGTTGAAGAAAACATTGCATTTGGTTTGCGCGCAACAGGTCGTTACAAAGAAGAGTGCTATAAGATTCCGCGTCTTATTCAAATGATGGGACTGCAAGGGTTTGAAAAGTCATATCCGTCTCAGATCTCGGGTGGTATGGCTTCGCGGTGTGGATTAGCACGCGCCTTTGTTATGAATCCAGGCCTTATCTGCTTTGACGAACCACTCTCGGCTCTTGATGCTTTTACGCGCGCTGTCTTGCAGGATGAAATTCTTAAGATGCAAGAAGCTGC
>JAZQRZ010000090.1:0-18773 GCA_045629845.1 Eggerthellaceae bacterium | reverse complement strand
GAAAATGGCACCCATATTGGCGTAGTTGGTAATGTCTTCCAAGATCGCAACGCGATGCGCGCCTTGCAGCACATCCGCCACGCTACGCGGCTCAGGCCGCTCGAAACAGGCAAGCGCACCGCGGACAACCTCGTAGCCAGTTAGTTCGTGATGCTGCTCGGCGCTTACTAAGAATAAAGGTGTTTCGGGGTATGTTGCTTCGATGCGCTCAACAATGTCGCGGTCATGCTCAAGCCAGCGGTCGTCAACCAGCAGCGATTTGGGACGAATACCAGCATCAAGCGCGCGCTCGATAACACGCGCAGACTCGCCAATAAACAAGCCTTGCGGGTTATCGCGACGGAAGCCCTCACCGCGCTTCAGCTGGCCATCAGTCATACCGGAATACGGCCGCAACCTGCGATCTGACAAATCTGTTAAACGCTCTATCAAGCAAGCCTCCGCTAAAATGAGCTCACACACAACCTATGGGACCAACCCTTAGGTCTCCTATCAACACTATAACTAAAAGGGCGAGCCGAAGCTCGCCCTTACAAATACTACTTATCACCAAAGCTTATCGGTTCATGACCACCACGAAGGCAATGATAATGGCGATAATCAGCACGATAAGAATGCCGATTGCAATCTTGGCCTTCTTCGACTGCTGCTTGCTTTGCGACAAGCGTTCGCGCAAGTCGTCGGCCTCGGCATCAAGTTGAAGCATCCTTTGCTCGTCGTCGCGTACGTTTTGGCGCAGCTTTTCTGTTTCCTCGGGATACTGATACACCGTGTCGCAATACTGACGGCGTTTGCGCGCGATAGAAATATCGTCGCCCAAACGATTGATGCTTTCCTTCAGCTCTTCAGACTGCTTTTCGAAATCCTCGATTGCATGCTCGAGCGGTGCTTCAGCCTGCTCGACCTGAGAAATTGCATCGTCATAGGCCCGCTGAGCTTCGTCCAGTGCTTCCTTGGCAGATTCACTGCGCCTGCAAGCTTCGTCATAGGCAGCCTGAACTTGTTCAAGACGAGCAGTTGCCATAGTGTTGTCGTCACTAGAAGCCGCACGCTTAAGCTCGGATTCAGCGGCGCCTAATTCGGACTTACGGCTGCGTTCGTCGTTCTTTGCCTGATCAGCATAGGCGCGAGCACGACCCAAGTTCTTCTCGAACGGATCCATCTGACCGTCGTGATACTCACGCATGCGACCCAAAGCTTCGGTGGTTTCTTCCAGCTGGGCCGTAATCTGCGCCAATTCAGCCTTGCGAGCTTCGCGCTGCTCGGTGTGCTGCGCAATAACGTTATCAAGATCGGTAACCATGACCTGGTAGTTAGCCAGAATGTTGTCGCGATCTTCAAGTTCTTCGCGGTCAGCATCGAGCTGCTCAGCGAAATCGTCGAGCTCTTTCTCGCGCGCCTTCAATTCGCGGCCCTGACCAATAGAATCCTTCAAAGCCAAGAAGCTCATTTGCACGTCATCCATGCCCTGGGCAGTAGCTTCTTCTTCTGTCAAGCCGCCAATGTTGTACTTTTCAGCCAACTCTTCGTAGCGGTCGTTGTAACCCGCGTAAGCAACATCGTTATTGTTGGAAGCTGCATAAGCTTCAGGAGCGGGTTCGGCCAAAGGATCAGCAGGAGCGCCGTTCTGCGCATCAACAGGATAATCTTCCTGCGGACCAGCATCACCAAAATCGATGGGAGGCAGTTTAATTTCACCCGTACGGTCAGGACCCATAGGAATAGTGATATCGCGATCGGCCATGATGTTCCTTTCTTTCGACAACACATAGCTCGCTTCGATTCCGATGGAAAGTATATCATTCCTCGCTTAAACCAATTTGAAATGACAGTGGGATGAATGTGGGACATGGCATAGCTTGCGGCGTGAGCGCACAGAGTACTCCCCTGCCAGAAAGGTCTAGAAACATATGGGACATAGTATGCCGTGCAGGGCGGGCGCACGGAGCGTGCCCGAATCATGTAACAAACAGGCTATTCTGGCTGATAAGCAGCAGCGGCAGCGGGAAGAAGCGGCTTGCTATAGTAGTAGCCCTGAATGATGTCGCAGCCCAGGCTGGCACAAATCTGCAACTGAGCGCATGTTTCCACGCCCTCGACAACGATAACCTTACGCAGGTCATGAATCAGGCGAACCAGATTATCAAGGAAGCCTTCCTTGCCAGGAATTGCATATTCATCAACAAGCGATTTGTCGATTTTCACAACTTCAGCAGGCATGGTTGCCACGCGCGAAAGCGACGTATAACCAGTACCAAAATCGTCCAGCGCCACCTTAATACCAACCGCACCTAAACGATCAAGCAAGCGGTCAACGCCTTCTTCGTCATCCAGCAACAAGCTTTCAGTAATCTCGATCTTGATATACGAAGGAGGCACGTTGTATTCCCTTAGCAAATCAAGTAAGAAATCGATGTAGCCTTCATCTCTTAGCTGCACCGCCGAGAAGTTAATCGATACCGGCACAACACGCTGACCCTGAGCCTTCCATTGGGCAAGCTGCTGCACAACCTTCTTGGTCACAATGCGGTCAACATCGATAATCAGACCCGACATCTCGGCCACAGGAATAAACTGACCTGGGTAGTACACATCGTCCTTCATGCGAATCAAAGCCTCGTAGCCGCACACATTGCCCGAGCGCACTGAAACTTGCGGCTGATACAGCACGATAAAGCTTTCATCCTTGATTGACTGCTTCAATTCTGTCGTAACGCCAATTTTCTCTTCCGAATCACGCTTCATGCGTTCGTGATAGAACATTGGAAGATTCGCCGACCCGTTTCGTTTTGCCTCACGAACCGCCAGGTCAATGCCAGTAACCATATCATTTAAGTTGCCTGCATCACAAAGATTCGAAACGCCGATATGCGCATCAACGTCAATGACCGTGTCATCAATAATGATTGGCTGATCCAACAGGTACGCAACTTGCTGCAATTCGGGGCCATCTGCATGTATCGTACGGTCAAAGCCCAGAAGGAATTCTGAACCCGTCGAACGCAAAAGGAATAGCTTTCCCTTAACATCTTCGAAGCGCTGGGCGAACTCTTTCAATACAATGTCGCCCGTTGCCTGACCATATGAGTCGTTGATGTCGCCGAAGTCTGCAAAGTCAATCTCAATAAGACCCTCAAGACGTTCGGAATTGGCTGGCTCAGACATAAACTGCTTAAACCACTGTAAATTCGGCTTATCGGTTAGCTGATCATGATAGAAACGATGCTTCAAGTCGTTACTCTGACTAATAATTTCACGCGTATTGCGCACTGAATGACGATAACCCATAAGGGCAAATATCAAAATACACGCGATAGCAGCAATCATCAGTGCAAATGCCGGCACCATCGACGTAAAGGATTCAGGATTAAAACCAACCTGGTTAATAACAACCGCATCGGAGGGAAGCTGCGCGCGGGTGATACCGTACTTTTCCATGGTGGGTGCATCAAACACGAAGCCCCCAACACCTTCGGTTACCAGGTCGATATGCCCCGGGCTTGTGCCATTCATAACCTGAATGCACATATCAGCAGTGCGCTGCCCAGCAGCTTCTGGATCGGTAAAGGTTGCGCCCAGCAGGCCTTCACCCACACCGCCACTTCCAACACCAAATACCGGCTGACCTGCAGCTTCTGACACAAAACGCGCACTCTCATCGCGCGTATACGCGTTGTCTGAAACATCATTAAATGCATCAAGGAAGAAGACGATGGTATTGTCATCGGCCTTAGCCAGACGCTGCTGAAGGCCTTCACGCGTTAACAACGAAGCATTAATGTATTCGGCCTTGGCGCCAATTTCCGTAAGCGCCTTTTCAAACTGAGCCCGGTCACCGACGCCCGAAGGAGTACTGTCGATAACAGCCATGAACTTAGTAGCATTGGGACGCAACTCACGAGCAAGGTTAATCATTTGATCTGCATTCCCCTGCTCGATAATGCCAGTCGCATACCCTGTATTGGTAATAGACTCGGCATGGTCGAAATCATTTATATTGAAGAAAAGAACAGGTGTGTACGCAAATAGTCCCTCGTGGTTTTCCTCAACAAAGGTAAGCGCCTCATCATCGCAGCAAATTACCGCAAAGTAAGGGTTTTCATCGCCTATCTTTTCTTCCAGCGTCTTAACCCAGGCGCGATACGCTGCACTACCCTTGGGACAGTTGATTGCATCCATATACTCGACGTCAATCGAAACACCACTAGCGTTCATGACATCGACCACACCCTTGCGCGCAAGCGGCGTCAAGGGGTCCTTATCGTTGTAAGACATAATGAGCAGCACATCGGCCTGAGACTCGGAACGCTGAAGCTCGCTCGAAACCGTTTCCGAACGAATCTGTCGGTCACCAGCCATAGTTAGCATCATGATGCCCACGACAGCACAGATACAGGCTGCCGCAAACAACACGATTCTTACCGCATGATAACGGCGCGTTGCAGCTCGCTTTTTACGATCCTCATTTGCTGCCTTCAAATCGCAACTCCAAACGTTTCAAAAAACATTCCAAGTCAGCTGCGGTTTGTTATCCTTTTCGGAAACAATGTACACCAACTGACACTTAAGACAAACCAGTAAAGTACTTCTTTCTTTTAGCTGTCCCTATTCGGGTTCTTCTTCAACTACTTCAGTGTCTTCTTGCTTTCTTCTGCGCAGCTTTCCAAAAACCCCACCTGTAACAGCATTTTCTGCAGCCAACTCTGCTGCCAAGTCAGCTGCACCCGTTGCACCAGCCGTACCCGCTATGCCAGCAACACCTGCACCAGCTGCAGCAGCAACCGAAACACCAGCGCCCAACATACTGGCAACGACCGAAACGCCTGCCAAAGCAGTTACTGCATTGCCTACCACGCGAGCTTTTTCGGTTGTAGTCATGTTAGAAAACGTTTCGGCAAAATCCTCGGCAAAGTTCTCGGATCCACCAGCGCCACCATTTGCTGATTCACCCCAATAGTATTCAACCGTACTACCTGAACCTCCCCCTCCAGAGCTTGTCTGCGTCACAATAGGCTGCGAAGAAACAGGCTTTACTTCCATAGCTGGCTTATCTGATTCACTATCCTTCTTTTCTTCGTCCTTCTTATCCTGATCGTTCGTTGTTGGTTCGGTTACCGCAGGCGTTGGCTCTGGGTCAGGAGTCGGTGTTGGAGCAGGAGTCGGCTCGGGCTCCTCATAGTATTCTTCAACAGGGGCAGGAGCAGGAGTCGGCTCGGGCTCAGGTGCAGGAGCAGGAGTCGGGTCAGGTTCGGGCGTTGGCTCTGGCTCAGGCGTTGGCTCTGGGTCGGGCGTTGGCTCTGGATCAGGCGTTGGCTCCGGGTCAGGAGTCGGGTCAGGTTCGGGCCCTGGATCAGGCTCAATAATAGGAACAGCGGTCCACTGTGCATACAAATGAATTTCACCGTAAGGTGTTGCCCTGTCGCCATAGTTTTCGGTCGTCAGATTCGTGACTTCTTGACCATCGGCATAGGAAGTCCCCGAACCATCAGCTGCAGTATTCCAGCCAGTCAAGTTGTAATTCTCACGCGAAATACGATTAACGCCAGAGACCAAATTCACTGATGTACCGTAATCAACGCTCTGATTTGCTATCGGATTGCTCCACTTGCCACCGTTTTCGTGATAAACAATACGATAAGAATTTGGCTCAATCACAGCCGTGAAAGTAGCCGAAGTATAAACACCTGTCTGCTTAGTTGCTGCATCAACATCCGCACGCGTCAGGTGAATACTCTTGTTTACGTACGCATCACCCGTTAAACTGCAACGCCATCCAACAACGTGATAGCCCTCTTCAGCAGTAGCCCACGCACCATTTGCTGTACCACTCAACGTTTCAAGAACATCATCGAAGCTCTCCTGAGCTGAACCCGATGCGGTATCACTTACCCAACCATTACCGCTATGCGTATAAGTAATAGTTGCTGTCTTGTACCACTTCCAGGACGTTGCCTTTTGACCGCTGCCACCCAGCGGGTACGCTGCAACCAGCTGATCTGTTGTAAAGCCCTTACTTGAGTCTGCACCGCCGCCCTCGGGGTACCAAAGCCCACTGTAAACCGTCGGCGTTGTAAGCCCGCTACCCGCAAGAACAGTGTTTTGCTGCACCTTCAATTCTTTAAGTGCCGAACAATTGCCCAGCATGCCCGTAAGCTTGGAGCCCTCGGCAATTGCTGACAAATCCCAAGCGCTAATATCAAGCAAGGTCAAATTCATACAACCATAGAAGAGATATGAGAAGTCCTGAATTTGGGACACATTCCATTCAGAAGTATCAATCGTTAAGGTCGTACCCTCTTCAAGATTATTTCCTGCATTCAACAACAGACCCGACAAACTTGTGCAGCCAGACATATCAACAGCACCAAGGTCAACACGCTGCAAGTTTCCATGGAAAGCAACATCATCGTAAGTAGTTGCACTAGCACCGCCGAACCAACTGGCACTCGCATTTGCTTCCGCAGTCTGACGCAGCCAAACCATGTTGGTCGGCTGAATGGCGCCTAAGCCTATCACTGTTGTGATATTGGAAGGCGTTACACCCGCTGCAATCCAAGGCAGCGAGCTCCCATTCCACTGAGCAGTGCTTCCACTACCAGAATAGCTTGCGTATTCGGTTACCGCTTTAGCTGCCTTTGAGCCAGCTCCAAAAGCAAGCGTACCTGCATCGCAGGTCATCGTAACGAATGCACCCTGACCCCCATCAGCAGCGGGGTCCCAATACTCCAGCGTGCCAGCTTGCTCGAAATAGCGCCACCAGCAGTTCAAGTTCGAAGCAAAAGCCCCGCCCTTGATATTTGGATCCCACGTATACGTAACCGCGCCTGAATACACGACTGACACCGACGCAGATGCTGTCATATGGCGCGCAGTAAGATTAGCCGAGTTGCCAAACCATTTGTCGCGCGCATTGCTAACCCAAACACCTGTATCCATAGCCGTTCGACCTGCAGAATTGCTAAGACCACAATCGCCAAGCACCGTATTACGCCCCAACGAAAGCGTCGTCAGCGACGAGCAGCCATCCAGCATACCTGTGGCATTGACCGAAGCTGTCACTTTCAACATGTTCCAGTCGCTAATATCCAGCGTCGCCAACTTGCTGCACCCATAGAACGCATAAGCGAAGTTGCTAACACGCGAGGTATCCCAACCATCAACATTTACTAACATGGTTTGACCGGGACCAAGATTGTTTCCTGCATTCAGAAGCAGACCTGCCAAACTGTCGCAGCCCGAAACATCAATTCCGCGCCCGTCAAAGCTTGCAAGGTTAGCGTGGAACGCAAGACCCTTATCATCAACCAGGTTCCCCCCGCCAAACCAACTGGTACTAGCACCCATAAGCGCTGATTGATCACGCGAAACCAGATTGACAGGTTTAATACCACTCAAGCCGATAACGGCTGTAATCTCGGATGGATGCACCCCATTAGCAATCCACGGCAACGCACTGCCGTTCCAGCGATAGTAGCTTCCGCTGCGCGTATACGACGCTTGCTCGGTTACCGTCTTGTTTTCACCATCATTGGCACCAAAGGCCAAGGTGCCTGCCGAACAGCGCATAACGCTAATGCCACCCACGCCATTGTTGGCATCGGGATTCCAGTATTCCAGCTTACCTTCCTGTTCGAAGTAAGCCCACCAGCAGTTTTCATTCGACTCGAACGTACCCGACTTGCTGGGGCCAGGAAGCGAATCGTCGGCTTGCACCTGATTGCTTGAAAGTTCAGAAACGATAAGGTCTTCACCTTCGCTTATAGCACCATCATCAGCAAAAGCGCCATGCGAGAAGCATGCAATACTGACATACAAGGCAACTGCAGCCACAACCAACATCAACAGGCCATAAAAAGCCTGATTTCGGCGCATGGAAGCCACGGAGCTAGAAGCTTGATCTAGCCCATTCACCTGCGCATTAGCCTGTTTGTTAAGCCACACTGCCATGAGCTTCAGCGTTCACCTCTTGTACGCAGTACATAATGCGAGACATACCCACGATAAACGTATCTGTTTTCGTGGAATTAGACAATTGAATTGCGGGTATTGTTGGTCAACAGTTACCTAGTTGACCTGCTAGAAAATGCCGAATAGACTCCGACTCTTTTCTATGCTAAGACAAATTGCTCAGAGTATGTTCAGCCCAAGGATACTGAGTCATATATTCGCCATGGAATAGACCACTAGCACCAGGCTTTCCGTCCAGGTAATCCCAGTAATCACACGAAACCAAACGCGTATCTAACCCAATGTGGCCATACTGACGCAACAAGACATCTTCGCAGCCAGCTTCATTCAAGCAACGCGACAAGCTTGCGACAAGATTGCGCACCTGCGACATGCGAGCAGCCGTATAAGGCTTCCCTTCCCACAATGCTGCCTCGACATCCTTCACATGACAGTACGTTCCACGCCTATCAATTAAGTATGCCAACAGTTCAATTGCTTGCAAACTTCTACAAACCAAAGGCTTTCCGGCTGCATACGCTTCAAAATTCCCAAAGCAGCGCGCATACAGTAACGGAGAACTTACTTGCGATGGCGCCGCCGAAGAGCGGACTAACGGAAAACGCAAGCTATCTAATTCAAAACGAATACGTTCGGCGCTAACGGGCTTTACGATGAAGCCTGACGCATGTAAATCAAATGCTTCACGCATAAACAGCGAATGCCCCGATACAAAGACGATGTTCACGCTTGGGTTTTGCTTCTGTAATTCACGCGCGAAAGAAACACCATCAAGCCCAACCAGCTTTGCTTCTAGAAATGCTACCTGCACACCTGCGAGCCCTGGCCAATCTAGTGCTGTTTCAGCATCAAGGAATGAAGTAAGCTCCGCATCGGGCTCGACCGCACGAATAGCCCGCTCGAGCGCATCGAGCTGATCTGGCTTGCTATCTATCGCAAGAATGTTCAACGCAATCCCCTTCGACATTCGCACTGCACGAAATGCCGCTCAACATCCCAGATGATTTAACGCTATTACCATGTGTTTGTTATTACTGCTAAGAAACCCTGCTCAGCTCATTCATTCTAGTCTTTGCGAAAAAATATTTTTGCATCCTTTACCGACACGTAATATTCGCTGATATACGCAATAAGAAAGCCAACGCTTCCAAGAAAAATGCGCCCCCGAGAAAACCTCGGGAGCGCATTCGGTTCGTTTTAGCTTCGAAGAATGCTTATTGTTCAGCGGAATCCGCTTCAGCATCCAAGTCAATAGAGCCTGGCCCCGAAAGCGGCATGTTATCGCTTGTTGCAGGCTCGGCCACATGAACAATCGTATCCTTACCAGGCAAGATAATATTCAGAACAATGCCCACAAGCGAACCCACTGCCAAACCCGACAGCGCGATAGTTACGTCACCAACCAGAATGACAATGGCACCCGCAGTGCTGTACGCAATACCAATCGACAGCACCAGAACAACTGCAGCAATCAGAATGTTGCGGCTGATGGTAAAGTCAACATGGTTCTCGATAAGATTACGAACACCCACAGCCGAAATCATGCCATACAGAATCAGCGACACGCCACCGATAACGCTGGCAGGCATTGCGCCGATAACTGCCGCAAACTTTGGGCAGAAGGAAAACAGGATGGCGAAGATTGCTGCAATGCGCACCACGCGCGGGTCAAAAACCTTCGTCAGAGCCAGCACGCCCGTGTTTTCGCCGTACGTCGTGTTGGCCGGTGCACCAAACAGCGAAGCGATAATAGTTGCCAAGCCGTCGCCCAGCAGCGTGCGATGCAGGCCCGGTTCGGCAATGTAGTTACGATTGCACGTAGAGCTAATGGCAGAAATGTCGCCAATGTGCTCAATCATAGTTGCCAAGGCAATCGGCATAATCGTGATAACAGCGGTAATAGCCAAGCCCGAATCCATATTGCCACTGGTAAACAGGCCGAACACCGTGTTATCCCACATGACAGGCAGACCAATCCAAGCTGCATCAGCAACAGCAGAGAAGTCAACTTCGCCCAGCAACGCTGCGCAAATGTACGACACGATAACACCCATCAAAATGGGGATAATCTTAATCATGCCGCGACCCCAAACGTTACATACAATGATGACCACAATAGCAATCACAGCAATCAGCCAATTGGTTGAACAATTTGCAATTGCAGAGCTTGCAAGAATAAGACCAATACTAATAACTATGGGGCCTGTTACTACTGGCGGGAAGTAACGCATAACGCGGTTGGCGCCGAACACCTTAAACAACGCCGACAGCAGCAGATACAGCAGACCTGCACACGCAACACCTAAGCATGCATACGGCAGAAGGTCAGCTTCGCCGTTCGGCGCGATGGCTGCATAACCAGCGATAAAAGCAAACGACGAACCAAGAAATGCAGGTACTTTACCTTTCGAAAGGAAGTGGAACAAAAGAGTACCAATACCCGCAAACAAAAGAGTAGCTTGTACCGACAAGCCAGTAAGCACAGGCACCAAAATAGTAGCGCCAAACATGGCAAACATGTGCTGCAATCCAAACAGCACCATTCTAGGTTTGCCTAGCGTACGTGCATCATATACAGCATCGGGAGTATCGGCTGAGCCCATGGTTGGGACTTGTTGTTCTGTCACTTTGTTCTCCTTTCGAGCCTGCTTAGTCCGCGGATGATTATAATGTACAAAGCATTATTCGATGGAAGGAATTAATAATGAGCGAAGTTCATGTTCTTGATCATCCTCTGATTACCGATAAGTTAACGCGCATGCGTCGTCGTTCTACCAACTCAAAAGATTTTCGTACACTGCTGCGCGAGATTTCTCTGCTTATGGGGTTTGAAGTTACGCGTAACTTCAAAACGGCTCCAGTCACTGTAGAAACACCCATTTGCGAAGGCACGTTCCCTATGTTGAAGGAAGATTTCATCACTATCGTGCCTATCCTGCGTGCGGGCGTCGGCATGGTTGACGGTCTGCTTGAACTGATGCCAACCGCACACGTTGGTCACATTGGTCTGTATCGCGACGAAGTAACCAAGAAGCCTGTCGAGTACTACTACAAGATGCCAGACGGGGTTGAAAATTCCATCGTCATCGTGGTTGACCCCATGCTGGCCACGGGCGGCAGCGCTGCCGATGCTATCGACAGCTTGAAGAGTCGCGGTGTCACCAACATTCGTCTTATCAATTTGGTTGCTGCACCTGAAGGCATCAAAGTCATGCAGGAACGCCACCCCGATATCGACATCTATGTTGCCGCTGTCGACGAAAAGCTGAACGATGACTGCTACATTGTTCCTGGCTTGGGCGACGCAGGTGACCGCATTTTTGGTACGAAGTAACTACCAAAAACAAGGCAGTTATAAACAAAAACCTCGGGGCTTAGCCCCGAGGTTTTTTAATTGCCAGCAGACTTTCTTGAGCTATTAAATTCCCAAGGCCTTCTTCAGCAGCGACACGCGACGGCGAGAAACAGGAATCTTGTCTTCCACACCGTTCAGCGTAAGCAGCAAAGTACCGCCCGATACAGGTTCGACTTCTTCAACCATGGCAAGATTTACCAGGTACCCGCGATGCACGCGGAAGAACCCATGGCCATCCAGACGCTTTTCAAGTTGCGCCAAGCTGACCGTAGAAAAGTAACGATCGGTATCAGTTTGCAGATAAGCATAGTCGTCGCGTGCCATAACGAAGCGAATTTTGTCGATGGCGATAAGAATTTTCTTACCACCCTTTTCAACAGAAATACGTTCAGACTTTTGCGCTTGCATATGCAGCGCAACGCTTTCGCGCACACGTGCGATAGCCTGAGCTAAGCGGTCGGTTTCGACTGGCTTAACCAAATAATCAATAGCGTTAACCTTGAAGGCATCGAGCGCAAATTCGCTGTAAGCCGTAACGAATACAACCGCTGGCGGGTACTTCAGATGTTGAAGCGCCTCGGCCAGCTTGAGGCCAGTGGCCTCGGGCATGTTGATGTCAAGGAAGATGACATCAACGGGGTACTCTTTAAGCTTTTCAATGGCCTCGCGGACGCTGGCGGCCTCGGCAACCACATCGGATTGACCGAGTTCGTCGAGCAAAAAGCGCAATTCCGACCTTGCGGGCGCCTCGTCATCGACGATCATGGCTTTCAGCATTGCAGGCTCCTCCCAAAAATAGTGTCCAATTATGCCGTACGGTACCATATTACCGCTGACGGAAAAAAATCAACCGTTAACTATCGAAAAAATACCGTTTGCCCGAAATTATGCATATTTTTCCCACGTGTCTCCGTATAAAGCCTGCTCAAAATGGGTTCTAACGAGCATTCATCGAGCGTATTTTTTGCTCTTAGCCAAGCTGAAGTTGCATCAACTTACCAAGCGTACGCACATAAATGGCGAACGATTGCTTTAGCAATTCCTCGCTTACACCTTCGTCAGGACCATGCATCGAACCCACCCACGCAGGGTTTTCTTCCCACGGCTTTTCAACGCCGAAGCTGACACCCGTTGTAAAGGTGCGCGCATACGTGCCACCCTTCGAAGTAACGCCGCTGCGATTCTCGCCCGTCGCTTCGTTATAGGCATCAAGCAGTGCTTTGACAGCTGGCGAGTTGGGATCCATAAGGAACGGCGTCTTGTCGTGTTCCATCGTGAAAGTAGCGCCCGCTTCAGCAGCCAACGCCTGTACGCGCTGCTCAATAGCGGAAGACTCGATGCTGGTTGGGTAACGGAAATCGATAGATTGATGCAGGCATCCATCACTAAGATATGCCATGCCGCCAACAGCTGTTAGCGCACCAAAATGCTGGTCAGAACACGCAACGCCCAAGCCCGAGCCATCTGGGTGGTGATGCAGCTTCTGCAGCAACTCAAGGAATGCGCGTTCTTGCGGGGTTCCCACCTGCATATCAAGCAGATAGTCAATCAGAATGCCAATGGCATTATGACCAAGCTCAGGCGTCGACGCATGCGCTGCCACGCCATGAGCTTCCACGCGATAGGTATCCTGACCACACGACTGAACCGTTATGCCGTCATGGTCACCCACCTTAGCGGCACGAGAATCGAAGTCCTGCATACGAACCACGGCCCAAGCATCGCATGGAACAGCATTAACTGCCTGACCACCCTGAAGATTAAGAATGTGACCGCCTTCAAACGAAGCGCTCTTCAGCATGCCACTGCAAATACCTGATTCGCCATACCCCACCGGAAACTGGTTGTCAGGCGTGAACAAGAAGGCGGGGTCGGCATAATGCTGGCGATAGTACACAACATCCTTCATGTTGGTTTCTTCGTTGGCACCAAACAGCACGCGCACCGTGTAGGGAAGCTTTTCGCCTGTAGCCTGGGCGCGATCGCGCCAGAACTTAACAGCATGCAGGGCAACCATAAGCGGACCCTTGTCGTCGAGAACGCCGCGACCGATAAGGTATCCCTCGTGACGTGTAACTTCGTACGGTTGCCAATTCCAACCTGTGCCAGCGGGAACAACATCAACATGACCGATGATGCCAACTTGCGTATCAGATACGCCAGGAAGATCAGCGTAGCCAACATAGCCATCACAATCGTGCGCATCCAAACCCATGCGCTGCGCAATCGCAAGCGCCTGGTCAAGCGCCTTACGCGGCCCTGGTCCAAACGGAGCACCTTCCGCCGCATTCGCTAAGTCTTCCACACTTTCGATGCGTACCAGCGAATCGATGTCTTCGATTACATCATCCCAATGCGCATCCAAATACGCGTCGATTTCTTGCTGAAGCTGATCAATCACAGTGCACCTCATTCCATGCGCCCCTGGTAGGACAAAAGTCAGCGAGCGATGTTGTGGTGCGTGCAGCAGGCCCGTCGTGAACCCGAGCGGCCTTTGTGCCGCGAAGTGGCGAACGAAAGAGCCTGATGTACGTGCCACAACGGCGCGCAGCGTCGGCTTCTCCGCCGTTCGACAGAACGGCGGAACGTAAAGGAAAAGGCCGTTCAAGAAGAACGGCCTTTACTTTCAAATGGTGCCCGAGGCGAGAGTCGAACTCGCACGTGTTTCCACAACGGTTTTTGAGACCGCCGCGTCTGCCATTCCGCCACTCGGGCGCACTACGGGATTATAGCGCAGTTCTTACGGTTGAACGAATGGTCTTTTCAAGCATGCTGAGAAGACACAATCCCACGAAAAACGCGCCACCGCAATCACACAGCTCTGGGCGACCTTAGCTTAACGTGCCAAGCTCGGAACCAGACTGAATCCTGCTCCACACCTGATCAATCGAAGAACCTGCATCAACGCCGGTCAGCTCTTCAAAATAACCCGTAGAAATAGCTTCTTCCGTGAAGATCAGGAACAGCTGCTCGTTGGTATCAGATTCCGTCACGGTTACGAGATAGCGCACCTTCGAAGAATTCTGCACAACAGCAAAATACACCTCAGGATCCGCAGAGCTTGATTTCTCGGTTACAACCTTGGTCGACAAACCGTTAAATGCAGCCGACGGCGTTGCATAGCCTTCAACCCATAAGGCCATAACTACTGGCTGACCAGCACCGCCCTTAGGCATAGATTCAATCTTGCTCTTAGAATAATCGCCCGACGAAGCGCTAACTGCATACATGGAACCGTCCGATGCATACCAGCCTTCGTAATCGGAATCCCATTCGAAGTTATACGACTCGAGCAGGTCGGTCATTTCAGCGCCCGAGAGCTCAAGAACCGAATACAGCGTGGGGTTCCAGTCGCCATCGTGGTACTTGTCATCAACGTAAGCCGACAATCCAGAACCAGAAGCACTGCTAGATGCACTTGAAGCGCTAGAAGAGCTTGAAGAAGCACTGCTGGATGAACCAGTGACGACATTCACATTGCCGCTGGAGTCAATCGAGGCTTCAAAACTGCCGTTGGTAATATCGATACCCTGCCGATCAAGTTCATCAACCACCGTAGCAGTTAGCACGCCAAGCATAATGCTCGTAACAAGGCACAGCACGCCAACAACGATACCGATAATACCGATGACATTCGTTGCAGTCTTGCGCGTGTTAACGAAGCCCTTCTTCTGGTAGCCAGAGTTCAGCACCAAACCGATGATGCTGCAAATAAGACCTGGCAGGAAGGTAACAAACAGAACGCTGAGCACCAGACCTACGATAACCAAAATGAAGGCAGCATTCGGGGCCTGATTACCTGCCGTAGCCTGATGCGTTGCAGCCTGCTGATACGGCGACTGCGGAGCACCAGAAGGAGGTACGGAACCGCCAACCGTTTGCTGCGGCGGAACAGGTGCGCCAGCACCAACGCCGGCAGCATCTGCTGCCTGCTGCGGCGGCATCTGCATCGTAGGTTCGGTCTGATACGCCTGCTGAGGCTGAGCCTGCCAAGCGTTATCGCCCGGAACTTCTGCAGCAGCTGCCACAGGTTCGGTCGATTGGTCAATCGGGGTTGTCTGTGCAGCGACAGGTTCGGTTACCTGTTCGGCTGGAATCGTCTGATCAAGCTCAGACGGCAGCGAGCAGCCGCAATTCTCACAGAACTTGGTGCCTTTCGTTTCAGCACCGCACGAGGGACAAAACATCTACTTTCCTTTCATTTCGTGCGAATGATTGCCATAGGATACCGTATTTCGATCGCTCAAATGCACAAAAGAGACCATCCCTTTTGCACATTTTTAAACGAAACGGGCAGGCGTAATGCCTGCCCGTGCGCAAAACACTTTGCTTCCGCTGTTTACAGCGTGAAGTCCTTTTCGCCGTTGAAGACAGCAAGAGCATCGGCTACTTCGTAATCGGCCAGCGTGATGGAGCTGATAGCCTTGGTCAGGCGCACAGCTTCGTCAAGAGAACGCTGATGGATGTTGCGGCCCGTAGCGTTACCAACTGCGCCACCAACATGAATCTGATCATACAGCTGCGTCAGGAAGGTTTCGGCGTCGACCGTAGAACCACCAGCGCAAACCAGGCCCGTGCGGCCCGATGCCTTCGTAGCGATAGCCAGTGCTTCGGCCGGCGTACGCTGATCTTCACCTTCAGGCTTCGGCGGGTTGACCTTAACGAAGTCGGCACCCAAGCACAGTGCCACACCAGCAGCACCAGCGATAAGATCAGGATCCTTTTCAGCAGTGACAGCCTTGCCGCGCGGATAAATCCACAGCACAACCAGCAGACCTTCAGCATGCGCCTGAGCAATAAGGTCGCCTGCTTCAGCCATCATGGTTGCTTCATATTCGCTGCCCAGGTAAATGGTGTAACCCAGACCAACGATGTTAACACCAGCATCGCGCATAGCCAGTACGGTATCCAGACCATACAGCTGCGGAGAATACGGATCTTCCTGAGCCGTCTTCACCAGATTGGTCTTGGAATTCATTTTCACGAGATAGTTAACCTGAGGATAGTCAGCTGCATACTGAGCAATCAGACCACGCTGACCAGCCATGACGCCACAAACGCCCTGATCAGCAATCTTGAACAGGTGCTCTGGTTCACAGTCGGCAAGATCGATTTCTTCGCCGCCATCGTAGAAGTCCTTGTTCAGGTGTTCGACCTTCTGGTCGCATGCGAACAGCATGAGACGACCACTGTTACGCGTGGCCTTCATGTAGTTGTCGATGTACACCTCGCGCATCTCGGGAGAGACGTCGACGGGCACCTTGACCTGTTCACGGGTTATGCTAGGCATAATAACCTTTCCTCCTTATAGGGGTTGCAAATACGCTTCCCATTGTACCAGTAAAAACAGTTAGAAATGGTCCTAAAACCAGTCACGACGGTTCAGTACATACTGACGCTCAAAATCATTCTGAGACTTCATAAGGTAAATAGTGCCTTCAGCCATAGCGATAAGCCAGATAACCGCGGAGGCAAGACCTAGCGTACAAACGCCACCGATAATTGAAACAGCTAGCATAATAAAGCCTGCATTATTGCAGCCCATATAAAACTTATGCACGCCAAACAGTCCCAGGAAAATAGCTAATAGACCTGCAGAAACATGGTCTTTCTGGAAAATAGCTTCGCTTGCATACGACTGTCGAGCCGCTGGCGTAACCGTACCACCACTTGGCAAACCGAATTCATCTTCGCGCTGCATGTAGTCGGGCTTTTGATACACACCTTGCCAATACGGCGCTTCGCGGCGACTAGAAGAATCTGCCGATTCGTTGCGATTGCCGTTGCTTTGTTCGGAATCATCAAAAAAGGATTCCGAACCCCTAGGCTTATTTCGTTGCCCCTGTTCACTCATGAGTTATCTCCTCGATGGAAGGCACCCATGATTTTATCGCGAAACACAATAGCTACAACAGCAATTACCGCAAGTGCTACCAAAACGATAATAGGACCAACAACATCGCCGCTTGCAAAGCCCGCTGCCGCATACGTCGAACCCACTACGCCAGGAATGCGCCCGATGGTAGTAAGCACAATGAACTTCTTGTACGGCATATCTGTCAGCGGAACAAGGTACGTGAAGACATCTTTTGGCATACCTGGAATCAGGAAGAGAATGAACACTACGATATCCAACTTGCCCGAATCTTCAAAGGCCCGAAACTTTTCAAGATGATCGGTTGATACCATGCCCTGCACGAACGGCGCGCCAAGCATGTGTACCAGCTTGTAAATAATGGTGCTAGAAATTACGCAGCCAACCAGCACGATAAGTGCACCCAGCCACGGCCCATACATAAGGCCAGCGGCCAGCTGCACAACTTCGCCCGGGATAAACGCAACGATAATTTGCAGGAACTGCATGCCCAGCAAAATAAGCACGCCTGCCGCACCAGCGTTCTGCACGCGTTCGACCAGACGGTCAACACCGCCTTCCGAGAAAATATCAGCGATGTAAGGCCACGCAATAAGCACGATGATGAGCGTGATTACAATAAAAGCGACTAAACCAGCGAACTTTAAAAGGGTTGCTCGATCAAAATCACGAATCGAAGGCATAATTTACTTATCTTCACCTTCCCCGCGCGATGCTTTATCAAATTCTTCCTTGAAGGCAGAGAACATACCCGAAGCCTTACCAAGCTGCTTGCCTACCGCATATGAGCCTGATTCAATGGCCTCACCAGCTGCATCAGCAATCTTCTGCGCACCTGGCTTTGCATCTTCAACGCGGCGCGCAACAACCTTTTTGGCTTTCACGGCGCCACCCTTTGCCTTACCAGCCACAACAGCGCTAGCCTTTCCAGCTGCTGCTGCAACACCGCCTTGAATAGACAGGTCAAGCGCTTCATCAGAAACCATAATGGCACCACGCTCAACGTGTTCTTCAGCATTTTCGCCCTGATAAGCACCTGCTTCTACCAGCGCAACACCCTGGCCACGCTTGAAGCCTTTCACGTATTCAGCGGGAACCACGCGCTTACCAACAATAGCATCGTTAGCGGCGCCGTTTTCGACGGAAAGATTGCTGACCGCGCCCGTTTCAAGATTGAACGTTACGACATCCACATAGCCCAGCATTTCGCCGCCTGTGGTCATAACAGGCATGCCAACCCACAGAACGCAATTATTCCAATCGACACCCAACGCCTTAATGGCGCCCCTTTCGGTGGCATCGGAATCATCGTGAACAACCACGCTGCCTTCATCATCGAAATGAAAGCCGTTCAGCGCGACAAACAAATCTTTACGATGGAACATAAGGGCCGCATCGGGGCGCTTTACCAGAAAGCCAATGCAACGCTTTTCGGAAGGATGAAAGACAAAATGACGCACCTTACCGATGCGCTTGCCTTTCTTGTTGTCGACAACGCGCTTGCCGGCAAATTCTTTTGTTGTTACGAGGTTTTCAGCCATAATCTCCCATTCCTCGCATGTGAAATATGGAAAA
>JAZQRZ010000089.1:0-1909 GCA_045629845.1 Eggerthellaceae bacterium | reverse complement strand
AAGTGCCTTCAAGCCGCTCTTGAACTCGTTGGTTATAAACACTGCCGTTTACATAAGCAAAACGCTTGCCCGACAATTCATCAAGCGACTGATACATAGGGGTCGCATCGTCAGCATACGCGAATGCAGGGACAAATAAGAGTGCAAGCGTCAGCATCGTAAGCAACAAGTGTAGCGTGTTTTCAATCGCTCTACTCGTCATAGCTCCGCCTATTACGCTGGGCTATCAGTACTGGTTTGTTCTTCGATGGCGGCCAACACGATGTTGCCAATAACGTTGCTAATGTTCTGCGCAGTACCCAAGAAAGCCTCGAAGACAATGGCGATACACATCAAATCATTCGAATGCAGATACATGATGACAATTAGCACACCAATCAAAATACTGCCTGGCTGATTCGGTGCACCAAACGAAAGAAGCAAAACCAAAAAACCCAAGCCAACGAGATTAAACCAGGCAAAACTGGTGCCAGTTAAGAAAAGGAATAGAAGCGCAATTAGCATGATGATAAAACAATTACCATCAAGGTTTATCTGTGCAAGCATGGCTATATTCCGCTCAAGCCTGCTGCGATTCATCCCGTAGTTCCTAGCACAGTACCTAACATTAAACGGCGTTGCGTTAATAACCGAACCAATCTTTAAGTTCTCTCGGATAAGGGGAACGAGCGTTTTTACAAAAGGAATCACCTTTATGCCGTGCGCACGCAACCGGGCGGCATAGGAGCCAAGAAGCAAAAGCAAGCTTGCATACGTAACAAAGATGTACCCTAAAAATAACAGGACGCTGCCGAAACCATCAGTCAGCATGATATCCATAAACGCCAAGAAGCAGAAAACCGGCATCATGGCCGTCACGACATGCAACATACGGGAAAAGAGCGTATAGCAGGCATCCATCGCCTGGCACAAAGCATCAAAGTGCCTACCCGCAGAACACAACGCATAGGTAACGAGAAGCGCAACAAGCATGAGCGGAATTGGAGAAATGGATTCGAATGGCTCGAAGATGCTTGGCGGTACGGATGAAGTTACGATATCGGCAAACGAACGGTTAAAACCCGCAGTCTCGTATTCGGATGCCACCCCCGCTAAGCCAGCAAATGGAACACGCCATAAAAGACCCGCCACCACTGCAAGCACTATAGCGATGATAGATGTAACAAGAGTCCTTGCTTGAAGCTTCCTAAAACCAGAACGCAAGCGAGACACGATGTAGGTGTCTGTTAGGTTCTTTAAAAGCGAGAAGAAGACCATAGGTGCACCGACCATAAGCGCGGCGTTAGCATACGCAGTCTCAAGCGGAAAGACGTAGCCATTCAGCAGTTGATGTCTGACCGAGACATCAAGGAAAAAGTCCATGGGAGCGTAAACAACTATGGCTAGTAAGGCAGCTATAACGCAAGCAAACAGTCTTCTTCGATAGTTTCTGCTAACCGAAATATCGATGATGTTATAGCCAGCGTGGTAACTACAATCCAGCTTGTCCTCATAGGCACGTAGAAGCTTTTCTTCGATTGAAGCCTCGCTGTCGGAATACAAGTCGAACAGCTTCCCTTCGAAGCTAATTCTAATGCTAAGACCTCCAAGCCTTTTGGCTCGGGTAATCTCGAGCTCGGTGTCTTTATCCAGATTCAAGTCGAGTATCTTCTGGAACAGCGCCTCAAAGACAAGGCAGATCTCATTAGCAACTTCTTGACTGATATCCCTGCGATTCAATTGCCCGGCAACAAACGAATATGCGGCCCCGAAGTCCTCTTCCTGGACTTTGAGCTTTATCGTATGTATTCTTCTATCAGTCATGCAATTCCGCAGCTCATCTGCACAATCAGTTATTTGGACAAGTCAGCAAAAGGCTGACCCATAAGAATGTGCTCGTACCCACCACCCTGCTTTGGTGTAGCAAGAT
>JAZQRZ010000088.1:0-20510 GCA_045629845.1 Eggerthellaceae bacterium | reverse complement strand
CCAATTTCGGTAAGTAGAATGAAGGGGTCCTTTTCAAGTTCGGCCACCTCTTCAACTGCCTGTTTAGCAAGAAGTTCCATTTCGTGAATCGCGGCATCAATATCACGCGTGTCATTGGTAAACGACAGCCTTGTTACCACCAAGCAAGTAGGATCGATTTTTTCCACTTCATTGGCGTTGATAACAGCATTCGGAATAAGGTGGGTAGTGCCCTCGAAATCGTTAACCACCGTTTGACGCCACGTCACATCGTGAACAATACCTTCAGTGTTGCCAATTCTTACATGATCGCCCGGTTGAACAACACGCAAAAGCGTTACCTGCAGGCCACCGATGAAATTCTTCAACGTATCTTGTAAGCCTAAAGAAAGCGCAACGCCACCAATGCCAAGCGCAGCAAGAACGCCATTTACATCAACATTAAAGCAGGCTGACAGAATAACGGATAAGCCCATCACCCAAATAGCAATGCGGGCAATATTAATCAGAATGGTACTTGAAGGCAGTGGAATACCATCAATCGAGGTAATACGGCGAATAAGCTTGGTAACCATATGGGACAGCACAATGGTTACTAGAAGCAACGCAAAAGCCATCAGCCATTTCTCAAGTTCGCCAGCTTGGACGATACTGCGAATCCAGGCGAAACTATTATCCATATAGCCTCTATTCCACCGTTCCGTACACCTGACCCCATGCATGACCACCAATTGCAGAATTCAATTGGTCGCACAAGCGAACACGAGTAAAGGATCCTGGCGGGAGCAAGTTTACAATTTCGAGCAAATCAGCTGGCAAATCCCCTGCCTCTGCAGCCAAAACCACGTCAAGGCGGCGCACTTCGTAATCGCGTGCCATACCTTCGAACAGGTCATCGACAATAGCCTGCAGAGCTCCGTATGCAGGACTTGGCTCAACTGACATCTATTACCTCCACATAAGTACGCCGCATGTATGGCGCAAACAACTAACGATGAACATCCAACCCCGACACAGTTGCCGCCAGTGCGCCAGTATAGGCAGGGGTAGCAACGCCAGTAGCACGCATGAATTGCACGCCTGCGCCGAACAACTTCACCGCAGCAAGCTCCATAGTGTCAGGCGTATAGTCGCTGATTTCTTCCAGCGGAACCAATCCCTTAGCCTTAGGAGCCGAAGCAGAATCACTGGTGATGCGAAGCTGTGCAAGAACTGGTAAATCAGTTCGAGCTACCGCCGCTTCAGCATACGAAACAGCCTTCGCGATGGGATCTGCTGTTTCGAAGCCAACAACCGCAACACCAAGGTCAATCATGGTATCCAGCGCTTCTTCCCACTGAGAAGGATCAAGAACTGATCGATGAGCAGCAGGGAGCGGCGGGGTAGGCGTGTCGTCGACAAGGGCAAACCCACCCGCAGCAAAGGGGTACATCTCTTCAACAGCCTGCAACACTTGGGCGCCATCAGTGCGATGAGCCGCATTAGCAGCAGGCTGTTCTTTAGGCTGATTCTGAGAAACGCCTAAAGACACTGAAGCAAACACGGGCTTTCCGCTAACTTGAGCAACACCCATAAGAGCACATTTCAAATCTGCGATGTTGCTAAAGCCATTCAAGAAGAATGCATCAAACTGCGCATCACCAAAGGCACGCGCTGCATCAGCATACTGATTTCGATTTTCATTAAGCGACGCCTTCGAAGATGGATCCAATGGCAAACCACATGGACCAATTTCAACCAGCATGTGCTGAGGCTTAAGGCTGGCGGCAATATCAAGCGAGGCCTTGGCTAAACGGCTAACGTCGCCATCCATATTCACATGAGCCAAGCGAGCACGCGTAATATCTTCCGTTGGCGTTACAAGACACTGAGCCCCTGCAGCCAGTTCCATTTGCAGGGCGTCATGAATAACATCGGGTTCCATCAGGTTCAAATACTGTCTATCGCGCGCAGCATCGATACCCTGACGCGCTAAAACAACATCAACAGGTGCCGACAGCACCAACATGTCATGGTGAAAACGCAATTCGATATCAGGCATAAAAGTCCTTTCAACATCGCCATCATACAGCATGCCGCTTATAGTGCTGAAGGGGAACCGGGCGAACTATATAAGGCTGCGCCAAAACAAAAGCAAGAAGCGGATGACCTAGACTTGCTCGAACGGCTTCACTTTCGCACTAGTAATAACCAAGCGGTAAGCCGTCTGTTACCGTCTTCACAATTTGAGCGAATCCCTGACATACTGGCTTCAAATCGTTTTTTTATAATAGGCAACGCACGACGAAGGCTCCCCTCCTTCTAGTGCAGCTGCTTCAAGCAGTAGCGGTGCCAAGACACCGCATCATCCCCTCCTTAGATAGGGCCCGCCGATAGCGGGCCCTATCGCATTTCTAAGCAATTATGCCGAGGGAATAACGCCACGCGCGTCAAAAAGAGCCCGCGCAAGCGCAGAAACCTTGGCTTCGGCGTTGCCGCCATCAATCTGACTTGTTTCGATAACCATGATGTAGGTACGATCGTCTGCTTCAATAATAGCCGCATCAGTTACCGAGCGATACTTTTCCTCGTCAATCCAGCCAGCCTTATTCAAAACAGTTGCATCAACACCAGACAGACCATCGCGAATAAACGATGTTGACGTTGACTCGAAAAGGTTAGTCAATATCTTGGCATTCTTTGACTGACCGCGCAGATAAACCAGGATATCGGTCCACACAGCAGCTAAATTGCGCGCACCCATCTTCGGATAATAGTCACCATAATAGTCTTCATGATTTACGTTGTACGACTCCATCGTGTCAACGTAGCCATCAGCGTAGTAGCGCTCATACAAGTCTTCAAACGATTCGTTGTCGGAATCTTCGATTGTCCACGTCGATTCCTGTAGCTCATATTCATCAAGACTGGTATTTGACGACAACAGCCAGAAGATGAATGGCGCCTTAGCCGCGCTGGCAATGTACATTTCTTCACCAGCATTGTACGCAAGCCCAAGCCCCGTATCTGCATCGAAGAACACAAAGCCGCAGCTATCGGTTTTCTCGATGTCTGCAATCGCAGAACGAATGTCATTGAAAGCCGCTGAGCTTGAATCAACAGTGGCTGATGACTTGTTCTTCAGGTTGAGAGAAATCAATGCCTTCTGGTCTGGAATAGCAAGCACATCTTTCGAGGCGGGTTTGTACGAACCTTTTACGCCTGGCAAAGAAGCTTCTGAGGAATTGCTTGCAACAACCTTTTCGGTGGTGCCGACAACATTAACCTCGGTGGTTGCCCGCTGAATCCCCGTCTTCGAAGACGCCTCAGCACTGATTAATGGCTCAGCTACAAAAATCATGAGAACACAGGCCAGAAGAACCAGACCTGCTATAAATACAAGCTTTTTCGGATGCAGTGGTTGAACGTCATGTACCGACACTGCATTGCGATCGTATTGCGAACGAGAAGAAGCTCCCCTTCGAGCAGCGGATGTTCCTCGAGAAGCAGACCTGTTTGCCCCACTACGCGATGTATGCGCACCACGATTTCGTGCCAGGGCATCAGGAGATTGCCGCATGTTGCGTCTTTGTGCCATGTGTAGTGCCTAAACCTTTATTAGCGCTGGCTGAACAAGATGTTGTTCGTTTCCAGCCAGCTTTCAATCGTGCCCGTATCAAACCCATCGGAAGGATCGATAACCAGTGCGTACATTTCTTCTTCTTGCAGCACTGCATCAAGGGCGTCAGTCAGCTGAATTTCGCCACCAACACCGGGCTGAACATCGGCAAGCAACTGCATAACGCGCGGACTAAGCAGATAGCGGCCAAACACCGCCAAATTGCTTGGTGCATCTTCAGGCGCTGGCTTTTCAACAAGCGAGTCAACTTTCCATACATTATCGGAAATAGCCTGACCAGAAATAACACCGAAGCGCTTAACATCTTCGTGTGGCACAGGCATTACCGCAATAACGCTAGCACCGTTATGAGCGTCCGAAATTTCCTGCATGCGCGGCAGCATCTGGTTATTCGGAACCAAAACATCGCCAAGCAGTACGTAAAATGCTTCGTCGCCCGTCTTTTCTGCAGCGCAGCGCACAGCATGACCCAAGCCCAAAGCTTCGTCCTGATACACATAGCTGACATTCATATTGCCCACATGCTCGACCATATCGGCATATTCGTCTTTGCCACGGCTACGCAGCAAAGCCACCAGTTCAGGGTCGGGCGTAAAATGATCTTCGATTGCTTTTTTCTGACGGCTGTTAATAATGACAACTTCGTCAGCTGCGCTGGCAAGACCTTCTTCGACAACGTACTGAATTGCCGGTCGATCTACAACAAGCAGCATTTCTTTCGGTTGTGCTTTTGTAGCAGGCAAAAACCGCGTGCCAAGTCCTGCAGCGGGAATCAGTGCCTTCATGGCACCCCCTTCTCCTTTAAACAACGGGGCCTATTATGCCACATACCTTTGAAGCGAAAATGACTCCACAATTATGCAAGGTATGTCTAGGGGGTAGAAAACGTGATTCCGAGCATGCTAGAATAGCCGTCAAAAAAATTGCCGCAATTTGCGAAACAAGCATTATAGAAAGAGAAACACATGGATTTGGCACAGCAAGCAAAGATCGTCGACTCCATTCACGATACCCTTAACGACTTCGTAGGCCAGCGTCTTCGCGTTAAGGCAAACATGGGTCGTTCGAAGATTGTTGAAAGCGAAGGCATCCTGACGCAGGTTCATCCGCGTCTGTTCATCATGGAAATCGACCGCAAGCGCGGACGCACGGCACGTCAGTCGTACCAGTACGTTGATGTTCTTACAGGCACCGTTGAGCTGTCGCAAAATGGCGAGCCCCTGTTCGAGCCGTTCATCATTGAACCCGAACCCGAACTGCCGCCGCTGCCCGTCGAAGGCATGGAAGCTTCGTCTCCTGCTATCCTAGAAGACGAACTGGTGGGCTAAGGCCGCTTCTACGTAATTAAGCTTAAGTAATTAAACTATTGCAAAGCTGCTTTAGATTTGCAGTTTGAGTTGTCGTGACTACCACGACTTAGTAATGCTGACGATATTGCTGCCGTCTGTGCGTTCATACGTCATATTATCAACACTTCGCTTAGCCATCAGAATACCCAAGCCACCAATAGGCACATCTTCAATCTTGTCAGGCGTTACGGCGTCGGGCTTAGCCAACGGATTGTATGGAATGCCGTCATCAGCAATGTCTACGCACACAGAAGGCGGATCAGCGGTGTACGTGTAGCTAACACGTACCATGCCAGGCTTTTCTGGCGTAGCTTCGGGGTAGGCATAGTGAGCCACATTAACAAACAGCTCTTCAACCGCAATATCAAGCTGATTCTGGGCACGCTTCGGACACAAGCGCCTATCCAGCTCGGTGTGAATAAAGGCATTCACGTACGGTAGCTCATCAACATCGGCAGGAACCACAATTGTTGCCGTCAGCTCGGGCGGTACACCCACTTCAAGTGCCAACATCGTAATATCATCGGACTGGTCAGCCCCTTGCACATGGTGTAGTAAATCGCGACGAACAGCAGCAAGTAAACTACGCGGATGACGAGCATAATGCGAGTTTGCAACATCTTCTAGACGCTGCTCGCCGTAAAGCTCGCCATCTTTGTTCATAGCTTCAGTTACGCCATCCGAATACACTAAGAACTGGTCGCCGATACCACATTGGATGGAGTATGGCTCGTACGGCAAGCCGTCGAACAAGCCTAGCGGCAAACCCGACTTCTCTGTCACCCAACGCCAACCGCCATCCTTCTGCCAAAGCAGCGGCGGATTATGTCCCGCATTCGCGAACTCGACGCGCATCGTCGCATAGTCAAGCACGCCAACCCAGGCAGTTACAAACATTCCCGCATCGTTGCCTTCGCAAAGCATGCGGTTGGCATTTTCAACAGCTTCGCCAACTTCCATGCCACTTTGTAAGTAATCGCGAAGTTGCGTCATTGCTTTCATCATAAACAAAGCTGCCGGCACGCCCTTGCCCGAAACATCAGCTACAACAAAGCCCAACTTGCCCTGATCGGGAGTGCAATCACTTCCAATAAGGAAGAAGTCATAGAAATCGCCGCCGACTTCACGCGCAGGCTTCATCGACGCATAAATATCGAAGCGCAAAATATCAGGGAACGGCGGGAAGGTTCGCGGCAACGCTGATTCCTGAATAGCCTTCGCTGTGGCCAGCTCGGCATCCATACGTGATTCGGCTTCAGCAATCCAGCCCTTCAGGGCGTCAACCGTGGTATTAATACCACCTGAAAGCGACTTAAATTCCTTCGTGTCATGTGCTTCAACACGAGCGTCCAAATCACCATCGGTAATAAGCCCCAGCACGGCATTAGTCTCGTCAATACGACGAACAACAACACGGTTCAACAGCTGGAAGACCATCAAGAACACCACAGCCAGCAATATAATTACTGATACGGTAATCCATCCCATCGTGGCGCCTCGACCAGCAAATACTTTCTTCGCAGGATAGATATTTACCACAAGGCGATTGTTAATCGGCTGGGCATACACATACACGATTTCGCTGTCGATGCCATCCTCTTCAAGGATTATATGATTATCCTCGAATCGCTTTGCATTGCCGTCATAAATAACGCGAAGCACTTCGCCTGTCTGGGCGCTACTTATTACAGCCTTTGCCACATCTGTGCCTGCAGCTTCTTTAACAGTACTCCCAGCTTCAAAACGCTCATCGTCTGAAATTACAATAACGAACTTATCTTCATCTGAAACCGTAGTGTCTTCCTCCGACACAATTCTCTCAAGGATGAAAAGGGTGCCGTCTACTTCAGGCGTATAGCCGTTAAGTAGGTTGTCAGAGAACGCTACCTTAAGTAGTTTTTCCGTCGAGCTACCGCTCAAAGTTGCGATATCAACGCCTTCGTCTTCCAAAAGCCCTTGAAGAGCATCAATACGCTCACTTTCATCAGAAAGTTGCCCGCATAAGTAATTGACCTCACTCTTAATGTCCTCGGACGCATCCGTTACTCTTCCCTGCGAAATAGCAGCAAAGCTAACACCAGCAGTAATCATAAAAGCAACCAAAACGACAACGGTCAGCCATACGGCAAACTTACCGCGCAAAGTGGCGTTATCAGCAGCACTCATAAGCCTGTGAGCAACAATATCGCTCACAATACCGCAGGCTGTCATGAGAAGAGCATCTACCAAGATTTGCAAACCAACGTCACCCAAGCGTACTGCTGTGACTATTAGCTTAGTTTGCATCACAGATTCAAGCTCTTGGCTACTTAAGTCGGCAGCTCCACTTTCAACCAGGTTCGAGGCCATCTCGATAACAACATTGACTACAAAACCAATGCTGTAAAGGAAGGAAACAATGAGGCAGACAATGAAAATATATATGCCGCGCTTTACTCGAGACGAGGGATCATGACGCAAAACAAAAGCGAAAAGAATCGATAGCAAGAAGCCGCATACACCCAGCATAATCACTGATGTCAGCGGTGTAATAAACGACATCTCATAGTAGTCAAGAGGAATTGTCTTAGCATGAATTAAGAGAATAGCACCAGCTAGAATACCAATACACGTTCCAGATAACGTGCCCAGCAACAAGGCAGCAAGCGAAATTGGTAGCAGAAGCACCACGGCGTAAGCGAAATACTTTCCCCCAAAACCAATGCCCGCAAAACCTAATTGGGTAAAGGTTAAGGAAGCGCAAGCTAAGACAAGCCCCGCGGCAAGCATAATGCGCAAGCTGCGCCTCGTGTCTTTCAAGACACCACGAGAACGCAGAATGCGAGCCTTCTTTTGGATATTCTTGGTATCAGCCATTAAATCTCACCGCAAATAGACGCACTAAGACAACCTGGCATTAATTATTTACTTTTGAAGCGCTGAAAAGCGCCCAGTATTTGAAACTATTCGAATGTAAGAATCTTATCGAAGCCGGTCATCTGGAATACATCCATGACCTCGTCTTGAACGTTGCGGAATACAAGCGAACCATTAACAGCTGCATGCTTCTGCATTGCTACGATAACGCGCAGGCCTGCCGAAGAAACAAAGTCGCACGCAGCCATATCAACTGCGATATCGGCAACGCCCTTGTCATACAAGCCACCTGCAAACTCTTCGAGTTGCGGAGATGTATTTGTGTCGAGCCTTCCCTCGAGTGCAATGACGTACGGTGTACCCTCTTCAATAACCTTAATTTCCATCATGCATTCCTTCCTCGGGACTACCTGCCTATTGTAAGCGTTTTTATCGGTATATTGACTACCACTTCTTCTTAAACGTCAACACATTGAAACCATCTTCGCGTTCATAATACATTTCGTCAACGCTGTTCTTGGCCATTAAGATGCCCAAACCACCAATGGGTACTTCCATAATGTCGTCTGGTGTTACAGCATCGGGTTTTGCAAGCGGATTGTACGGAATGCCGTTATCCATGATTTGCACCGTAAGCGAAGGTGGATTTGCCTCGTATTCAAAGCTGATGCGCACTTCACCGGGATTTTCAGGCGTAGCCTCGGGGAAGGCGTAATGACAAACATTAATAAACAGTTCTTCTGCTGCAATATCAAGCGGGTTGTAAACCGCTTTCGGTGCGTGGCGGCGATGAAGCTCGGCATGAATGTAGTTGCACACATGCACAAGCTGGTCATCTTTCGCCTGCAGAATCATTACAGCACGCGTTTCGGGTGGCACGCCGTATTTCAAACCAAGCATAGTAATGTCATCGGACTGCTCGCAGTCAAGCGTAAAGTCTGTAATGGCACGACGCATACCCACGCAGACCGATCGCGGATTAAATTCGGCATATTTCTTCAGTGTGGCTTCAAGGCGATCTTCGCCAAACATATTGCCGTCAACATCCATCGCCTCGGTTACGCCGTCGGTGTAGGTATATAACATGTCACCTGGTTGAAGCTGACAAGTAAACGCGCTATAGGGGAAGTCTTCGTAAATGCCCAGCGGCATACCCGATACGTCTCGCACCCAATCCCACGAGCCATCGTGCAGCATCATGGGTGGATTATGGCCAGCACAAACGTAAGTTAGCTCGCCTGTTTCGTAATTCAGTTCGCCCACCCATGCGGTAACAAACATTCCTGCTTCGTTGCTAAGGCACAACTGATGGTTGGCAGCATCAATTGCTTCACCCAATGAAATACCTGATTCCATGTAGTTTCGTATTTGGGTTTTCGCCGTCATCATAAACAGCGCAGCGGGGACACCCTTACCCGACACGTCAGCCATAATGAAGCCCATCTTGGGGGTGTCTTCGATAAGGAAGAAGTCGTAGAAGTCGCCACCAACAGCCTTAGCGGTTTTCATCGAAGCATAGATATCAAAGGTGTCTATTTCAGGGAATGCTGGAAAATCGGTAGGCAACGAACTTTCCTGAATGGCTTTTGCAGTCATGAGCTCTTGTTCGTTTCGTTGTCTGACCTCATCAATAGTGTCTCTTAATGCGGCAACGGTGGTATTAATACCTGTCGAAAGAGAGATAAACTCACGACTATCATGGATGTCCACTCGCTCGTTCAAATTGCCTTCGGTAATTTTTTCCAGCGAATCATTCGTTTCACCAATACGCCGCACAACAACCTGATTCAGCAAAATCGTAGCCAAAATTGAAATTGAAACGATAAGCACCAGGGCAAGCACCGTAGATGACATCATGGTATTAAAGCGGCCAGTGTAGACCATTGCAGAGTCTTTAAGAATAACCACATAGCCCTGATCAAAATCGTCAACAGCACCAAACATAAAATCCATGCTGCTATTACCGTCTTGGTCCATTGCCTGGATTACAAACGTACCATTCTGATTAACTTCAGAACCAAAGAACTCTTCGATAGAACGTTCAGCAGCACCATCAATGTTGTAGCCAATTAGGTTGATAAATGACTCGTTTTTTGGAAAGCGCTGCTCATCATCAGTTGCTACCACAACACCTTGTTTGTCCAGAATTGCTACAGAGCCATCAAGTTCAGCGGTGTAACCTTCAAGCAGCTTGCCATAGTTTTTCGTATCGGACGAATCAAGCTGTGTAACTAAGTAACGCGCTTCGCTGCCCATAGACTCGAACGCGCTTTTCTGGGCACCTATGGTCGCAAACGAAAAGATAATAGCGCTTGCAAGCATGAATACGGTGCACGAAACAAGAATCATCCAGTTACGAAAAACAGAAAGTAACGCCCTTTCAGCCCCACGCTCTTTCACTTTGCGCACAATTGCATCGGATGCTAAAACAAGCACAACAATAAGAGCAGCGTCAGCAAGCGCCTGCACCACCACGCCACGGGGGCTGTTAAACAAATACATCTGGAATATTTCGAGCTGCTCAGCATCGCTATATATTCCGACGGTATTAACCATCATAAGAGCGCTTGCAGCAAACGAAAGGACGATGCCCCCAGCTGCAATAAGAGCAATGCGCACTGCGCCAGGCTTGGTGTGATGGAAAACAAGCGAGAAGAATAACCCTGACAGCCCGCCTAATACCGTAAGAAGCCCAAAGGTATTCAGGGGTGTCATGAAATAGATTTCGTAGAAGTCAAGCGGTAATGCCGTAGCATGAATAAACAGTACAGCGCCAGTAAGCAAGCCTAGAAACGTACCTGTATAGGGCCCATACAGGAATGCACCCATGATTAGCGGCGCTAGGATAAGTAATAAATACACGGGCTTTCCGTCGATAACAGTCATGGGCCAAAAGCCCAACTGACAGAACGACATCGAAATAATTAAAGCCACTATAAACACGAGCGTCACGATGCGAACCTTCATATGCACATCGTTCATGCGCCCCCAAAAGCGGCGAGAGCTAAAACCCTTATTCTTTTCAGTAACTATCATACGTCTCTCCCAAACGGATACACCTATTATATGCGCCCGAGATTATCCAAATACAAGACCACTTGGTCCTACATTAACGTAGTAAAGCACTTCAAGGAACACGTAAAACGCCACAAAGCCGATAAATAAGCCATTGGCATAACGTGGCGGCATGCGATGAAGCCACTTGGCCATAAGAGGGTATACCACCCAAACAATAAACGTTGCTGCGATCGAATACACGAGGGTATTTTGCAGCACGATTTGACCCATAAAGTTAAATGGCAAATCGCGATAATCCCATAGCTGAAAATTAGCATTAGCCGTAATGCCCGTTGTAAAGTCGATCGTTGCGCACACAAGCATGTTAACCAAGAAGCTAATAATCAAAGTTAGCCACACACGCCCACCCGTCTTTTTAAGTACCCATTCCTTAAACGGGAACAACAGAAGCGCTATAAGTACAACAGCAATTCCTTCTGCCGGGTAGGGACACAACCACCAATCCCACAACTGCGCATGAGTGAAGTCATAATCACCCATGACCACACCCAAAACAATAAGCCAACAAAAACCAATTTCAGCCCAATGCCCCATAATGGAAAACACACAGTAGTACAAAATAAGGTTGCGGACCCAAGGCCACGTAAAAGGCTTTTCATAAATCGGTTCGTTGGGGTCATGTGTTGGCTGGGTTGGCGAATCGCCATGTTCAACAAAGACTGCTTTCGCATGCGGCGAAAACGCAAAGAACGCAATAATCGCGGCAGACCCCCCGAAATACAGCACGCCGCCTGCTATAAGAACTGGCCAACTAACCAGCGCCGCTATCCGTTCGTATTCTCCGCCAAACGCCATATCAAGAACTGAAAGAATAATGACGATAGTCATAGAAATGATTACGAACTTTCGCGTTGAACTCGAACGCGTTTCGATAAGCCATACCGAACGGGCTGCCGCAACCATTACAGCCATGATTCGCAACAGAGTGATGTCATACGAGAAAGACCCCGCTGGCATAAGCAGGGCATAACCCAAGATAGTGGCCATTACCAAGATAAAATACACCTCGATAAGGCGCACAAAGAAGCCAAACTTTGGCCTTGCGGTTTGCTCAATCGACGCTGTCATACGCTGCGGCTACCAACACTTCCTAAACGTCACCACGTTGCTGTCGCCTTTTCGTTCATAGGTCATATCGTCGACAGAGCGCTTTGTCATTAAAATGCCCAAACCACCAATGGGCACATCTTCAATCCTGTCAGGCGTAACAGCATCAGGCTTTTCTAGGGGGTTATAAGGGACACCATCATCGGATATAGAAACAGTCAGTGCTGGCGGATTTGGCGTATATTCAAAACCAACGCGCGCCTCGCCTGGCTCTTCAGGTGTAGCGTTTGGATATGCATAGTGGCATATATTGACGAAGAGCTCTTCAGCCGCAATATCAAGAGCCCCATACACCGACTTCGGCGCATCACGACGCTTAAGCTCTTCGTGAATGAAGTTATACACATGAATAAGCTGCTTAACGTTTGCGGGCAGCACCATGACAGCACCCTTCTCGGGGGGCACGCCATAACGCATGGTAAGCATGGTAATGTCATCAGACTGTTCGGCATCTAAGGTGAAATCGGTAATAGCGCGGCGCACACCAACGCTCATTGACCGCGCATTCATGCCCTCATAAGACCTCAGCGTGTTTAACAGGCGATCTTCACCAAACAAAACGCCGTCTTTGTCCATGGCTTCAGTAACACCATCGGTATAAAGATAAAGCGTATCAGTAGGTGCCATTTGATAATCAGATCGGTTATAAGGCAGGCCATCAAATAAACCAAGCGGCATGCCGGAAACTTCGCGCATCCACTCCCATTGACCCCCATGATTCAAAAGCGGCGGATTGTGTCCTGCATTCACATACGACAACAAACCAGTCTGATGATCTAGAACACAAGCAAACATGGTCACAAACATGCCCGCGTCATTGCTTAGACAAAGCTGATGATTGGCTGCGCCAACGGCTTCATCTACAGGCATTCCGCTTTCCAAATAGCTCTTAATCTGCGTCTTAGCCGTCATCATAAACAAAGCCGCCGGAATACCTTTGCCCGACACGTCAGCAATAAGAAAAGCCAGCTTTCCATCGTCGGTCAGGAAGAAATCATAGAAGTCGCCACCAACCGCGCGTGCCATCTTTAAGCTGGCATAAATATCAAACCTGTCGATTTCAGGAAACGGCGGAAATTCGCGCGGAAGCGCCTGTTCTTGAATGGCTTTTGCTGCCATAAGATCTTGCTTGTTGCGCTGGTCAATCTCGTCCATCATGTCTTTCAATGAAACCACGGTGGTATTAATACCTGAAGACAATTCCTCAAATTCAAGTACAGCACCTTCGTCAACACGGCACGATAATTCGCCTTTGGTTATGTGCGACAGTTTTTCATTGGTCCGACGAATGGGCTGGATAACGATGTATTTCAAGAGTAATCGCGTCACCACAAAAGCAACGGTAAGCATAAGCAGGAAGAAGAGTGAGTTATACAGCGTTGTCGATGTTCTTTCCTTATACATCACCGACAAAGGAGCTGCTTCGATAAAGACATAGTGGTTGCCTTTTAGCGTGCGGATACCAAAGAACTCTTGGTATTCTTCGCTTGATCCTGTCAGCATTTCTTCAGAAGCTACTTCGACCAAAAAATCGAAATTATCCAAGCCAGAAGAGCTTAGTACGTCTACGGCAGGCCTTCCAATCAAGTCAGGATCGTTCGAAGACACAACGATATGGTTGCGCACTACGGCTACGGTTCCTCCAAGAGCAGATGTGTATCCGTTAGCAACATTGGATACTGAGGCATCTGCCTGTTCCCGATCTTCAACTTGCTGCTGTAAATACTGAAGCTCGGCAAGGATTTTTCCTTCAGCTTCGCTCGTAGCCTGAATTGTTTCATAGCAAAACGAAACTGCTGAAGCCAACACGAAGACAACAAGCATTACGAACGCCAACCAACGGGTAAACGTTGAATTAATGCTGCTCTTCCATGAGCCAGCGCGGCGATTAGCGTCCTGCACAACCGAAATAAAGCAGACTGCCCCCATAATGATGGTGTTTAACACGACTTCAAGAAAAACAATGGGGTTTCTTGTCGAGGCCAAATAGTCCTGAATAATTGAGGCATAGCCATACTCTTCGCCACCGGGCGCAATAACCAAATAGACAATGCCACGCGTGCCGTATGAAAACACCAACGCGAATATAAAACAGCCTAACACGAGCGAGATAACACGCGCTGGACACAATCGCTTCCATTGATAAACGCCCCAAGAAAGGTTAGCTGGCCACCGCCGTGCAGCAGGAGTAACGATAGCTGCCATCAGTATGGCGCCAACCGTGATGCTTACGACCGACAACAAGGGATCTGCTAAGTGCGCATCATAAGCACTGGTAGGCGTCCATCCTGTTCTATAGAAAATAGCTAGGCCGGTTATGACCGCCAAAGCAATACCAGGTGCAGCCCCCAACATAACCATGCACAAAGCCACTGGTACAAGGAAGAACATAAAACTAAGATTGCCTGAAAGATCATCGCCGTAAGCCATAATGCCAAACTGGGAAAAGCAGAGGCTGACCGATATCAGCGCAAGCATAAGGAATGCCGCAATTCGGAAGCGTCTAGATAAATCGGTGGCAGCTCCGCAGAACCAACCTGGCATGCGAGGTTTTACAGGTTTGGCAGACTTAGTAGGGTCGCTCATAGCGCTTCCTATCTCTTAGTGCAAACAACCCGTTAACGATGCGTGTTTTAGTAATACCTATTATGCGTCAAAAATCGGTGACAAGCTTGAAAGAAATAAACCTGTCACCTGTAGATACTTACGCAGGCAACCCAAAGGTTGTCCCTACAAAGAATACGGAAAGCGCAATCTTAGAAGCGATTGATATCGGTCAGCTCGAAATTGTTAACGCGGCGCAAGGCAATAAGACTCATGATGATGGCCAGCGCTGCGCTTCCCACAATACCAATGACGATAGCCATAAGGTCAGGAGCCTTAACAAACACAGCTGTCGAAGGTTCGATAGAAGCAACGGTCACCGACCCCATGATACAGCCAAGAATAAGGCCCGCGATAATACCAATCGCAGTCAGCACGATGGAATCATATGAAATATAGTGCCGCGCATCTTTAACGCTGAAGCCGTTAATCATCAGAACAATGAGTTCTCGCTTCTTTTCATCGATGAACATGACATTCAAATTCAGAAGAACAACGATGGCCATAAGCGCTGCCAACGCAAGGTAAATAAGAACAACGGCACTTGAAACCGACGAGAATGTCTCAAAGTTTTCATGTTGCTTCGCTGCGTCGTTGACAATTGAATCAAAGCCTTCAATCTTAGAAAGCGCTTTATCAAAGTCAGCAACAGGAATATCGCCTGTATTGCTTAGCACGACATTCGGCGTAACTTCTTCAAACTCCTTCTCGTAATAATCCTTGCCTATAACCATCTCGTGATATGTCAACCAGAATTCGTAGAAGCCTAAGATAGGTATCTTATGATTCTTGCCGTCGCCCGCGTCAACACTAATTGTGTCGCCAACCTTGACGCCAAAATGTTCGGCGTACGCTGGCGTAACCCACGCGCCTTCGCCCGACAAATCAAACGTCGCATCCGTCGTTGGATTCACATGGTAAAGCTGAGAGAACGTGTCTTCCTCTACTGGCACAACAACGGTTATCATGCCGCTTTCACCATTCGGCTGTTCCAAAAGATATGTTTTCCGTAACACCTGAGTCGCCATGGTGTCTTCTTGTTTAAAGACCTGCTCAGCTTTTTCGACCGCACCTTCAAACTTGGAGTCAACATACGTGATGTCATTGAAGCCATACACGTTCTGGTACTGACGGTCATAGCTCTTCAATACGTCATTGTTAAGCGTAATGGCTGTCACGATAAGCGCAGTACAACCAGCTACGCCTACAATCGTACTTAACACGCGACGCTTGTCATTAACACAATTGTTCACGATGGTCTGAATAAACAAAGGAAGAGTTTCCCAGATGCCCCACTTCTCGTAGAAGTGCCTTTTGGCTTCAGGCGGTTTGGGACCACGCAACAACTCAACTGCGTGTTCTTTCAGAATACTTCGGCACGCCAAATAAGTAGCGCCAAGGACTAGGACCAATTCGACCGCCGTTATTATGAAGAACAGACCCCATCCAAAGTATGGTGGGTACGGCCCAAACGTAAACATGCCAGCAAGAACGCTGCCAATTATTCCTTCAACTATCGTTACACCAATTATGCCGCCCAGAATACCGCCCACAACAACCGCTATACCTGAATACCACAGATAGCTTGTTGTAATTTCGCGCCGACGGAAACCCAGCGCCTTTTTGGTTCCGATTTGCGTTATCTGCTCGTTTACGATGCGGCTAACCGCAAAGTACGAAACAAGCAAGCCGACGATAACAAACAAGGCAGCCATCGATATACTAAGATTGCCCGTAACTTCACTGAACGTAGAAACTTCACCTGCGCCAGCATTGTACGCACGTGGCAAAACCGACCAGTTGTATTTCACCATATCGGCAATTTGCGCCTTAGCAGCATTAAGCCTGGGTTGATTCTCGGCGACTGTTTTCTTGGCGGCAGCCAGCTCTTTTTCGCCTTCGGCAATCATCTGCTCGGCTTCAGCAACAAGCGTGTTATATTCCGCCCAACCTAAATCGTATTGATACCAACCGTCATCTAACTCGGCTCGACCAGCATCAAGTGTCGCGCTTGCTGCATTAAGCTCTTGCTCCGCCTGATTAAGCGTCATGGCTCTGCCATTAATTTCGACCTGGATGTTACGATAGTCGCTAAGAGCTTCTGCCGCTTTCGGCATTATCGTATCCCAGTTTGCCTTTGTTACCACAATATCTGGCAAGCCTGGAACGAGTTGACGTGCAGTAGCGATTATCGCGTTGACTTCTGCAACAAGAGCATCAAATTGCTTGTCGTATTCTTCCTGGGTAATCTTGCCTGCAGCCTTGTCTTTATCTAACTGAATTTTGCGATCGATATAGGAATTAACCTGGTTTCTACAGGCGCTTACAAGCGCATCAATGCCTTCATAGGCCGCCCTGTATGTGTTGTATTCCTCTAAGCCAGCGCTATATTCCGCTTCACCGCTGATAAGCATCTGGTATGCGTCGTTCAGTTGGGCTTGACCTTCGGCCTTCTTGGTTTCAAGCTCTGCCTTTCCGTTTTCGAGCTTCTTTTCTCCTTCAGCTATCTGCTTCTTACCGTCTTCGAGCTGCTTTTCGGCTTCGTCAATCTTCTTCTGTGCTTTGCCATGCAAATAGTCGTAGCGCTCGCTTGCCAGCGCGTCACCCAAAGCCTCGAGGGGCTCTTTAATCTCGTTCGACTTGTGCTTATAGGCATCACTAAACGTTGCTATTCCTGCAAGAGAATCGCAGCTCACATTCACAAGGGGATACCCGTTCTGGAACGCTGAAGCATCAAAAACGCCGCCAAACACCCAAGCTATTCCATCCACCGTGCCCGAAGGTGATGACGAAAAACCAAAGGTCTCCGATGACTCGGCTATGTAATCAGCATTGTTCACTAATGCTGTAACCGTAAAGGAGCTCCTGATTAAATACTTCATGCCGCTTGAATTTTCACTTTCATCGCCAGCGGAAGACTGACTATTGTCTTGGTCGGCATCTTTTTCAAACGTAATGGTGTCACCCACATTGATGCCTAAGTCCTTGGCAGCTGCAGCATGAAATGCCATTTCTCCCGATTTTGTTGGAAGTTCGCCCTCTACGACGATAGGCGTATCAATATCTTGCCCAAGCGATTGCACTTTCACCGTGTACTTGCGATTGTCTTTATGCAATGTTTGGAAAGACTGACGCTCTGCTTCTATTTGAGAAACGCCATCTACCTTGGCAAGCTCTTCAAGATCATTGGACGATAGCCCATAGGGAAACTGAATCTGAAAGTGATGAAATGAACCTTCATCAAACATCTTATCTGCAGCATTTTGAAGAGCTGGACCCGCCCAGCTAATGCCCAGAAAAACCGCGACGCCAAGCGTCACAAACATAAAGATAGAAAAGAACGAGACAAAGTTTGCCTTTATGTTTGCTAGCAAATCTGTTAGTTGGGTGCGCTTCACGCCTGATTCCCCCTAGCTAACTATGGGTCGAATCGCTGTTAGATTGTAGCAACAACGCTGGCACAACGACATCAGATAGCATTGCTGTAAGCCAGTCGACACATGAAAGAGCGCTTTAACGTATGCAAAACCGCGCTTTCCAATGGCCACACAAATGCAAACGCTTCTCTAAACGGCGATTTTACCAGTTAATACGTAAGATTATCCGATCTACTTGCAAATAGATTTGTGGCTAAAACCCTAGCAAGCGCGTAAGGGAATCAGTGTTTGCGCGCAAAGCCTGAAGGGCACGCAAACCACCTGAAGGCGATATTCGATTATTGAACAGCAGCTTAACTGCGGAGCCTACCACTAAATAGTTCACCGTAAACGCAATCGGAAGCACGATTGGCAAGGTGGTTGCGTACGCGATTACGTAATCGTGAGGGCATCATGAATACAGGGAAACCTCAATATTTGTAAGTTTATAAGAGCATTAAACGTTCAGTTTCTTTCGACTTATTGCGATTCCAAGCGCAGAAAGGAGCAACGTAGAAACGACAGCAACAAGCGGAATAGCATCGCCTGTCTGTGCTGGTGATGCCTTACGAACAACATCTGCTTGGGTTACGGTGAACGCAGCTTCTGCAGACCCATCGTCAAACACTGCTTTTACGGTATGCCCACCCAGTGAAAGCGATTCTAAATATGACGGCTGCAGCGTCAGAATAAGACTGCCGCTTTTAACCGTGTAGTTAGCCCCACCAGACTCATCCTTTGCAGGAACCACCTGGCCATCCACTTCGATGCCAGTGAAATGCCCGAATGTCGTTTCATCAGCAACTCCACGCTTAAACGTGAAGGAAAGCGACTCGCTAGAGCTCTTCTCCCACGTTGCTCCATCGCCTTCAACAACGTGATAGATAACCTTCACCGGAATAGCGCGCGTCTCGGTTGCATTACAACGTGAACAGGTATGCTTCTCAAGCCCTTCTGAAGTCTCGGTCGCAGGTGTTATTTCTACCCATTCACCCCATTTATGACCGAGCGGTTCAATGTCTTCCACCCGTGTACTTTGAAGGACAAAACCTTCTTCCTCAAAGGCTGCCGTATATAGCCTCGTGCCTTTCTCGTTACAAGTAGACATCCTAATCGGCCATCGAAGGGAAGGTGATGTCTCGGCCTGACATATACCGCAGTGCGAACAAGTGCGCGTAGCTGTGCATGTTTCAAAATCGTCTGACCAGGTATAAACAGGCTCGCTCCAAACATGATTCATGGCAGAAATATAGGTTGTCTCGGTATGGGAAGAATCCCTTTCGCAGACTCGTTTAATCTCATACAGCCCTGTTTCAGAAGCCTCCCCGACAACGGTCCACTTACCCCATATATGACCAAGGGCAGAAGTTGTTTCGAACCCACATGACAGCAATTGGCCGCATTTGTCACAGGCTACGGTGTTCCACGCAAGACCAGGGGCAATACACGTGACATCCTGTAATACTATCTTCGATGATATACCCGCTGAATGCCCCGTTGGCTTAAGCGGTTCAGTCTTGGTTTCTTGGCAGTGCTCACATTTCACCACCTGACTACCCGCAGCAGTACAAGTAGGATCTTGTACTCGTTCGATTTCGGTCCATGCATGGCCAACTGGATCAATAACAACGTCTTCCGGATTTACTTCTTTAAGCTTCGTGCCATTTGGCAGCTGAGCAGCTTCCATGGCAACAGGATCGGTATCGGCAAGGCGCATGAACAGCCTACCGCACCCTTCTGTTTCGCACTTCCAGTGCTGCTTCACACCTTCTTCGGTGCACGTAGGATCCTTGGCAGGCACTTCAACCAAATTATTATGTACATGACTTGCCTCAGGAGCACTGCGTCGTTCAACATGAGATGAATTGTATTCGCAAACACGCTTTTCAACGCCCTCGCTTGTATCAAGCTGCCACTGCCCCCACTTGTGACCCGTAGCAGGAACTTCAAGCGTTTCGGTGGCGCTACAATGTGTGCATGTGCGCGTCTTTTCACCAGGGTCTGTGCAGGTAGGATCAGTCGTCTGCACCCAATCGCCCCAGTCATGACCAAGCGGCGCTAAATCTACATGCCTACTCTCTATTACCTCGCCGCACGTACCACACGTAATCGAAGCATCGAAAGAGCCCTGTTCGGTACAAGTGGGATCTACCTTGTTGCTTATTACAGGAGTCGTAGACGGCGTATGGCCAAGTGCACCTGTTTCAACAATCTTGGTTTGCAGGTCAAAACCTTCTTTTGCAAACTCTGCGACATACGTTTCTTTGCCACCTTCGGTGCAAGTCGCTGCTTTATTAACGGTGTGGTGCGCAGTAGCTTCCTCTACTTCAGTATGGTTGGCATCTCGCTTACATGCATGACTGGCTGTGCACTTCGAATTATCTGAAGCCCATTCGTAGGTAGCCTCGCCCCAGTCATGACCAAGTTTTTCAGGGTATGCGGTCGTAGTCTGTGTAACAAAGGCCGCGTTTTTAAAGTCTGCCGTATAAAGAACTTCGCCCG
>JAZQRZ010000087.1:0-2533 GCA_045629845.1 Eggerthellaceae bacterium | reverse complement strand
AGTTGTCGTGGCGGTTGCCGCGTAGGTCGCCATGCGGGGTGTTGGGGATGTCGCAAAGGTTGTCACAAAGCTCCTATTCATGGCGACGTCTCGCCTTCTGCTCGCGCTTCGAATGCACCCAGCCAACCAGCTGTGTCGGGGTGGCAGAAACGAAGATTTGCACCAGCAAAGCCAAAAGCGTGACGAATTCAAGACGGCCTGCCCACATTTCGAACAGATAGAACATTTCGAGTGGCCAAGACATGCCTGGTACCACGATGCCCGAGGTAATGCCACCGTTCGACGCCATAGCGACCGATTCGAAAATCGCCTGCGAAGCTTCGTAGCCGCTAGCAATGCCTGCCAGCGCGCCAATAATGTAGGTGATGCCATACAAAAGCAAAACAGTGGTTGCTTCGCGCACAAGGTCGGGCGTTACTGTGCGTCGACCGATGTGCTGATACGACGACACAACGCGCGCCGAGTCGGGCGAAATAGCCTCTTTTAGCGTGGTGACAACCGATTTCATCAGGATGCCGAAGCGCTGAATCTTGATGCCGCCGGTCGTTGATCCCGAGCAAGCACCCACAGCCATAAGAATTGCCAGAATCAGGAACGCGCCCGACGACAATGCATCGGTGAGCTGTGTAGACGTAATGTTTTGGAAGCCAGTGGTGGTGAACGCGGCAAAAATCATGAACAGGCCGCGGCGTTCCATGGTGGGCAAATCCGAAAACAGACGGCTGCCTGCTAGTGATGCAGCAAATACAACTACGATGACAATCAGCCAGACCGCTGCTGCACGAATTTCCATATCGCGGAAGAAGTATCCGATGCGCCCACGCACGATTTCGGCATGCAGGGTGAAGTTGATGCAGCCCATAAGCATGACCAGGACTAGCACGACCTCGATAGCGGGGCAGTGATAGTACATGATGTTTTCGCTCATCGGTACGAAGCCAGCTGTCATGAATGCCGAGATCGAAGTCCAAAGCGAATGCAAGAATGCACGGTCGGGTTGCATGCCCAGCCAGAGACAGATGCTGGTTACTACTACCGTTGCAATCGCGATGAATGTAATCGTAACGCGGCCGATAAACTTTGCAGTCTGTACCACGTTTGGTACAACATGTTCGCTGCGGCCTTCCGACGAAAACAGCGATGCGCCGCCTTTGCCGAACAGACCAAACGAAATACCTACGACAACTAATCCGACGCCGCCCATCAGATGCATGGCAAAGCGCCACATGTTGTCGGCGTAGGACAGGTGATCCAGATCGCGCACAATTGAAGCGCCCGTTGTAGTGAAGCCCGAGACGGCTTCAAAGAGCGCGTCAAGGTAGTTTGCGTAGTGACCCGACCACAGCAGTGGAATAGCGCCAAACAGCGAAAGAACCAGCCATGCCAAACCTGTTACTGCAAATGCCTGCTGGCGCGATAAACGCCCTGGTTGTACGCGCAAAAAGCGCAGTGCTGAACCAGCAATCAAAAAGATGCCTGCCGTCATAAGATAGCGAGCTGCAGCATTCCATTCACCAAAAACTATGGCAACAGCAAGCGGAGCCAACAAACCAAAGGTGGCGATAAGGATAAGTGCGCCTAGGTAGTGACCGATGACGCGTAGGTCGTAGAATGAAAGTCGTTGCCACATGGCTTAGACGCCCGTTCCCGCGTTTACGCTAAGGCCGACGATGAAGCGAACAACAGCCATAACCGCAGCTAGGGACAACAGGAAGCACACAACCCCCAGCACAATTGCCCCATAGCCCGAAGCGGCGTTTTTTATCGCCTCAGTCCAGTTGTCTGTCCCGCTTTTCATGCGCCGTATTTTAGTACATTTCGCTTGATAACGTGTTTGCTAACGAGAATTGTCAACGATTAGCAGGCTTACGAACGCAATAGACATAAGTACAAGCCCCACACCGTCGAAGATTATGAAGCGCGTAATCGAGGCTGCTAGCATCTCGTGACCTGCGGCAACACCTGTCCAGTTGGTAAGATTTGCTAGTAAAAGCGCTTCTCCTACCAGGCCAATTGCTTGTTGAGCCAAAATGACCCAGCCCAGCACGCGAAAACGCTGAGGAGCAACGATAAAGGCGGGATACGTCGCATTCCACATAAGGAAGGCGATTCCGATACCCTGGATGGCTGCCTCGCCCGCAACCCCGCTTAGTTCATAAGCTGCCGCGTAATCGCCAGGCGTCAGGACGAACGAAAGCGAACAGTGCACATTTATGGCAAACACTGCCGTAAATGCTATGCGCACGAACCACTTTGCCGCCTTCATTGCCTATTGTTTCGCTTTCTTTCTAGGGGGACAAGTGCAAGATTAAGGTCTCTCCCCAATCTTGCGTTTTGGAATTTTGGGGAGTCTCCCTAAATCTGCGGTTAACTTTTTGCAATGCAAACACTTTATGACCTTGCAGGGTATTCCAGCAGTTCGTCGATGGTAACGAAGCTGTAGCCCTTCGATTTCAGGTAGGGCAGCGCACGGCTAAGAGCCTCAACCGTTTCAGAGCGATCACCACCACCGTCGTGGCACAGAATAACGTCA
>JAZQRZ010000086.1:0-3345 GCA_045629845.1 Eggerthellaceae bacterium | reverse complement strand
CTTGAAGCTGCGCTTGTAGCAAGTGGCGACGAAGATGAAATAACCCCTTCTGCCCAGGAACGCGCAGCTCCTCCGGCAGATGAAATTCGCAAGTTCCACGAGCTGCTTGAAATCGGCGCTATTTCCGAAGCTGAATTCGAGCAGGCAAAAGCGCGCATACTTGCATCTATGTAGTAATAAGCGGCTAAGGGTTTCTCGGATGCCGCACAGGAAATGAAAGAAGCGAGATATGGATTCTCCTCAGGTAATACAAGATCGAATCGTACAGGAAATCGAGGAAGCAGGCGATCCGTTTAACCAGTTCGAGTACCTGCTAACCAAGGCAAGTCTTCTTGACGAAATGCCTGAGGAACGTAAAACGTCTGACGTGCTGGTGAAAGACTGCCAGTCGCAGGTGTGGCTGTACTTGCACAATGTGGATGGCTGTCCCGTTATTGAGGCAGATAGCGATACGCTTATGATTCGCGGCACCATTCAAATTCTGAAAGAAATGTTTGATAATCAGGCGCCTGAAGATGTGCTTGCATGCGACGTTGATTACATTCAGCGCACTGACTTGGCTTACGCCTTCGATTCGAAGCGCGTTGCAGGGCAGGTTGCTATTGTGAAGCGCATTAAAGAATTTGCTCAGTCGCTTTGCTAAAGGGGAAGCCGATGTTCGATGTTCTGAAAGTGCGGGAAGACTTTCCCATTTTGAATCAAGAGGTTTTTGGGCATCCGTTGGTGTATTTGGATAACGCCGCAACCATGCAAATGCCCGAACCTGTGCTTAACGCCATTACGCAGCATTACCACAACGATAACGCCAATGTTCATCGCGGTATTCACGTGCTTAGCGAACGTTCTACCCGCGCGCTGGAAGAAGCGCGCGAACGTGTGCGTGCCTTTATTAATGCGGAATCTTCTGACGAGATTGTTTTTACCAGCGGCACGACGGGTTCGTTGAATATGCTGGCCGATATGTGGTTTGGAAGCGGTCGTGCGGGTTCTGCAGTTATTACCACCATGATGGAACATCATGCCAACTTTGTTCCCTGGCAACAGGCTTGCTTGAAGTATGGCTGCGAGTTTCTGGTAGCACCGCTGAATGAGCAAGGCGATCTTGATCTAGACCAGCTTGAAAGCTTGCTGGCACATCCTGGTGTTTCTTTACTTGCGGTTACTCATACGTCCAACGTGTTGGGTACGGTTAATCCTGTTAAACAGATTATCGAAATGGCTCATGCCTACGATGTGGCAGTGGTGGTTGATGCGGCACAAAGCATTCGCCACGAAGCTGTTGACGTGCGCGAACTTGATTGCGACTTCTTGGCTTTTTCGGGACACAAGATGGGTGCTCCTACGGGTATTGGCGTGTTGTACGGCAAAATGTCTGAGCTTCAGGAATTGCGTCCCGTGCGTTTTGGCGGCGAAATGGTGGGCGATGTGCGTGTTGCTGAAACAACCTTTGAAAAGCCGCCGCTGCGTTTCGAGCCTGGCACGCCCAACTACGTAGGTTCAATTGGACTGGCTGCTGCGATTGATTATCTTGAATCTGTGGGCAGGGCTGATGTGCGCATGTACGAGCACTCGTTGATGGAATACGCAACGGAGCGCTTGTCTGAAATTGAGGGACTGTCCTTTCTTGGGGACCCTGAAAAACGCGCAGGTTGCCTTTCGTTTATCGTAGAAGGCGCGCATCCCTTCGATATCGCTACCTTAGCTGACAAGCTGGGTGTCGCGTTCCGCAGTGGTAATCAGTGTGCGCAGCCCTTGTTGTACGAAGCGTATGACGCTCACAACATTACGCGTTTGTCTCCAGCTTTCTATAACACTACCGAAGAAATCGACGTTGCTGCCGAGGTACTTCAACGTGTTATATCCCGCTTGAGATAGCCCTTTTCTTGATAGAAAGATGCGCTTCTAGTAAAATAGCTATACTGTATAGCTATTCAGGAGGTGCATATGGAAGCTGGAATGCTTACGCAGATGAACGTGCGAATTGGTGCTAGCCTCAAACAGAATGGCGATGAAGCATTGTCTTCTATAGGGTTTACTCCAACTCAGGCAGTTCGTGTTCTTTGGCAGTATGCTGCACAACGAGGCGAGTCACTTGAGGAAGTTAAACGCTTTCTTATGAAGGCTGAAAATAATGCCACCGAAGCTGTCTCATCAGATGTTTTGCATGAAGGCTGGCAGATTATTCCCAATGGGCTATCATCGCTGGGTATTTCCTCGGGCGCAATGGCTCAGGCTGTTGAAGACAGCTCTGCGATTATCGAAGACGCGCGTCTTGAACGAGCTATACAGAAAGGGTGGTTGTAATGGCACAGCGCCCTTCATCGGTACTTCTTGATGTCAATGTTTGGCTTGATAATTATCTTCCCGATAGACCTAATTCAGCCGATGCTCGAGCTCTTTTTTCATGGTTAAGGCAGCAAGATGTATCGGTTTTGTACCCAATAACAGCTCCCAGTACTGTTTTCTACGTTTTACAGCAATCGTTAAAACGTGCCGCTCAGGTTGAGGGTGTTTCCTTGCAACAGGGTGATGCAATTGCAATAAGAGAAATTGCGTGGGCTTGCGTTGAAAACATGGCAGAGCTTGGTGCGCCAGTTGGGGCAGATGTTTCAGATTTTTGGCGGGCACGTAAGTATCGGTCTGTACACGCAGACCTTGAGGATAATTTTGTTCTTGCAGCAGCGGATCGCTCTCAGGCGGGTTATTTAATTACCGATGACGAAGCACTTTTGAAGAAGTCTGTTATACCCGCGCTTTCGATTCATGATTTCTTGGAATTGGTTGTAAGTGAATAGTGTTTACGAAGGTATTTCAGGTGACCTTTGTGAGTGCGGTTTCTTTCTTCGGAATCTCCGTTTTTAAGTAAAAAGAATTAGGTCTTTTTTGGGCGTACGCATGTAAAATGAATGGTATTCATCAGCGATTCTAAGGAGTGCTCATGGGTACTGCGCAACGTCCGCTTGAAGGTGTAAAAGTCGTTGAGATGGCCACATTTATTGCGGCCCCAGCTGTTGGTCGAATACTTGCTGACCTGGGCGCTCAGGTCGTAAAGATCGAATCGGCGAAGGGTGATAACCTGCGTTATACAGCGCCGAATGAAGGTCGCCCGCTCGACCCCCATGAAGACACGAACTTCGATTTAGAGAACGCTGGTAAGAAGGGTATTGTTGTTGACCTGCGTACCGAAAAGGGGACAGAAGTACTCTTTAAATTGCTTGATAATGCTGATGTGTTCATTACGAATTGGCGCCCCCAGGCGCTCGAGCGCAAGAGCCTGACGTACGCGGACTTAAAAGCACGTTATCCCAAGCTTGTGTATGCCAGCCTAACGGGGTACGGCGAAAA
>JAZQRZ010000085.1:0-13432 GCA_045629845.1 Eggerthellaceae bacterium | reverse complement strand
CCCTGAATCTTTAACGCGTGCAATCTGGGACTTCAGCGCTTTGCCAACCACGTTATCGGCTTCTAAGGTGCCAGCTGATTGCAACAGCGTGGCATCGGTGTTGCCTGGAGCAAGCTGTGTGTTTGCAAGTGAAATGTTGCTTTCGGCATTGGCGACTACCGCGATAGCGTTCTTGCCTGCCGTTTCCAGCGTTAAAGCGTTGGCAATAATGGTGGTTTGCGCTTCGGCAAACAAGCCAAATGCGCCGTTGATAGTGGTGTTGGTTGATGCCTCGTTAAGGAAGTGAGGTTCGGTTCCTGTGGCTGCGTACAGGCCGTACGCGCTAGGGTCGGCAGGTGTTGCTGTTTCTGAAGAGCTGCTGTCAGACGAAGCTGCACCGCTTTCGCCGCTTTTGTTGGCTGAAACATCGGCGGCAGCCGCAGGATTGCCAACCACGCTTATGGCATGAGCGGCAAAGGGCATGCTTCCTAGTGCATAAATAAGCAGCGCAACACAAAGCGCGGCGCCCAAAAGGCCGACGATGGATAACTTGCTTCCGAGGTTCTTTTTCGTTTCGTGTGCGTTTCTCATAGGTGATTACCTTTGGTCGTTTCTTCCTATGATGATGCGCTTTTCTGATACGAGCCTTAAAATTTACGTTGCAGCAAAGAAAATTCACTGCTTTGTTGGATTGCGACACATTGTCTGCATACTTGTTAGCTGTTGAGGCACGAGTTTTGAAGGGAAGATGAATGGCAACGCTGTTTGAAGAGCTGCGCATTGGGAATATGGTTGCGCGCAATCGCATGGTGCGGGCAGCCACTGCCGAATCGTTGGCAACGCCAACAGGTTGCTTAACTCCCGAACTGCTTGGTTTGTACGGCCACTTGGCGTGGGGTGGGGTTGGCACGATAATCACGGGTTACACCTATGTAATGCCAAGCGGCAAGCCTTCGGAAGGCGCTTTGGGTATCTATGATGATTCGTGTCTGTATCAGTACCGCTGCTTAACCGATTTGGCTCACGAAAATGATGCACGCATTATTCTGCAGCTGGTTTACGGCGGTTCGAAAAGCAAGTTGGCTGCCAATGACGACAGATGGCTTGTGCCTGAAGATAAGCGTGAGCAGGTTGAAGACGGTACGCCTACTGTCTCGATTTTGGGACCGTCGGCTATCGTGAATCCGCGCACTAAACTGGTGCCAACCGAAGCTTCTGCAGCTGATTTAGAAGCCGTGATTCAGGCCTTTGCGCAGGCTGCAATTCGTGCGCGTGCCTGTGGTTTCGATGGTGTTGAAGTGCATGTCGCGCATGGCTATTTGTTGTCGCAGTTCCTTAGTCCGTATTTCAATAAGCGTACCGATGAATACGGTGGCAGCTTGGAAAATCGCGCGCGGTTGGCGGTGCAGTGTGTGCAGGCTATTCGCGCGGAAGTGGGTAGCGATTATCCCGTTCTGGTTAAGCTGAATAGCTGCGATACCTGGGGTGATTCCGCTGGTCAACAAGGTGGTTTTGGCGAAGATGAAAGTGCGCGTGTAGCAGCAATGCTTGTTGAAGCGGGCGCTAGCTGCATTGATGTTAGCGGCGATTGGCATACCGCTTCTGCGCAAGCAAAGGTTGCTGGACCTTACTTCGCATCGTTTGGTGCACGCTTGGCTGCCGAATTAGATGTCCCAATAATGGTAACGGGCGGGTGGCGAGATCTGAGCGATATCAACCAACATTTGCAGCATGATGGCATTGCTGCTGTAGCGCTTAGTAGGCCGCTTATTTGTGAGCCTGACCTGCCGCGACGTTGGCAATCGGGTGCAACTGAACCCAGCGCGTGTATATCGTGCGGCTCGTGCCAAAAACAAGTTGGTATTCCTTGCGTAATCTCTGCGCAATAGTGTCATAATTCGCAGTGTCAGCATTTCGTCCGAGAAGGGAGCCATCATGGCCGATATGGAAGAAATCAAGGAAGAAATCACCGAAGCTGAAGAAAAGATTGAAGCCGAAGTTGATGCCGCTGCAACTCAAGTAGAAGAAAAAGCCGCCGAAGCCGAAGAGAAGATTGAAGCTGGTGTTGAAGCTGCTTCTGACAAGGTTGAAGACGTGGCTGCTGAAGTTGAAGATGCTACCTCGAGTGCTTTCAGCGGTATTGCGAATGCTGTTCAGGAAACGGCTGACAAGGTGCAAGAAGCTGCAAAGCCTGCTGTTGATGTTGTTGCCGCCAAGGCCGGCGAAGCCTACGAAGCCGCCAAGCCTATGGTTGACAGCGTTGTGTCTACGGTTGCTACGAAAGCTGGTGAGGCCGCTGAGGCTGCTAAACCCGTGGTTGAGAATGTTACATCGGTAGTTGCTGGCAAGGCAGGTGAAGTTGCCGAGGCTGCCAAGCCTGTGCTTGATAACGTTGCTGCAAAGGCAAGCGAAGCATTCGATGCTGCAAGGCCTAAGGTTGAAGAAGCTATTGGTACTGTGTCTGAACAGGCAAGTTCTGCTTTTGAAGCTGCAAAGCCCGTGGTCAAGGATGCTATTGATACCGTTGCTTCGGTGGCGGGTGGCGCATTTGAAGCTGCAAAGCCTGCTGTTGGTGGCGCTGCAACTACGGTGAAGCATAAGGCTGAAGAGCTGCTTAAGCGCGACCTTGATGGTGATGGCAAGATTGGCGAAATGACTGTCGAAACCGTTGCTGAAGAGCCTGAATCTGAGGAGCAAGAATAAAGTTATGGCAAGGGATTAAACCCTTGCCATATTAATCTTCTTCGGGTTGACCAAGGCGGGCCTGGGCGATTTCGGCGATTTGACGGTCGCATTCCGCGCGGAAGGTTTCGAAGCGATCGCTTAAGCCTTCGGCTTCGGCCAGCTGTTCAACTTCGGTCATTAATTCTTCGACGCGATAAATCTTGCCTTCTTCGATAAGAGACATAATAGCTTCCTGCAAGAAACGCAGGCGCACTTCGTTTTCGTGCGGGCCTTGCTTCCAAGCCTGGTAGCCTTCGATTAAGGCATCGTCGTTTTTGTCGTTTTCGAAGCGATCAAGAATAGGCTGATACGTTTCGTCGTCAGCGTACATATTCTTTTGCGCTTCCTGCTGTTCGTAGGCAGCTTTGATTTGCGGATTAATGCGCCAAATGTAGAAGATGACGAACAGAATAGTGCCGCCTAGCAGGAACAGCGGTTGCTGCAGCATATTGGCTGCTGTGGCAGAAACTGCCGCCATGAACAAGGCAAAAGCAATGCCTTCGCGCACGGGTTTGGGTGTTTTATCGAGTATGCTCATGGGAACACCTTACCATAATCGCTTTGCTGAAAGGCTCTGGCTGCAAAGGAATGCGGGATGAGCACTTTCTTTAGACCAATTTACTTACAGATAACAATAACGTTGTCTGCGTCAGCGAATTCATCTGACGCACAGGGTTCGATGCGAACGCTTTCAAAAACACTTTCCAGCAGTTTAACTTGTTCGTTCAAGAAGGCAGAATCGGGGCCTTCAAGGGCTGAAACAATATTGGTCAGATACATGCCGCCAGGGTTCAGGTGGTCGCGAACAGCCTGTGCAAATTCGCTCGTGATTAGATGAGCGGGTGGTGTACCAGCGTCGAACGTATCGTTAACAATAGCGTCGTAGCGCTGATTGCTTTCCTGCAGGAAGGCCAGCGCATCGTTTGTAATAAGGTTCAAGCGGCCCGTCTCTTCAGTTTCGTATTCTTCAATAACGCGATCAAGGAAGAAATAGCGCCGCGCAAGCGCTGTAATGGTAGGGTCGATTTCTACTGCATCAACCACGACGTCGGTATGGTTTGCAATCAGGTGTTCAGGGTAGTCATAGCCACCACATCCCAGAACCAGTACGCGTTTAATCGGGTGGTTGTCTTCAAACATAAGGTCGTAGCGCTTAAGGTATTCGAAGACCAGATTGGTGTAGCGTTCGTCAAGGTAGGTGCCCGATTGCACGATGCCACCCACTTCAAGTAGACGAACAGGATCGCCGTTATCGTCGGCTACTTCGTAAATGCGCGCTTTTCCAAACATCGTGTTAAAGCGCAGATAGGTGGAAGGGCCAAAGCGGCGCCACAGCCAATAAGAAAACCCCGCCGCGGCGGCAATGCCACCAACGACGAGGCTTGTGCGTGTAAGCGTGTTCATACCGATCGCAGAGTTGCGAACTAGTCGACGTAGACTTCTTTTTCGACGACAAGTTCGTTCTTAATCTTGTCAACCAGATTCTGCAGTGCGTCGATGCAGCGCGGGCGGATGTCGGCACCGATAAGAACATACATGATGGATTCGCCGACGTTCAGTGCGCCTTCGTTCAGCCACACCTTGACGTAGTACACGCCATCCCAGGTCAGTGCTTCAGCGACAGCTGCTTCAACACCTTCGGCGTCGTAAGAGAATTCGACCTGAGCGACAGCGGGCTTTTCTTCGCCCTGGCGCACCTGAGCTTTTGCCGTTGAACGAACGATGCCGTTATGCACGAGGAACATGCCGCATTTGTCGGCGTTTTCAGAGGCCTTAGCTTCGGCCAGCCATTCATCCATTGAAGGTACTGGTTTGGACATATTGTTTCCTTTCTTCTTAAGTAAGCATAGATTGTATATGAAAGCGTAGTCAGTGGGGTGAAAAAGCTTCATTCGGGTGAGGCTCAGTGCGCACCACTGCAGAAAAGAGCTAGACCTCTTTCTACATTCGCTAATAAAAAACTTTTATCGTCAGACTACAAATAGCAAAAGTTGTTGCTACAATTGCCGCATTGGGTTAATGCCACTAGGCACGAGCAAGGAGGTTCCACGTGATTATTATTGGCGAAAAAATCAACGGCTCCATTCCTAAGACCGGTGCTGCTATTGCGGCAAAAGACGAGGCGTACATCCGCGAGATTGCGCGTTCGCAGACGGCTGCTGGTGCTGATTACCTTGACTGTTGCGCTTCGGTAAACGAAGGCGAACTTGATGTTCAAGAGTGGCTTATTAACATCATCAAGGAAGAATCCGATCTTCCTATCTGCATCGACAGCCCCGATCCTCAGGTTTGCGTTGACGCCATGAAGTTCTGCGATGACCGTGTTGGTATCATCAATTCGGTTTCAGGCGAAGGCAACAAGATTGATATCGTCTTCCCGGCAATCGCTGACACCAAGTGGGGCTGCGTGGCTCTGCTTTCCGACGATACAGGTATTCCGCAGACCGCTGATGACCGCCTGAAGGTTTTCAGGAACATCATGGTTCGCGCTGAAGAATTTGGCATCGCTCCGAATCGTCTGTACATCGACCCCTTGGTCGAAACACTGGGCGCAAATCCCGAAAGCCTGATTACGTTCAACGAGTGCTGCCGTCAGATTAAGGAAGAATATCCTTCCATTCACATTACGTCCGGTCTTTCCAATATTTCGTTTGGTCTGCCTGGCCGTAAGTTCATCAATATGCCGTTCTTGGTTCTGGCTATGGCTGCTGGCATGGACAGCGCCATTATGGATCCGACGAACCGTGACATGAATGGCGTGCTGCATGGCACCGAAGCTTTGCTGGGCGAAGATGAATACTGCTTGGAATACATCGATGCCTATCGCGAGAACCTGTTTGGTCCGCTGAATCGCGACTAAGCAACATTAACGCAGTAATTAATGGCGGCGGGCATCGTTTTGCCCGCCGTTTTTTGTGGGAAAATATGACTAAAGGGCAGAAGATATCTGGTCGATGTTGCGTTTCGGCGCGTTGAGGGGCGGAATTGACCGTGAAGATGCTTATAGATAACGCGGGCAAACGATTAACCGTTCAGGTTGAAAAGCCCTGTTCGGTTCTTGATGTTCTTCAGGCGCAACACATCGATATTCGAGCTACGTGTGGTGGCGTGGGTAAGTGCGGTCGTTGCCAGGTGCTTGTTCGCGACGATGAAGGTCTTAGCTACCGCTTGGCATGTATGACGCCCGTGGCCGACGGCATGGAAGTGATTGTCGAGCGTACGGGCACGTTAGATGTTGTTCAGTCTGGCACAGCAAGTGTATTTCCGCCCGATGAAGATGCAACAGGCTATGGCATGGCCATCGACATTGGTACAACCACCTTAGTCGCTCATTTACATGACCTAAAAACGGGACAGCGACTTGCGACCGTTGGTCGTGCTAATCCGCAGATTGCCTTTGGTAGCGATGTTATTAGTCGTATTTCTGCCAGCATTGATGGCAAGCTTGATCTTATGACGGGCATTATTCAAGACGCTTTACGAGAAATGAAAGCAAAGCTTTGTTCAACGGCGAAGGTGTCTGCCAATCAAGTGGTTCGAGTAACAGTTGCAGGCAATACGGTTATGCAGCACATTGCTGTGGGTCTTCCGCCCGATACCATTGGGTTTAACCCCTTCATTCCGCAGTCTTTGTTTGGGGATGAACATGTTATCGAAGGCTTAGGGTCATGCTATTTCACGCGCTGTATCGCAGGCTATGTTGGCGGCGACATCACGGCTGGCATGCTGGCATGCGAACTTGATACAGGTGGTACGCGCCTGTTCCTTGACCTGGGAACTAATGGCGAAATGGCGCTGGCAGCTAATGGGCGCATTAAGTGTTGCGCTACGGCCGCTGGGCCTGTTTTTGAAGGTGCCAACATTCATTTTGGAATGCCCGCATCACCTGGTGCTATTTCGAAGGTTTCATATGAAGATGGTCAAGTTGAAGTGAAGGTTGTAGGCAACGCAGCACCTGTTGGTATTTGCGGCACGGGCATTATTGATGCAGTGGCGCTTATGGTGCGCTTGGGCATCGTGGATGATACGGGCTATCTGCTGGGCACTGACGAATTGGAAGAACCGCTTGCGTCGTTGGTCGGTCGCGAGAATGACCGCAATGTGTTCTATCTGGTTCCTGACCGATCGTTGTACATTACCCAGAATGATGTACGCAGTTTGCAGCTGGCAAAGGCGGCGGTGTGCGCAGGCATTCTAACCTTGGTGGAAGCGGCAGATATTCAGGTATCCGACATTACGCGGCTTGAAATTGCAGGTGGTTTTGGGGCGTACCTGAATCTTGAATCTGCTGCTGCTATTGGTTTGTTCCCGAAGGAATTACTGCCGTGCGCTTCAAGTGTTGGCAATACTTCGGGTGAAGGTGCTACGGCATTGCTTGTTTCTAGTGCAGCTCGTACGCGCGAAAATGAAATTGTCGACAAGTGCGATTATCTTGAGCTATCAACGTCTTCCGAATTTAACGAGTTTTACGTCGACATGATGGAATTCTAAATGTGCTAGAGGTTAAGCCTTTTGCCACATTCAAGGGGTGGGAAGCATGAGCGTTGTTGAACAACTTGCTGCTGAACAGGGCTTTGAGTTCATGGGTACCTGTTGTGCGAAGGATCTGGTAGCGCGCCCCGAAGTTCGTTCGATGTGTGCGGCGAATACCTGTCATGTGTATGGGCACAGCTGGGCTTGCCCGCCAGCCTGCGGCGAAATCGAAGACTTTGAACAGCAGATGCATCAGTTTGAACACTGTCTTGTGGTGCAAACGGTTGCGGAAATGGAAGACGATTTCGACATCGAAACAATGGAGGAAACGGGTGATTTGCAGAAGCGTCGCGTCCTAAATCTAGTTGAAGCTCTGGACAAAGCAGGTTTAAGCGCCGAAACCATGACCCTTTCTGCAGGCACGTGTACCCTGTGTCCCGAATGTACCTATCCTGGTACACCATGTCGTTTCCCTGATAAGCGTTTGGTGTCTATGGAAGCGGCAGGTTTGGTTGTCTCTGAGGTGTGTACGCTAGCGGACATTCCCTACAATCATGGCCCGCAAACCATTTCGTTTTCGGGCTGTGTGTTGTATCGCTAATAAGATTTCAGGCTTGGTGTCAGATGATACGACTTGGAATTGATACGGGTGGCACGTTCACGGATGCGGTTGTTGTTGATACGGCCGCTATGAAGGTGCTGGCGTCTTCGAAGTCGTTGACAACAAAGGGCGATTTAACGCGCTGTATCGGCACTGTGCTTGATAATTTGCCTCATGACGTGCTTATGCTAGCTGAACAAGCGGCTCTTTCGACGACTCTTGCCACGAATGCGTGCGTGGAAGGGAAGGGTGGTCGCGCGAAGCTTATCATCGTTGGAACCACCGACGAGATTCTTCACCGCGTCGACGCGCAGAACAAGTTTGGCATTCCTTATAGCGATGTGTTGGCAGTTGATTACGTTGGTTCGTACGATGGCAACGACGTTACTATTCCCGACTGGGAAGCGCTTTATACTGCAAAGCCAGCGTTTTTCGACGAGGCTGATTCTTTTGGTATTGCTAGTTTGTATGCGCTGAATAACGGCGCCATTGTTGAAAAGAGTGGCGCAGCGTTTTTGCGCGAGAAGTTTGGCAAGCTGGTTGTGGAGGCAACAACGGTTGCTGCCGAACCTAACGTAATCGGACGTGGTGCAACAGCGCTTTTGAATGCGCGATTGGTGCCTGTTATTGAAGAGTTTCTCGACGCCATTGATGAAGTGTTTGCGCAGCGTGGCCTTGCGATTCCTGTTTCCATTGTGCGTAGCGATGGTTCGCTTATGTCTGAAGAGCTTGCGCGATTGCGCCCAGTGGAAACGATTCTATCGGGACCGGCGGCATCGGTGACTGGTGCACAGGCATTGGCTGGCGCACCCGAGAGTCTGATTGTTGATATCGGCGGCACAACGTCCGATATCTCTGTTGTGCATGAAGACCGCCCGAATAGAACCGATGGCATTGTTATTGGCCAGTGGAAGACGCAAGTTGCTGGCGTGCGCATTGATACCATTGCGCTGGGCGGCGATACGGCGGTGCGCTATACCAAGAACAGCCGCTTAGAGTTAGGAACGCGCAGGGTTACGCCGCTGTGCATTGCTGCGGCGCGCTGGCCCCAGGTGATTGATGCGCTTGAGCATTATTACCGCAAAGCCTGTATAGACTTTCAATCACGCTATGAGCTGCTGTATCTTTTGCGGGATCCAGGCGATTTAGCGCGGCTTACCCGCCCCGAGCAGCAGCTTATCGAGGTGTTGCGCGAAGGTCCTGTATCGCTCTTCGATAAGCGCATGGATATCTTGGGTCTTAAAACAGATCGTTTGGAAGACGAAGGCATCGTTATGCGGTGTGGCTTAACGCCTACTGATGCCATGCATTTGAAAGGTGATTTCAATCAGTTTGATGTGCGCGCATCGCGCTTGGGTGTGCAATGTGTTCTGAAAAGCTATCGCGGTGTAGAAGCAGCTGAAGACGAAGCAGCTATCGAAGCGTTGGCTGATGAAATCTATGATTTGGCGCAATTTCGTTTATTCAACCAGGTTATTCGCTCGTTTGCTCAAGATCGATATTGGCCTAATGCATCTTTTGAGCTTGACGATCAGATGAGTGCAATTGTCAGAAAGGCTTGGGAAACGCGCCATGATGACATGCAGCCGCCTTTTGCTATGCAGTTCACAAGTAAGGCAACACTGGTTGGTGTTGGCGCGCCGACGCATGTGTTCTTGAAGGAAGTTGCCGAAGCTTTGCAGGCGCCGTTTTTGGTTCCCGAGCATGCGGGAGTGGCAAATGCAGTGGGTGCAGCGGTGTCGCATGTTTCAGTTGAGCAACAGGTTCGGGTAAGTCCATTGCGCGGACCCGATGGCATCGTGCAAAGTTATCAAGTGCGAGGCCTTGATGCTGTTGAGTCGCATAAGGACGTTGAAGTGGCCTTAGAAGCGGCGCGCGATATGGCGAAGCAGCAAGCCATCGAAGAAGCACGACGTCGTGGTGCGACAGGTGATTTGGCGTGTGACCTTAGGGAAGAGCGCTCAGAGTACGACGCAGTGGGTGTTGCCAAGATGGTTCGAGAGTGGACGATAACGGCTCGCGTTGAATAAATAGTTCCGTATAGGACAGGTGGGGAAAATGGATGCTCGCGCTAGTTCTATTCAGGTACGGTTTTGCGTGATAAAAATTCTTTATTCAAAAAGGTAATAAGGCCTGTTTTGCTCTTGACGGAAGCACGTAATAAAGATATTTTATGACCAGAGAATAAAACGCAAAGTTTCGTTGAATAGAAAAAGGGAAAGGGGCGCATCATGGCAGTTCTTGACGATCTTCGCGAGAAGACAATGAAGGGCAAGCGCAAGGAAACTGGTCCGCTGGTACAGCAGGCTCTTGACGAGGGCATTGATCCTCAGGAAATTCTTGACACCATGATTGAAGCAATGGGTGTTATTGGCGATCGTTTTTCGAAGGGCGAATGCTTCGTTCCTGAAATCCTGGTTGCTGCTCGCGCTATGTCCGCTGGCACTGATGTTTTGAAGCCTGCTATGGCCGCTGGTGGCGCCGAACCGCTGGGCCATGCTGTTATCGGTACCGTTAAGGCTGACATGCACGACATCGGCAAGAACCTGGTTCGCATGATGATTGAAGGTAAGGGCGTCGAAATAGACGACCTGGGCGTCGACGTTCCGCCCGAGACTTTCGTTGAATACATTAGGGATCATCCCGAGTGCAAGGTTGTGTGCCTGTCTGCTCTGCTGACTACCACCATGCCGGCTCTGGAAGAAACCATCAAGGCTATCGAAGATGCTGGTCTGCGCGACAACGTGAAGATCATGGTTGGTGGCGCTCCTGTTACTCAGGAATTCGCTGACCAGATTGGTGCCGATGCTTACACGCCCGACGCGGGTGCAGCTGCCGAACGCATCGCTCTGTTCTATAAGTAATTTTCAACGAATACGTTGCTTGTTAAAGCCGCCTGATTTCCAGGCGGCTTTTTTGTTTTAGTTGCTGGCATTAAGAAGCATGTTCAGGGAGATAAGCAGGTGCATGCGTTCGTCGACATCGTCAAGGTTTACATCAATGATGTCGTTAATTTTGCTTAGGCGGTTACGCAGGGTGTTGCGGTGTAGGAATAGCGCTTCGGCAGTAGTGACTGCATTGCGTTCGCAGGCAAGATAAGCAAGTAACGTTTCGCAGTAGCTGGTGTTGTGTTGATGATCGTAGGCGTACAAAGTATCAGCACCATAGCAGCTAGGAAGCGATGATTTGCAAGAGTCAGCCAGCAGGCGTCTGAAGGAACGGTCGCAAGAAATAAGCTGCGGTTTTTGGTTGGCTAGCTCTACCTGTTCATGAACATATACATTTTGTTCGTAGTAGGCTTTGAGCTGCGAGAAGTCGCTAAAGCGACTGCTGACAACAATAGTGCGCTTAAGGGATGTTGCGCTCTTCTGAAGATGAGCCATAAAGTCTTCGTGTTCTTGCTCGGCTTCATGAAAGATAGCAATGGCGGTGTCTTTGTACGAATAAGCATGGCTATCATAGTCGCCCATCAACATACCTAAGGTACGCATGTGTAGCAGGTGGTTTTCGAATTCGTCGGGTGCGAAACGCACGGTAGCAAGACGGAAGTCCGAATCGATACGCCAACGCGTTTCGTTATGAAGCTGCTGAGCAATATCGCGCTTACTTGTTAAGAGGCCATCCAGAATGTGATAAATGAAGTTGTCCTGAAAACCGGACAGTTGGCCAGAGCTGGCACCACGTGCAGCCATAAGAGGCGCAACCATCGTTCCAAATTCTTGCGCGATTTCTACTTCGCAATACCCCAGGTCACCCCAGGTATCAATCATGAAGTAGTAGCCGACCAGCTTGCCGCGATAGCGCACAGGCTTCGCCAAAATGCGCATGGTATAAACCTCGGAATCGATTAATGCAGCGCGCGGCAAATTGGAAATGCGATAGTAGTCGCCTGTACGATTAAGCGCCTCAACAATATGGTGCGGATACAGGCCGTCGTGAAGAAGCTGATAGTGCCAGGTTGCACTGATTTCATTCATTTCGAAGTCGACGTGTGAAATCATTCGCCAGCTTGCATCTGCAATATACATAGGTCGCGGAACGAATTTTGCTGTTGCTTCGACCAGGTCTTGATAGGTTGCGTCGGTAACAAGCAGGTCGTTAATCAGGTCATGCCAACGGCGATACTTTTCCATTTCGCTAACCAGGTAGCTAAACAGGCGATCGATGTCGCAGTCATTCGAAACGATGATGCGAGGAATGCCTCGGCATTTTTCGGAAAGGTGCTCGGGCACCACGCAGCCGAACATACTGGCATCGTCAAGGGCAGGAGAGGGTACTTCGATTTCGTCGGTCACGAAATAGAGGAAACCGGCATGGCTTGCAAAGCGGATTGAAGCCACACCTACCCATTCAATTCGAAGGGGAGCAACATGTTCGTCGGCAATGGAAGCAGTTGGATCTATGCTGAGCGTTTTGGTGTACATGTAACGCAGCGATAGTTCCATTACCAGCCCTTTTCTTGGCAAAACCTTGCTAATTCGGTTTGTTTGACCCTAAGTTGCCCTTAGGTAACACAAACCCTTCACATAAGACTGTGCAGTAGTGCACAACTAATTGGGCAAAGTATAGCACTCTTTGCACTTGTGGAGAAAGTAAGGATTTGACTAACATCATTCTTACAGTATCAGTCGGCACTCAATGAGAAAGGGGATAAGCATGAGTGACGAGACAAGAGTCACAGAGGCAGAGGTTCCACAAGAACAAGCTGCCGCATCCGCTGCGGAGGGGACAACAGCTCCGGTTTTGCCTGCGGATTACAAGCCGTTGTCGACGCCGCTGAAGTTCTTCTACGGCGTGGGCGACTTCGGGTTCAACATCATGAACTCGGTGGAGAACTATTATTTTGTGTTCTTCCTGACCAACTGCGCAATGCTTGACCCGGTACTCGCTGGTATCGTGTCGACAGTTGGTTCTGTTGTCGACGCAATCGTCGGCTGGCTCTGGGGCGCCATCATCAATACAATCAAGCCTATGAAGTGGGGTCGCTATCGCTCTTGGTTGTTCATTTTGCCTTGGATTATTCCAATCCTGTTTGCACTTGACTATGTCAAGTTCTCGGATGACCCAATCGTTACTGCAGTGCTGATTACCGTCTTCTACATTGCATCGCACTGCTGCTGGGACTTCCCGTATGTTGCAAACGTTTCGCTTATTGCTGTCGTTGGTCAAACACCTGACGACCGCGCACACCTGGCATCCACCCGTGGTATGTGGTCGAACGCATCGAAGATTCTGTTCGCCTACATCTTCCCGCCTGTTGCTATGGTTGGCGCAATGCTGTTGGGTAATCAGAACTCGGACCCGGCTGCAGCACCTGCTAACTATGCGTTTGCGGCATTTGTCTTTGGTTGCGTATTTGCTGCTCTTTACAACGTGCACTTCGCAATTACCAAGGGCTATGAAAAGGAATACACCAAGGAAGAACTTGCTAATTGGAAGGCCGCTAAGAAGGCCGACAAGAACAGCAACAGCGCTGGCGACCTTGGTCGTTCCATTGCTCAGAATCCCAACGTTATCTTCCTGATGCTGGGCGACGTTGCAAAATGGATCTTCAACTTCGTTGTTGGTGGCACGGCGGTGTACTACTTCACCTATGTCGCATTCGATCCAGCAATGCTTGCTAACTACATCTTCGCAAGTAATGTTGCCTGCGTT
>JAZQRZ010000084.1:0-2081 GCA_045629845.1 Eggerthellaceae bacterium | reverse complement strand
GGCCCATCTCGCAAAAAGTGCCTGAATAATATACTTCGCTGTGCGTAACGGGTCAAGAACTTTTTTTAGGAATTTTTGTAATCGTTAACCGCCCCGCTCAGAGCGTACATAAAGTGTGTGCTTTCGACCACAAATAGCTTGCAGGCGACAGATGTCCAGTGCTTCTCGCGGTTTATAACGGCCTGGTATCAAAACGGGCAAAAATGGCCTTTCAGCAGCGCATTCACGATAGAATCGTCCTATCTTTGTGCTGATTCTATAACGCTATACCCATCGCGAATGGAGGCATCCATGAGCAGGTTAACTTCCCATTCCCAACCTCATAATAGCTGTGTGCGCATTTTCACAGTTGCGCTGGTCCTAGTCTTCACAATCGCTCTGGCTCTACCTTTTGGTTTACAGCCCCAGCAAGCGTTGGCTGGCACGGCACTTCAAGCGGGTGAAATTGCCGAATCGCAAGGCGCAGGCAACGAAGAGGCCACAGGCGCCGCAGATGAAAACACCCTTTCAACGCAGGCAATAAACTGGGGTTTTGGGAACAATCCCTACACTATGGCCAACGTATCTGGGGATTTCCTGCTAGATGATCAGGAGCACGTGTATAGCGATGGAACAGTAGCAATCCAAATCTGGTTATATCCTGGAGTGAATGGTTATAACGCGCCGTGCGCATTTGTGCTAGGAGCTTCGAATGATGCAACGCGCTTAAGAGTGCCTGAGTCTATCCATCTGACCAACGAAATGAAGGAAGAAATCCTAAGGTATTTCCAGATGGAGATTCATCCATTTTGGCAATCTGGGTACGGCCCAGAAGGCGAGGCGTCGGCAGGTCTCTATTATCTAACGTGTGAGGCTTGGCTTGATGGTGATTGGCAAAACCAGAGTTCTTCGCAAATCAAGCTCAAGGATTCTATGGGAGACCTTCCAGTAATTGGAGCACGGGGTTGCAACATTCATTACGATGACTACTCAAGCAATCATATTCAAACGTTGACATTCGAAGAGACAGGATCAGCTGCTTCTCAACCGAATCTTGATATTAGTGGGTTTAGTGACAACGCTAATCTTACCCAAATAACACTACCTTCTACGCGTAGTTACGAGCTAAGTTCGGATTGCTTTAAGAACACGGGCATTTCAAGCATCGTGTTAACGGCTGGTATGGAAGGGAAGTCTCAATACAACTATTACCTTACGGGCGCTTTTTCCGAATGCACAAACCTTCAGTCGGTCAATGCATCTCAGTTTAACGGCGTGCTTAATCCGGGGTTATTCGAATCGTGCACGAACCTTACAACAGTAACACTTGGCTCGAATGTAACCGGAATTGGTGAGCGGGCATTCAAAGACTGCACGAGTCTTCAGTCAATCACCCTCCCAAATAGCGTGACAACAATTGAGAACAATGCATTCCAAGGCTGCGCGAATCTTTCCAGCGTTATGTGGCCAACCAATACCAACTTCACAACGGTAGACGGTTTTGATGGCTGCACCAGTTTGCCCGCATCGGCAATCACTTCGCTTCCTGAAACAGTAACGTCGATTGGTGCTGCACCCAGCGTAAGCGACATAAATGGGAAAGTAACGACCGGCGCGTTTTCAAATTGCAGCTTTACGTCGCTGACGATTCCTAGTCAGGTGACCAATATCGGCGCATATGCGTTCCAGGGTTGTTCAGGCCTGAATAATTCCACGATTGTTGTACCTGCTGGCGTGCAGACCATCGGCCAGAAGGCGTTTGCGGTTAGCGACCCTGAAGGTGCAAGCATGGCGTCGATTACCGTGCGTTTTATGAATCCAGACTTCATGTATACGCAGCTGGAATCGCCATATGCGGGCGCGCCGCTTATCACCGAGAATCAAACGGGCACCGAAGGCGGGCTTTACTATCACCCGTTCGGCGATACGCAGGTGTGCATTGTGGCGGCTGCCGTTGGATCGAACAGCCAAGCCTCACCGCTCAAGCAAGCGTATGACACGTATTATGTGCGTGAAAGCGCGTCGGACAGTTACGCTTCTGGCGAGCTGATGTGCGATAGCGCGCTTGGCGATGGCAGCGGGCGCCGCGAATATTCGTTTGA
>JAZQRZ010000083.1:0-4604 GCA_045629845.1 Eggerthellaceae bacterium | reverse complement strand
TAGGGAACGATTTGAAAGCATCCTTTTCGATTCCGTAAGTTGCTATGAACCCTTCGGCTCCTGTGCATCGTTGATACCAAGGATAGAACTCGATGCCCTCGTATCCTGCAAATAGTAAACGTGGACGAGGACGGGCCATGGTGGCCTTCACGATTTCGACCAATGCGTACGAGACAGCCAGCACTACGACTACGATGAGCACATTGCGCGCCAGGTCTTTTGCGTCATTTGCCTTGCCAGCGTTGAAGCCTACTGCGTACAAGCATGCGCCGACGATGGCGCCAATGGTCATGCTTACGAACTTGGAGGGTTCGTACTCGAATATTCCGCCGAAACCATCGCGTATCGAAAAGAGTGCTTTCGTGATGATGGCGCCGAGGAGTAGCGCGAGGATTACACACAGTGCTGCGCCTACGATACGCAGGAGTTTTGCCTTTTGGCTGGCAAGACTTCGCTGGGCAAGAACGCCTAAAAGAAGGCAAGCGGGATAGGCAAGCGGGATGAGCCCAAGGGATGATAAGAAGATGATAAGAGGACTATCGGGTGCGTAAACCGTCTGCGCGATTGGGAGGTCATTGAACGTTCCCATAAGCAGTAATACTACAAGCACAGCTGCAAACGCCACCATGCCACGCGTTAGGAGTGAACGCTGTTCCTGGTTCATCGTAGTCACCATCCTTCCAGATGCCGTAAGCATTCTTTTTAAGGTTTTTCGTGTCTTCGCACAAGAGGGGTTCCAGAGCATCACCGCTCACTACTCGAATGTGCTAGCAGCAGGCCTCAGGTGTGTAGCTATTCTTTTGGTGGAATTGCCACCTTTTACGCTATCCTTTTTGCATTGTAATGCGAGGGTGACGTTTTGGAACTCCCCTTTGCTGAAAGGGCTAATGGTGGTATGAATAATATCAAAGCACAGCTCATTCTCTTGTGTATCCATCACGCTTCCTGAGATGCTGAAACGGATTCGTATATGAACCTGTTAAAAACCATACGAAACTACTATTTCTACTGCGGAATCGAAAAGGACGAGTATGACGCAGTAAAGAAGGATGCCTACATCTCGAACTTCAAGGTGTGGAGGGTCCTTCATTACTTGATGGCGGCAGTATTTGGTTTTCTGTTTTTAGGGTCTCTGTTCAATAGCTTGATGGAGACTAATAGGATGGTTTATTTGGCGGCCTTTCTTTATTCCGTAGTCGCCATCGTTCTCTTCCTCAAATTGAAGGAAGACTCGCTTGCGGCTCAGCTTCTAATTTACCTGTCAATTTCGGTGCTGTTCCTGTTCGGTGCTTTTCTCGCCCAGAACAGGGCCGACAGCAATGCTACGACCTTCATCGTATTCCTACTGATTGCTCCGATGCTCATGATTGACAAGCCGTTCTTCATGTCAATCGAGCTTGTTGCCGCTTCTATCGTATTCATTGTTTGGATGTCCGGCGTCAAGCCCCACGATGTTTGGCTCATCGATTTGGCCAATGTTGTTGTTTTTACAATCGTCGGTGCGTTCTTGAATGTCATTGCGAACTCCATTCGAATTAGGGAGTTTGTCTTAACCCGGGAAATCAACATCCAGAAAGACACGGATGAAATGACGGGTTTGAAGAATAAAGGCTGCTTGACGAGGGAAATCGATGAGTTCTTAGCGGACGATTCCGCCGACAAAGGAACGCTATTTATATTGGACTTAGATCGTTTCAAGTTGATAAATGATACATATGGCCATGATGTCGGAGATAGTGTTATCTCTCAGTTTGGACACTACCTGAGCAGTGTGTTTTCCGAAGATGCTATCGTTGGGCGCTTTGGCGGAGATGAATTTATCGCCTTCATCAGGAACTCCAACGATCAAGATACTGCTTGCGCTATAGCCGACCGCGTCGTTTCGGGTACTGCAGAGCAAATCACATTGCCAGATGTAGACCAGAAGGTGAGCGTTAGCATTGGTATCGCTCTGTACGATGGGCTTGAAAGGCGATACTCCGAAATCTTCAAGAAAGCAGACGCGGCGTTGTACAAAGCGAAGGCCGATCAGGAGCACGCGTATTTCATCAACGATCGCTCTACGATACATGCATGATAAGCAAAGTAGCAGAGGGAATCGCTTCAAAAGGTAGGGGGCGCGGCATGGATAACAAGATGTTTCAAGTGTCGACGTTGCATGCTCTTATGGCGGGGTACACGCGCAGCGTGATTACCGTGAAAGAGCTAGAAAGCCTGGGAAATGTCGGACTGGGAACCTTCGAGGGTGTAGACGGCGAGATGATTCTGCTTGACGGCGTGTGTTATCGCGCCCGTCATGATGGAACTGTTGTAAAGCCAGCGCCAGATGTTGGTGTACCGTTCGCCTCTACTGCTTCGGTGGAAGGTGGTACTGCATTTGAGCTGGGAGAGTTGTCCAACATAGAAGCCCTTAAGAGCAAGCTCACCTATAAGCTTGACGAGATATTCGCCCTGAATAGCATGCACATCGTTACGGTTAGCGGAACCTTTAATAGTGTGTCTGCACGCTCGGAGTCAGCGTATCAGGCAGAGCACATCACCTTGAAAGATATGCTAGCCATAACACAGCGAGAATTCATTTTCGAAAACCTGGATGGCACGCTCGTATGCGTCTACTATCCAGATTACATGGATGGTATCAACGCTCCTGGTTGGCACATTCATTTTCTGTCGGAGGACCGCACGCGGGGAGGTCATGTTTTTGACATATCTCTGGTTCGCGGTCACGCTGTGATGCACAAGATTGATCGCATCGAAATACAATTGCCAGCTACACCTGCTTTCGATACGTATTCTTTGAAAGAGACTTCGCAAGAAGATATTGCCGAAGTCGAGCAGGGAAGCCAATAGTCAACATTCTGAATGTTATTGCTATGCTTGCGGTTGATATAGCATCGTTCGACACGATTCGCGATGAGATTATGGCAAAGTCGCCTGATAGGGCATTCGGGCTTAAGGCATGTCTGGCTTGCGAGGAGGCGTTTGCCAATATCGTTTCGTATTCGGGCGCGACTGGTATATGGTACTCAGTTGCCGCTGAACAGAACGGTTTGCGTGTCGTTTTGGAAGATGATGGCGTACCTTTCGATCCTTTCGCTATTAAGGTACAGACCAAGTCATTCGACGAGCTTGACGAAGGTGGTATGGGTATCGGATTGATACTTGATACAACGCGCGAATCGTCGTATCGCAGATTCAACAATCGGAATGTGCTCGACTTACTGTTTTAACCTGCCTAATTGTTACTATTTCGATATCTTTTTGGCGCTCAGAGTTCATTTATACTCAACACGTTATGAGCGAATAGCGTGCTAAAGATGTTTGAAGGCTAACCCCTGAAAAGCAGGGCAAAGCGTCTGCGTGAACATATCGGCAAGCTTGAGCTTAATCATGTTCGTCGCTGTGTTCATGACAGCGCCAGTGCAAGGCTGACATAGCGCAGCATAAAAAGTCGAGGAACAAGGAGCAAGCTATGCAGAACAATGTCGTTATTACCATTTTCGAAGTAGAAAGCGAAGCTCATCAGGCATTTAACCAGCTGAAACGGCAAACTGTGGGCGAAGGCTATGTTGTTCCTGAAGCTGTTCTGCTGCAAAGCAGCGCTGACTCTATTGAAGTAATTGATGGCTTTGGCATTTCTTCTCCTACTTCTGGTACTTCGACGGGCATCGTTATTGGCTCGCTTGTAGGTATCCTTGGTGGCCCGATTGGCGTTATTCTTGGCGCAACCACAGGTGCATGGGCTGGTGGTGTATCTGATGCTAATCGCGCCATTGATGCCGCTTCCATCGTAGCTGTTGTTGCGAGCAAGATTTACGAGGGCGAAATTGCTATTGCTGCTCTGGTAAGCGAAGAAGAGCCAGCTTTTGATGCTGTATTTGCTGATTACAAGACCACGATTGTGCGCTATGACGCTGTTGATATTGCTGATGACGTTGATCGCCTGTACGAACTTGAAACTGCGATTAGCAATCAGGTAATCGACGAAATCAAGGCTGACAGAAAGGCCGAACGCGCAGATCGTCGCGCGGATCGTCATGCCAAGATTCAGACTCAGTTTGACGAATATGTTGCTGCTACCAACAGAACTATGGGTGACGTAACTCCTATGTAGTTCGATAAAGGCTTTTTCCTGACTAATAATCTGGCGAGCCTAGCATCCGAAAGGGCGCTGGGCTCGCCTGCATAGCAAGCCCAGGTATCCAAAGGGGATTGCGCATCGTATGCATGAAGACTGTTTGCTAAATCAAGGGGGTAATTGGCGATGGTAGATGTCGGCATTTCCATGCGAAAGGCACGCAGGCGTACCAAGGAAGAGAAGGCAGAGTCGAAAGCTCGCTTCAAAGAGATTCTTGCCATTGTTAAGAAATACGACATCAAAGATGGACTTACGCCCGAGACAACTGTCGAGCTTATTCAGGACCTGGGCACAACGTTCGTAAAGCTTGGTCAGATTGCTTCAACGCATCCCGACGTGCTTCCCATTGAATACTGCGAAGCACTTGGCGAGCTTCGCACGAATGCTCGTCCGCTTGATTTTGCTGATGTGAAGGCGCAAGTCGAAACAGAGCTGGGTAAATCTCTTGACGAGCTGTTTACCAGCT
>JAZQRZ010000082.1:0-8470 GCA_045629845.1 Eggerthellaceae bacterium | reverse complement strand
TCGTCTTTTTTGTCTAAGGCTTTATTCGCGTCTTGCAATAACCTAGAAAAATGCTAGGATTAAAAACGAACAATACGATAGGCAGTTGGGTGTGGTGGCTGCCGCTATATGAGGGATGTGAATCATCATGACAAGCAATGTATTGCTGCGCTGTCGTGGCCTGTCGGTCGCGGTTGAAGACAAGTCGATTCTTCATGACGTGAATCTGGAAGTTCCTCAGGGTCAGGTACACGTTCTTATGGGGCCGAATGGTGCAGGTAAGTCAACCTTCGGCCACGTTCTTATGGGTGACCCAGCTTATGAGGTAACGGCTGGTTCAATTGAATTTGATGGGGAAGACATTACCGAGCTTTCGCCTGATAAGCGCAGTAAAGCGGGGCTGTTCTTAAGCTTTCAAGCCCCGGTAGAAATTCCTGGTGTGCCGCTGCGTAGTTTTCTGCGTGCCATGCTGGAAGGTCGCGGTGAAAAGCTGAAGAACAAGGAATTCCGCAAGAAGACGCAAGAGTTGGCTGAAACGCTTGATATGGATCCCGCGTATCTAGACCGTGAATTGGGTGTGGGTTTCTCTGGCGGCGAAAAGAAAAAGGTCGAAATGCTGCAGCTGCTTTTGTTGCAGCCAAAACTCGCCATTCTTGACGAGACTGATTCAGGTCTTGATGTTGACGCGCTTTCGGTTGTTTCGCGTGGCATGGAACTGTATCGCGAAAGCTGCGATGGCACGCTGTTAATCATCACGCATAACACGCGTATTCTGGAGCATCTTAGCGTTAATCATGTTCATGTTATGGTAGATGGCCAGGTTGTTGCCGAGGGTTCTTCTGAACTAATTGATGTAATTGATGCCCAGGGCTTTGAGCACATCAAAGCCGCTGATGTTTCTTCCCAGTCTAAGTAGGTGCGCCATGGCAGAGAAGAAACGTACGCAGGTCGAAGATATCGACCGCAGCAGGTATGACTTTCGCTTTGAAGATGCTGATGCTGAACGCCTTGATGCAGGCTTAACGCCTGATATCGTGCGCGAGATTTCCGAGCGCAAGGAAGAACCTGAATGGATGCTTGAACATCGTCTTCGTTCGCTCGAGATTTACAACAGCATCAAAATGTCTGATTGGGGCCCTTCGATTGCGGGCCTTGATATGGATAACATCGTTACGTATGTTAAGCCAGCAACTGATCAGCAGTCAGACTGGGAAAGCGTTCCCGACAACATTAAGGATACCTTTGATCGCTTGGGTATTCCGCAGGCCGAGCGCAGCTATTTGGCAGGTGTCGGTGCTCAGTACGATTCCGAACTTGTATACCATTCGATGCAAGAAAACGCTGCGAAGATGGGCATCGTGTATTCCGGCATCGAAGAAGCGCTGCATGGCGAATATGCCGATTTGATTCGCGAGAAGTTCATGACGCTAATTCCACCGACCGACCATAAGTTTGCGGCCTTGCACGGCGCGGTGTGGTCAGGCGGTTCGTTTGTGTATGTGCCGCGTGGCGTTCGTTTGGACTACCCGCTGCAAAGCTATTTCCGCCTGAACGCAAAGGGCGCTGGTCAGTTCGAACACACGCTTATCATCGTGGAAGATGATGCCGACTTGCATTTCATTGAAGGTTGCAGTGCGCCGAAGTACAACGTTGCTAATTTGCATGCGGGTGCTGTCGAATTGTTTGTCGGCAAGCGTGCACACCTGCGTTATTCAACCATCGAAAACTGGTCGAAGAACATGTACAACCTGAACACTAAGCGCTGCCGCTGTGAAGAAGAAGGCGAAATTGAATGGATTTCGGGCAGCTTTGGTTCGCATGTTGGGTACTTGTATCCGATGTCTATTCTGGCAGGCAGAAAGTCGCGCGCTAGCTTTACGGGTATTACCTTTGCAGGTCGCGGGCAAAACCTTGATACCGGCTGCAAGATAGTTCTTGCTGCACCCGATACGTCCGCTTCTGTTGAAACCAAGGGCATCTCGAAGGATGGTGGCATCCAAACCTTCCGCAGTTCGGTGGTAGCTACGCCTGCGGCTAATGGTTCGCGCTGCACGGTTTCGTGTCAGTCGCTGATGCTTGATGATCGCAGTAGGTCAGACACCATTCCAGCGATGGATATCCGCTGCAAGAATGTTGATATTGGTCACGAAGCTACCATCGGCCGCATTGGCGATGACAAGATTTTTTATCTCATGAGCCGTGGTGTATCTGAAGAAGAAGCACGCGCCATGATTGTCAACGGTTTCGCTGAGCCTATTTCTAAGGAACTGCCGCTCGAATATGCCGTTGAAATGAACAATCTTATTAAGCTGGAAATGGAAGGAGCTATTGGATAATGAAAGCGCAAGCATTCGAGCGTGTTAGCGCAATGCCGGCTCCGACCTGGCATTTCCTTGGCGCAAATGACGCTACTTTTACGATTCCTGAAGGTTTAACTTCGCATAACAGTGCAAAGACAAGTGGTGAAGCTATCGCTGCTGACGAAGGTGCTTTTGAAGCGGCTTTAGCTGAAGCACAAGCTGCATGGGAGCTTTCGCATCCTGCGCCGACGCCTGAAGAATTGGCGCAGCGTGAAGAATACCGTGCTGCAGAAGCCGATGCTACGTACGGCGGTACTGCTCAGTCAGACTATCAAGCTCAAGCTGATGCGATTGAAGAAGCACGCTCGCTCAAGGCTGCTTTTGCTCATGGTGTTGGCGATGAGGTAGCAGCTTTTGTTCGTGAAGCTGCAGGTGAATGCTTGGTGGTAAAGGCTGCCTCTGGTCAGGAAACCTGCAGCGAAGTAGTGCTTGTTGGTACTTCGGAAGCTCTTGATGTTGCAGCAATTGATGTGGTGGCCGAAGCAAATAGTTCTGTCAATCTTTCCATTGTTGTTGATGGTGTTAATACAGCTGATGAATCAGCGTCTGCGGGTGTAACAGCAACATCGGTGCGTGTGTTTGCTGGCGAAAATTCGCAGGTGATCATTAATCGTATTCAGGTGCTTGACGAAGGCTTTATTGATATTGACGACATGGGTCTGTTCACTGCTGAAAACGCCCGCATTTCGGTAAACCAAACTGTGCTGGGTGCTTCGCAGTCATATACGGGTCTGGCGGGCGATTTACGCGGCGATGATTCAAACATTACCGTTGACACCTACTATCTGGGGCAGGGAAAGCAAGAACGAGATTTCAATTATTCCTTGCGCCATCATGGTCGAAATACCAAGAGTACGATGCAGGCAAATGGCGTGTTAGCAGGGAAGAGCAAAAAGAAGCTGCGTGGCACCATCGATCTTATTCGTGGTTGCAAGGGTGCTGAAGGCTCCGAAAACGAAAGCGTGCTTCTTCTTGATGAGGGCGTGCAGAACAAAACTGTCCCCGTCATTTTATGCAGTGAAGATGATGTTGCCGGCAATCATGGTGCGACCATTGGTCACATTCGCGACGAGCAGCTGTTCTATCTGGCAAGCCGTGGTTTGTCGCAGGAGGCTGCTGAAGCTATGTTTGGGGGCGCTATAGTGGAACAAGCTGCACTTGATGCAACGACTGATGCGGCTCGTGCTGCTGTGGTGCGTTTGGGTGAATCTTTAAACCCAGGTTTTGCCGAATTATTCGACGAGGAGGCATAAGGTGGCACATCGCAAGCTTCATGGCGAAGGCATGCTGACTGAGGCAGGCCGTGCAGAATGGGAAGCCCGCAATGCGCGTGCGTCCGCATTGGCTGAATCGCCGTACAAGAAGGATTTCCCGTTGCTTTCACGCAATGCTGATCTGGCATTTCTTGATAGTGCGGCAACTGCTCAGCGGCCAAAGGTAGTTCTCGAGGCTCATAAGCGCTTCTACGAGAAAATGAATGCCAACGCTTTGCGTGGCTTGTACCGCTTGTCCGTTGAAGCAACCGAGGCTATTAACGAGTCTCGTGCGCATGTGGCGAGCTTTATTGGCTTGGATGGGCGCAAGGATGCTCGTGATATCGTGTTTTGTCGCAACACGTCTGAAGCGTTAAACATCGTAGCTCATTCATATGCACCAACCGTACTTGGTCCTGGTGATGAAGTGTGCATCACCATCATGGAACATCATTCCAACCTTATTCCGTGGCAGCAGGCATGTCGTGCTGCAGGCGCCAAACTTGTGTATATGTACCCTGATGATCGGGGTGTAATTAGCGAAGAGGAAATGCGTGCCAAGATTGGTCCGCATACCAAGATTGTTAGCGCCATTCACGTTTCCAACGTGCTTGGTGTTGCAAATGATGTGAAGCTGATGGGTCAAATCGCTCACGAATTCGGTGCCATCATGGTGGTTGACGGTGCGCAATCGGTGCCGCATTTTGCCGTTGATGTTACCGAATTAGGTTGTGACTTCTTCGCATTTTCAGGCCACAAGGTGTTTGGGCCTTTTGGTATTGGTGTGCTGTGGGGTCGTCATGAACTGCTTGATGCTATGCCACCGTTCTTAACGGGTGGTGAAATGATTGATGCGGTAAGCGAACAGGATGCAACTTGGGCCCCTGTGCCAGAGAAGTTCGAAGCTGGCACTCAGGATGCCGCGGGTATTTTCGCCCTAGACGCAGCGCTTACTTACGTTGAAGAAGTTGGCTTTGATGCTATGCAGGCACGTGAACAAGCACTTGTTGCGCAATGCATGCGTCGCTTGGCTAGTCTCGAATTCGTTCGCATTATAGGCCCAGTCGATCCAGCAGCGCATCACGGCGTTGTCAGTTTTAATGTGTGCGGCATTCATCCGCATGATGTTGCAAGCATTCTCGACATGGATAACGTAGCTATCCGTGCTGGTCACCATTGTGCGCAGCCCTTGCTAGCGCATTTAGGTATTGATTCTTGCTGTCGAGCTTCGTTTGCGTTTTATAACGACAGTGGCGATATCGATCGCCTTATTGAAGGCTTGCAGCATGTTTGGAAGATGTTCAACGGGGAAAATGCGTAAGATACGAATTGCTACGCATTTTTAGGGAGATAGGCATGTCTAACGGAAGTATTTATACAGCAGCACTGATGGAGCACAACGCTCATCCTGATTACAAATACGAGCTTGTCGATTTCACTCATGAACAAGAGGGAATCAACCCAAGTTGTGGCGACGAAATGGTGCTGCGTTTGCATGTATCCGATGATGGTCGCACGATTGAAGAAGTAGCTTTTACGGGGCAGGGTTGCGCGGTGTCGCAGGCTAGTGCTGACATCATGGCTGAACTTATCACGAATGAAACAGTTGAAGAAGCAAAGCGTTTAAGCGGTCTATTTATTCGTATGATTCAAGGTGAAGAGCTTTCAGATGAAGAACAAGAAGATCTTGATGAAGCGTACGAGCTTAAAGATATTAGCCGTATGCCTGCGCGTGTGAAGTGTGCAGAGCTAGCTTGGCGCACGCTTGACCATATTATTGATACGATGTAGCTATCAATAATTATCGAAAGGATCTTTCATGACAATTCATAAGAACGTTTCGGAACTTATTGGTCATACCCCTCTGGTTGAATTGACTCACTATGAGCAGAATCACGGCCTGAAGGCAACGATTGCAGGTAAGGTTGAATTCTTTAATCCTGCTGGCTCGGTAAAAGATCGCATCGCAAAGGCAATGCTTGATGAAGCTGAGGCGCAGGGCAAGATCGATGCTGATACCGTACTTATCGAGCCTACCAGTGGAAATACAGGCATTGGTTTGGCGGCTATTGCTGCTGCCCGTGGCATGCGTCTTATTCTTACTATGCCCGAAACTATGTCGGTTGAACGTCGTAATCTTGCGAAGGCTTATGGTGCTGAAGTTGTGCTGACTGAAGGTGCAGCAGGCATGAAAGGCGCAATCGAAAAGGCTGAACAGCTGAAGGAAGAAATCGGTAATGCCTTTATTCCTGGTCAGTTTGTTAACCCCGCAAATCCCGCAATTCACGAGGCAACAACAGGTCCCGAAATCTGGCGTGACACTAATGGTAAGGTTGATATCTTTGTCGCAGGTGTTGGTACGGGTGGTACGCTAACGGGCACTGGCCGTTATCTGAAAGAGCAAAATCCTAACGTTAAGGTTGTTGCTGTTGAGCCTGCTGGCTCTCCGGTACTTTCAACGGGTACGTCGGGCGCCCATAAGCTTCAGGGTATCGGCGCTGGTTTTGTTCCTGATACGCTTGATACGACTATCTACGACGAAGTCATTACCATTCAGGATGAAGAAGCGTTCGAAGCAGGTCGTGAACTGGCAGCGAAAGATGGCCTGTTGGTAGGCATTTCGTCTGGCGCTGCTGTTGCCGCTGCTAGAAAGCTGGCAGAACGCCCCGAAAACGAGAGTAAACTTATCGTGGCAATTCTTCCCGACACAGGTGAACGCTATCTTTCGACGGCGCTTTTCAGCTTCTAGTTAATCTATCGGCGCGTTTGACGCGCTACAGATGGTTTACCGCTATGTAATCAAGGAAGGCTTGATGACGGACTATCGGAAAATAAACAGGCAAAAGCTGATCGAGTATATTCGCGGCGGTTGTGTGTTTACGCAGCGACTTGGCTTCGAGCTTGAACATATAGTCTTACATCAAGATGGCAGCCCTGTTACATATTCTGAAGAACATGGCATCCGCGCTGTTTTGGATGGCCTGGTGCCGTTCTATAAACATGAGCATCGTGAAAATGGCGAGCTTATTGGTCTTTCGCGAGAAGGCGAAGCAATAAGCATAGAACCAGCTGGTCAAATCGAAATTTCAGCTGGTCCTTTCGATAGTGTATTTGATGTCGAGCGGGCTTATCTTGATTTTCGTAATCGGCTGGATCCTCTTCTTGAACAGTACAACTTGGTTACGCCCATGTTGGGGTATAACCCCGCCTCAAAGGCCGCTGATTTAGAGCTTGTTCCCAAGTTTCGTTATGACAGCATGACTAAGTTCTTGGGTGCTCAGTCGCCGTATGCTATTTGCATGATGCGCGGTTCGGCTTCGGTGCAAGTTTCTATCGATTTCGAAAGCGAAGCTGATGCCATGCGCAAGCTGCGTGTGGCGCAAGCTATCGCGCCGCTTTTGGCGCTTATGTGTGACAATTCGCCAATATTTGAAGCAGCCGAACGCGAAGGCAATATGGCGCGTACGCGCGTCTGGTCGAATATGAAGGCCGATCGCGTAGGTGTTATTCCTGGCTCAATGAAGATGGGCTTTACCTTTGCCGATTATGCTGACTACATTCTTAGTCGCCAGGCTGTGCTTTTGCCTGACGAGCAGGAACCCAGTGGTTTTCGCTTTGTTGGGGAAGAAACCTTTGACGAAGCCTACGCAAACCGCGAAATGACTGAAGCTGAACTAGAACACGCGCTTTCAATGGTGTGGCCTGATGTTCGCATTAAGCGTTACCTTGAAGTTCGCCCAGCTGATGCTATGCCCATCGAGTATTGCCTTGCTTACGTTGTGCTTATTCGCTCTTTGTTTTACAGCAAGCGCAATCTCGAGGTTCTTGAATCGTTGCTTTCAAATGTAGATGAAGGTCACATTGCTCAGGCAAAGCAGGCGCTTATGGAACGCGGCTACGGTGCCGAAGTATATGGGCGTCCTTGCGAATTCTGGACCGACCTGCTTATGGTACTCGCTTCTGGTTCGTTGCAGCCTGGTGAATGGGCCTATCTTGAACCCTTGGCCTCGATGGTGAAGTATCGTTTCACCTTGGCTGAAATTTGGCCGCGGCTTATGGAAAAGCGCAATACCATGCCTGCTGGCTCTGTTGATGCGCCCATCATTGGTGTGGTACCGCGCTACGATTTCGAATGGACGGGTCTAGCTGTTTCTGATGGTTACTTGTCTGGCTTGCTTGAATCTGGCGCTGTTCCGGTGGTTCTTCCTTTAACGGATGATCCAAACCACATAAAGCATATCGTGAATACTTGCGATGGTTTCCTTATTCCAGGCGGTCAGGATATTAACCCCGACCGTTATGGTGCACGTCGCGAACCGCATACACATCGTTCGGCAACCTCGCGCGACGCCATGGAACAAGCGCTTATCCTTGCCGCTGTAGAAGCTGATAAGCCGATACTTGGCATTTGCCGTGGCATGCAGTCGCTTAATGTTGCTTTGGGTGGCACGCTTCACCAGGATATCCATCGTGAAGGCGCCTTGCCCGTTGAAGGGCATGTTCAAAGAAGGCCTTTTGATATGCCAGCGCACATGGTTGATGTCGTTGAAGGTACCAAGCTTGCAGACATCGTTGGTGCACCTCGCTTAGGCGTAAATACGATCCATCATCAGGCAGTCGCTCAACTTGGAAAAGGACTTGTTGTTTCTGCTATATCACCAGAAGATGGGGTTATCGAAGGAATCGAATTGCCTGACGCTCGTTTTGTTGTTGGCGTGCAGTGGCATCCCGAACACATGTGGCGCACCCGTCCTCACTCCAAGCGTATCTTTGCTGCCTTCGTCGAAGCTTGCCGTAAATAGTAAACCTTTTAGTGCTGATGTGGGGTTAAGCAAATAGGAATCGGCTAACCGTTCCTCGCTCTCGGCTCGGCAGCTG
>JAZQRZ010000081.1:0-2662 GCA_045629845.1 Eggerthellaceae bacterium | reverse complement strand
GTGGCGCTCCTGCTGCCATGCTGTATAAGGCTGTCAACACGCTTGATTCTATGATTGGCTATAAGAATGAACGCTACTTAAACATGGGGCGTGCAGCTGCCAAAATTGATGATGCGTTCAATTATGTTCCTGCACGTGTTTCAGGTGCTCTTATGTGTGTTGCTGCGGGTCTTACAGGCTTTGATGGCAAGCGCGCTTGGGAAGTGTTTAAGCGCGATCGCTTGAATCATACTTCGCCGAATTCGGCTCATACCGAGGCCGCCTGTGCGGGTGCGCTTGGCTTGCAGTTGGGCGGGGGAAATACTTATTTTGGCACGTATGTTGAAAAGCCTACTATTGGGGATGCAACGCGACCTATTGAACCAGCTGATATTACCCGCGCAAATAAATTGATGTATGCCACAGCAGCGCTTGGTTTAGGTGCGGCGGTGCTGATTGGTTTGCTGCGAAGGAAATAATTATGCAGACAATGGACCGCTTCGCCCACGGAGGCGATACGTATGGGCTTGAAGGAGTTGTCGACTATTCAGCAAGCCTAAACCCTTTGGGTACGCCGGTTCAAATCGTGCGTGCTTTAAAGGTGGCTGCTGGTGATTTTACGGGCTATCCCGATCCATTATGTCGTGATCTTACTGCTGCACTTGCTCAGGTAGAAGGTATTCCCGCTGATCAAATTGTAGTTACTGCGGGTGCGACTGATGCGTTTGAGCGTATTGCTATGGCGCTCGCTCCGCATAAAGCACTGGTTTGCACTCCGTGCTATTCGGGTTATGAACAGGCTCTGTTAAGGGTGCATACACGCGTGGTGCATCACAGCTTGGTCGCACGTGAAAACTTTGACCTTACCGAACGCGTTGTGGATTACATCGAGCCTGATATCGACATGGTATTCCTTTGTACGCCCAACAATCCCACAGGGCGCACTATTTCGCGCGAGTTGCTGTGCAAGGTATTGAAAGCAGCTGAGCGCTGGGGTACGTGGGTTGTGCTTGATGAAAGCTATCTAGAATTTACTGAAGAGCACTCTGCCGTGTCGCTACTTGATCGGCATCCTCAGCTTATTGTTACCAAGACTTTCACAAAATCGCATGCTATGGCAGGCTTGCGTGTTGGCTGGTGTGCATGTGGTTTACCTGATGTGGCGCGTCGATTACGCGAGGCTGGCATGCCCTGGATTGTTTCAACGCCTTCTCAGGTGGCGGCGTTGGCGGCGCTAGAAGTGTCTGGCTATCTTGAATTAACGCGTGAATATGTTGCAAAAGAACGCGCTTATCTCGAAACAGAACTTAGCAAGTTAGGCATGTTTGTTATCCCTTCGCATGCAAACTATATTCTGTTCCAAAGTCCGCGTCCTTTATACGAACCGCTTCTTGAACGAGGCTTCGTTATTCGACGCTGTGGAAACTTCCGAGGCCTTGACGATACGTGGTTCCGTATTGCAGTGCGCACGACCGAAGAAAACAAAAGGCTTATAGCGGCGCTGAAAGAGGTGCTTGCGTAATGGAAAGTTCAGCTGCGTTTTTCCAAAATCGCGCGTGTGAATACTTTCCTTGTCATGAAGGGGTTAATCCCGATGACTTCAATTGCCTGTTTTGTTACTGTCCGTTGTATGCGCTAGGCGACAATTGCGGTGGAAACTTTCGCTATTCAGAATCGGGAACGAAAGTGTGCACCGATTGCGTGGCTCTTCATGTGAAAGATGAAGGTGTCGAAATAGTAAAGCGCCGTTTTCCAGAGCTTAAAGAGCTGGGAAGGAGTCATGGTGGCAAGCTGGTTTAACGAGATTTCTTCCTGCATTGCGCCATTTGATTCTGGTGCTTACAAGCGTGCGATTGATAAATGGAATGCAGTAGCTAAACCTATTGGTTCGCTTGGTGCGCTTGAGGACGATATTGCGCAGATAGCAGGCATTGTTGGTAGTGAAGATGTTTCACTTGATAAGCGTGCTTTAGTGGTTATGTGCGCCGACAATGGCGTAGTTGCTCAGGGTGTATCGCAATGCGGTTCTGAAGTTACGCGTGCTGTTGCGGTAGCGCTTGGTGCAGGGGTTTCATCATCTTGCGTTATGGCTCATACCGCTCATATCGATATTGTGCCCGTTGATATCGGAATGGCTGACCCTAATCAACTTCCCACGCCTGAAAATCAGTCAGTTTTCGCGCAAGGCGCACCACAATCCCCGCAACCCTTAGAGGTTCCAGGCGTTCTTAATAGAAGCATAGGACGGGGGACTGGTGATATTTCCTGTGGCCCGGCTATGACGCGCGAACAGGCGTTACAAGCCATTCAGCTTGGTGTCGATTTGGTTGGAAGCCTGAAAGGCCAGGGTTATCGCATCATTGCAACAGGCGAGATGGGTATTGGAAACACAACAACCGCCTCTTCTTTGGTGGCAGCATTGTTCAATCAATCGGCTCGTGAAGTAGTGGGTCGTGGGGCAGGTCTTTCTAACGAGGGTCTTGCAACCAAAATTACTGTTGTCGAACGGGCGCTTTCTGTAAATGCGTGTGACCCATCTGATGTTTTAGGTGTATTAGCTTCGCTTGGTGGCTTTGATGTTGCAGGAATGGTCGGCTTGTTTATCGGCGGGGCGCTTAATCGGATTCCTGTTGTAGTTGATGGCTTTATTTCAGGTGTTGCTGCCTATATTGCAACCTTGCTT
>JAZQRZ010000080.1:0-3382 GCA_045629845.1 Eggerthellaceae bacterium | reverse complement strand
TCGAATTGCCATAATCTTAAGACAGTGGACATGTCAGCGCTCGCAACTAGTTTAGATCGTTTAATGTTTTGCAATTGCGAAAACCTGACGACGGTGACGTTTGGACCCAATGTGACTGGTGTTGGCGATAGCGCCTTCGAGGGGTGCACGGGCCTTTCGACCGTAGCTTTCCCGAATAGCCTTACGAAGCTTGGGCACGATGCGTTTCGTGGGTGCACGGGGCTTGCAAGTATAACGTGGCCCAACAATGAAGAGTTTACGACTGTTGATGGTTTTGACGGCTGTACCAGTTTAAGTACAGCGGTGTTTGATGCCCTGCCAGATTCGGTAACGTCGATTGGTACGACGCCAAGCGTAAGCGACATTAGCGAAAGGCCTGAAGCCGGCGCGTTTTCAAATTGCGGCTTTACGTCGCTGACTATTCCTGAGCAGATAACGAATATCGGATCGTACGCCTTTTATGGTTGTTCGGGCTTGAATGGCGCCACAGTTGTTGTTCCTTCTAATGTGGCAACCATTGGCGAGAAGGCGTTTTCGATAAGCGACCCGCAGGGCGGAAGTGCTTCGTCGATTACGGTTCGTTTTATGAATCCCGACTTTATGTATACGCCGCTTGAGTCAACTTATTCGGGCGCGCAGTTCATTACGAGCGAACAATCGGGCACGACGGGCGCTTTCTATTATCACCCGTTTGGCAATACGTTGGTAAAGATTGAAGCTGCTTCTGCTTCGGGCGATGGCAGTTTTCCACTGAAGCAAGCTTACGATAGTTACTATGTGCGCGAAGACGCTGACTATAGTTCGGGCGAGCTGTTCTGCGAGCGTGTGCTGAATGATGGTTCGGGCCGTCTTGAGTATTCCTTCTCGTCCTCGTGGGCCGATACCACAACGCATCACGTGACTGGTACGGTTCCTGCTGGTGCGATTGTAGTTGTTACGCGCAATGAGGCGCCGGTGGCAGTGGTGCAATCGGCAACAGCGTCAGCGGCACAGTCGGCAACGACGTTTTCTGCCCAGGTGATTGAAGGGGTAGATGTACAAGTACGCATATCGCTACCGGGTTATCACGACCTGACCTTTGACAAGGTTGCAGACGAGTTTAAGGGCGACTGGGAAGTCTGCAATTTGAAGACGAGCGATTTCACGGCTTCGTCGGGCGCTGCGCCGACAGGCAAGATTTCGCTGTATACAACAACAGGCATTGTTCCCGGTCATGCGTTTGTGGCGAAGCTGAATTACCAGCTGCCTTCGGGGAAAACGTCAGGCTTGGTTACTTTTAATCTGCCAAGTGGCAGCCAGTTGTATTCGGTCGCCAATGAAAGTAGGCAGCTTGCTATTTCAAGCGATTCTTCAGCTGGCTTAGCTACTGCTACTGTCCCAGTAACGTATCAGTCAGGTACGCTGTTTGTACGGATGTCGCTACCAACCGAAGGCGCTTACACTCTTACTGGCAAGGTAATCTGCGATGGCGTGGTGGGTCAATTAGAACCGTTCGAGGTAACTTGCCAGGGTGTTCATATTGTTGAGTGTTCCGATGTAATTGGCGAGCTTTCGGGCAACAGCATGAGCGTAACTACGGCACCGAACGCAGCAGTTACCGTAAAGATTGGCGATGTTGTTGTAAGTAAGCCAGCTCAGGCAAATGCAGTCGGCGCAGCGCATGTTAGTTTTGGCCTCCCTGAAGGTGCGGAAGCGGGCGAGCACTACACGCTTACGGTTGAGTCAAGCGCTGGTTCGGCAACGAAGGTAGTCGCATACAAGCTTTTTGGTGGTTCGGTTGCTAATTGGACCATGGAATACTGTGGCAAGACGTATTCGCTTGTGCACAACGGTTTAACGTGGCCATCGACACCTTGCGAAAATCACTACATCGCGTATTCCCCGGCGATGAATCTTTCTGATGCTTACTGGTCCTTTGCGCTTACGCTGATTGTTAATGCACCGCTAAGTGGCAACTTGCATGTAAGTGCCTACAGTGTGTCGGGGGCGCATTTGTATGACGCTCCTCTTCAAGTTGAAAGCCAGGGCACTACTAGCGGTGGCAAGTATGAATATCGGCTTGTGGGTACGGGCGCTGATCAAACCTATCTTAATGCCATTGAAAAGGCTGCAAATAATAAGAAGTATGAGTACACGTGGCGCTTGGCGCGGACGTTTGTTTTGACTAGCAGCGATGGCTCGAGCGCTGATTACAATATTGGTTGGGTGGGGCTTACTCCGATTATCGACCCTTCGGGTACCGTATTTGAAGCGGTTCCTGGCAATTTACTGTCGGGTGTAACTGCCACGATTCGCACGGCGCCTGATTCGGAAGGTGCGGGTGCGCGCGATTGGGCTGAAGCGCCTGATTATGATCAGACGACCAGTGTCGAGACGCGTGTTGATGGCGCTTACGCTTGGGATGTTCCCGAAGGTTGGTGGCAGGTTGCCTTTAGTAAGGAAGGCTATCAGGACGCTGCGACCGACTGGATGGAAGTGCAGCCGCCTCGTTTGGGCTTGCAGACAGAAATGGTGTCGACTGCGCCGCCTGCGGTAAGCAGTGCGCATGCGTATGGTGATGCGATTGAGGTCGAGTTCTCGCAGTACATGAAGACTGGCTCGGATTCTGCGGATGGTGATTATTCGGGTGCTGTGGTTGCGGTTGATGGCGTGGCGGTACCAGCAGAGCGTTTGCAGTGGATGAATTGCGAAGCAAGTCTTTCGGGTGAGTCTTTGTCGCGCATACTGCGTGTGAGTGCACCCGATGACAGTCCTTATAGTGGGATAGTTACGCTAAGTGTCTCTGAGGCGAAGAACTATGCTGGCAGCGCGATGGACTCGGAGTATACAGAAAGCCTTGCCGTTATGGCGCAGCATCCCTCTTTGATTTCAGTGGCTAATGCGCGCGAGGTTGACGCGGCTGGTCAGTTTAGCGAGGCAGTGATTGCTGCATCTGGCATGATTGGTCAGGCTACGGTGTATGTTGGCTCTGATTCCAGTACACCCGTGGCTATTACGGTGCTTGATGCTGCTGGTCGGCCTGTTGCTGGTGCGACGTTAAGGGTATCGATGGTAAGTGGCTCGGGCGTGTCGGTTGCCTCGAGTAACGATGCGTTAAGTGCTTCTGGCCTTACAGTGGCTGCAAGCGATGCGGATGCTGTGACTGTAACCACGAATGAAGATGGCGTTGCAACGGTGTATATGTCTAGTACGATTCCAGGAATTGCAAAGATGTCCGTTGCGGTTGATGGTTTGCCATTAACTGGCGAGGCGCTAGTGGTTGCTAGCACTGATGAGCGCCCCAGTAGCGATGAGCCGAGTGGTGATAACCCCAGTGGCGACAACCCTGGTGGTAACACCAATCCTGAGCAGGGCGATAATCCTAGCAAGAGCGATGACCCTG
>JAZQRZ010000079.1:0-2510 GCA_045629845.1 Eggerthellaceae bacterium | reverse complement strand
CCATACACCGTTGCTGAGCTGCTGAAAATGATGGTCTTGCAGCCATGCGAGCGCATGACATCGCACAGCACCAGCGTGCCGTTAATATTGTTCTCGTAGTATTCGAGCGGCTTTTCAACCGATTCTCCCACGGCCTTCAAGCCTGCGAAATGAATGACAGCCTTGATGTTAGGCTCGTCATTGAACAGCTTGTCCAGGCCTTCGCGGTCGCGAATATCGACCTCAACAAAACGCGGGCGCGTGCCCGTGATTTTCTCGATGCGATTCAGCGGTTCAAGCTTGGAATTGCTAAGGTTGTCGGCGATCACGACATCGTAGCCGTTTTCGATAAGCTCGACGCACGTGTGCGAGCCGATGAAGCCTGTGCCGCCCGTTACCAGAATTGTTTCTGCCATTTGATTGACTCCCTTTCGGTGTGCCTTGATTGCCCCATGATAGCGCATGGGTAAGCAACACACCGAAGGTGCATGATTCATGCGCAAAGCCGACGCAATTACTTATATAAGGTAAAATGCCTGGTGAAAGTGCTGGTTTATGGCATTTGTTGCAAGAAGCATTAGTCTAGTTGGTGCAGACTTTATGAGCCCTCGACGTAATATCATATGACCATCTACAGACCACTTGCGGGCATACTTGGTACAAATGTTGCGCGGCTGCGCGTGGAGCAAGACATTAGCAAGACGGCGTTTTCACAGATGGTCGGCATCTCCCGACCAACATTAAACAAAATTGAAAAAGGCGCGTGCGATGCAAAGCTTTCGTACGTTGAACGCCTTTCGGACGTGCTTTGTACTCAACCCTTGGAGCTTTTAACCGAATCGAATGAATACTACGAACTTGAACGTTACTTCTATTTGATGACACACTGAGACCTGATGGCGCCTAAGACTGCTGACGCTCGTTTTGCGTGCAACTTAACGATGGCAGTACGTGCGAAGACAACTCACTCGCATAAGCTGTACCAAAATGAAGACAGCGCCACCCTTTCGGATAGCGCTGTCTTCTCCCTCTCCCTTTTCGTGAGGTGTGATGCACATATTACCGCATGATGGCGGTTGCTGCTTGCTCAAGTTCAACTAATAATTGTTCGGCCTCGGCGCGCGTTGGGCGCTTCGCGAACAAATAAGCCTTGACCTTGGGTTCTGTGCCGCTGGGGCGAATAATAACCTTGTTGTCGCCTTCCAGATTGAACTGAACCACATTAGCAGGCGGAAGACCATTCACACCAGGCGCGTAGTCGATGATGCTTTCAACCGCGCAACCGGCAATTTCCTGCGGCGGCGTTGTACGCAGACCTTCCATCAGCGACTTCATCTTCTCGCCGCCTTCAACACCTTCGTAGGTGAATGACAGCGTTTTGTTCAGGAAGTAACCATGCTCTTCGTAAAGCTCGCGCATGGCGTCGGCCAGGTTCATACCCTGGGCGCGATAGTACTGCGCCATCTGGCAGATGAGCATACTGGCGTCGACAGCGTCCTTGTCGCGCACGTGTGTACCGTTCAGGTAACCGTAGCTTTCTTCGAAGCCAAACAGATAGCGATCGGCGCGGCCAATTTCTTCAAGCTCGGCAATGCCCCCGCCGATGTACTTGAAGCCCGTCAGCACGCGGCGAACCTCAAAGCCGTATTGCGCAGCAATGGCGTCGACCATCATGGAAGAAACGATGGTGGTAACAGCCACCTTTTCCTGCACTTCTTCGGGCGTTAACGCCTCGGATGTCAGGCGCGCACAGTAGTCAAGAAGCAACACGCCCATTTCGTTGCCAGAAATCAGCAGATAGTCATCGCCATCTTTAACGGCGGTGCCCACGCGGTCGGCGTCAGGGTCGGTTGCCAACAGCAAATCAGGGTGCACCTGTTCGCACAGCTGAATGCCCTTTTCCAGCGCCTCGCGGATTTCAGGGTTCGGATACGGGCACGTGGGGAAGTTTCCGTCGGGCTCGGCCTGCTCGGGCACAACCGTGATATCAGTGATACCTACGCGCTCAAGAATGCGACTAACGCATTCCATACCTGTGCCGTTGAGCGGCGTATACACCAACTTCAGCGGAACACTGTTTGCAGCGTCACCTTCTACTGCGACCGAACATGCCGCAACTGCATCGATATAGCGATCCAGCGTTTCTTCGGAAATCCATTCGATTAAACCAGCGGCCATAGCGTCGTCGAAAGGCATGCGCTTGACGTCGGCAAAGGTGTCGACCTGCGCGATTGCGGCGCTGATAGCGTCGGCAGCCTCGGTTGCGATTTGGCAGCCATCGGGGCCATAAGCCTTGTAGCCGTTGTAGGGAGCCGGGTTGTGGCTGGCTGTCATGCACACGCCACCCGAGCAGTGCAGGTCCCGGACCGCCCACCACACCGCAGGCGTCGGCTCGATACGCGGATAAACATACGTCTTGATGCCATTTGCCGCAAACACCTCGGCGGTGCGCTCCACTAATTGTTCACCCTTCATGCGGCTACCGCGCCCGATAGCAACGGTGGGGTTTACGAAATATGCCTTCAGATAGT
>JAZQRZ010000078.1:0-41540 GCA_045629845.1 Eggerthellaceae bacterium | reverse complement strand
GGTTTTGGTTTCCGTGTTGGCTTCCTTGGCTTGCTTCATATGGAAGTTATTGAAGAGCGCCTTGAACGTGAATTTGGATTAAACCTTTTAGCAACTGCACCATCGGTTGAATATCATGTTTACAAGACGAATGGCGAAATGATTTCCTTACATTCGCCTCAAGAGATGCCTGATCCATCTGAAATCGATCGCATCGAGGAACCTTTCCTTAACGTTAAGATTTTGGTTCCACCTGATTACGTCGGTGCAGTAATGGATTTAACAACAGCTCGCCGTGGTCAATTCATTAACATGAATTACCTTTCAACTACCACTGTTGAAATCGTTTGGGACATGCCGCTTTCCGAACTCATCATGGATTACTTTGATCGCTTGAAATCTTCAACGAAGGGCTATGCTTCACTCGATTATGAATTTGCTGGATATAAGCCAAGTAAACTGGTGAAGCTTGATATTCTAATTGGCGGAAAGCCTGTCGATGCTTTGTCTTTCATCATCGATAAGGACAAAGCGTATACTCGCGGTCGTGTTTTAGCGCAGAAGCTCAAAGAAATAATTCCGCGCCACATGTTTGAAGTGCCTATTCAGGCTGCAGTTGGCGGTCGTGTGTTAGCCCGCGAAACGGTAAAGGCAAAGCGTAAGGATGTTCTTGCAAAGTGCTATGGCGGCGATATTACACGTAAGCGTAAGCTGCTTGAAAAGCAAAAAGAAGGTAAGAAACGTATGAAAGCCATTGGTAACGTCGAGGTTCCACAGGATGCGTTCATGGCTATTTTGAAGGTGGACGATTAAATGACCAGCGAAGAATTTGACTGGATTGACGACGCTTTCGATGACAAGAAAATGGCCGAAGAGCTTGAAAAAGCACGCGGTCCGAAACTTGCTGGCGTTTTGCTTGTTGTCGTCTTAATCTTTACGGTTTTGCTCGTAGGCTTTGCCTTCTTTGGTATTGTTGGCGCACTTAGCACAATGTAGTTAAGCGCCGTTGCTTCATGTCGCTGTTTGGTACATATCAAGTCATTCTTGCGCCTATGGCTGGCGTAACTGATATGGCTTTGCGCACGCTTTGTCACGAGCAAGGCGCGGATCTTACCTTTACCGAAATGGTTTCGACAAAAGGTCTTTCCTACGCTAATGAAAAAACGCGTCATTTGCTAGATTTGGCTGATGGGGAAGAAGAAGTATCAGTTCAGATTTTTGGGCATGAGCCCGAAACAATGGCAAGTCAAGCAGCTTGGATTGAAGAAGCCATGGGCAATTCTCTAGCTTTTATTGATATTAATATGGGTTGCCCTGTACGAAAAATCGCGGGAAAAGGTGATGGCTCTGCACTTATGCGTGACCCTAAGCTTGCAGCTTCCATCGTTTCAGCAGTTGTTCATGCTGTTAAACATCCAGTTACTTGTAAGTTTCGTCGTGGATATACTCTTGGTGAAGAAACAGCCCCCGAGTTTGCTAAAAGAATGGAACAGGCTGGGGTTGCCGCAGTTACTGTTCACGGTCGCTATGCAGAGCAAATGTATCGCGGAAATGCTGACTGGAATGTAATCAGAAAAGTTAAAGAAGCGGTTAGCATACCTGTTGTTGGCAATGGCGATTTGATGTCTGGTTCGGATGTTGTAAACATGTTCGACCGGACGGGCTGCGATGCAGTAATGATTGCGCGTGGTGCTCAGGGTAATCCCTGGATTTTCGCTGAGGCTAAAGCGCTACTCCAGAATAAAGAATATGAGGCACCTAATCTTGAACAACGCCTTGCTATGGCGCGTCGTCATGCAGAATTATTGACACATCGTGAGGGACGCAACATTGTTCGCATGAGAAAACACGCAGCTTGGTATGTAACAGGGTTGCCCGGTGCAGCTAAGGCTCGTGGAATGTTCAACGAGTGTACAAGCTTGGAAGAGTTTAACCACGTATTCGACGAATTGAGTGATTATGCCGCATCATCCCTATAAAGCCTTGTATATTCATATTCCATTTTGCGTAAAGCGGTGCGGTTATTGTGACTTTTCAACAGCAGCAATTCCACGAGATGATAGTCGTATTGATTCGTATATTGAACAGTTGGTAATCGATATTCGAAAGCAATCTAAAGCGGGGGAGTTAACCGAAATTGAAACAGTTTATATAGGTGGGGGTACACCTACTCATATTGGTTTATCTCGGTTATCTAGTTTGCTGTATGCGCTTTCGGTCTCGATGGATTTAACGCGATCTGATCTGGAATTCACCATTGAAGCTAATCCTGAAAGCTTGGACGAGCGCATTGTGCGTGATGTTTGGGCATTAGGAGTAAATCGTCTTTCAATTGGTGTCCAAAGCTTTGATGATCAGGTTCTTCAGATACTTGGTCGCGCTCATAATGCCGAAAAAGCACGTGAAGCTGTTCGTATTGCTCAAGAACGTTTTGAAAATATCAGCGTTGATTTGATGTGTGGCATTCCTGGCCAAAGTGCTGAATCCTTTGAGTCCAGTCTCCGAGAAGCGATTGAATTGGGTGTTAAGCACATCAGTGTATATCCACTTACTATCGAACCGCATACTCCTTTTGACCAGCTGGTGCTTGCTAATGAGATGGAAGAACCCGACGAAGACGTCGAAGCAGAGCATATGGAACTTGCCGAACGTGTTCTCGGTGAATATGGGTTTACTCGATATGAAGTAGCTAGCTATGCTCAGCTGGGTTACGAATCAAAGCACAATTCTTCGTACTGGACAGGAATTCCGTACCTGGGACTAGGTGAAAGCGCTACAACAATGACCCAAAATGACGAGCGTCGTATGCGCGTGACTAATGGGGAAGTGGTTGATGATCTTAATCGCTGCCAGATGGAAGCAGAAGATCTTATGCTTGGCATGCGGCTTGCACAGGGGATTTCGGATAAACGTCTAGAAGAGGCATCAATCTATTTGCCTGATGCACAAAGTACTTTAGATTCCTTGCTTGAAGATGGCTATGTTAAGCATAGTTGTGGTCGTTGGGCGCCAACAAAACAGGGCTGGCTTTGCGGAAATGACCTTTACGGCCGTTTGCTTGATTTAGCACCTTAATACGGGGTTTTGGTCAACATTATCTGTAGCTTCTAAGCTTTGCTTGCGTTGCACTTATGCGTGTTTTCAGGTTGCATTCACGTAACGCGTTAGCACTCGTATAATCAGACTGCTAGAATATCGAAGTTGAGAATAGAGTTAGTTCAAAGGAGGTTGCGGAATGCTCTCGGACAGGCGTCAGCGTGTATTAGCTGCGCTCATCGAGGAATACGTCGCACGTGCGTTGCCAGTTGGTTCTCGCACGCTGACCGAGCGCTACTGCTTTGGCGTTAGCCCCGCAACTATTCGTAATGAATTATCTGCTCTTGAAGAAGAGGGCTATATTTCTCAGCCACATACGTCTGCTGGGCGTATCCCAACCGATTTTGGCTATCGTACCTTTGTTGATGAGCTTATCGAATCGGGTGCGGTGTCTCAGAATGATCAAGCTACTGAAGCTATTGAAAAGCTTAAAGAATCAGCACGCGAACTCGACGACTTGCTCGAGAGAACTTCGCGTGCCATCTCTCAATTTACAGACTGCTTGTCGGTTGTTACACCTCCAGGCGATGCGCATCCCAGCCGAACGGGCATTATGTCATTAATGAAGCAGCCTGAATTTACCTACACCGAGTCGTTGTTGCCGGTAATGCAGGTGCTCGAAGACGATACCGTCTTGCTTCATGTGCTTGATGCTACCGCTCCGTCGTGCGACGGTCCTCAAGTTAGAATCGGAAAAGAAAACGAATCAGAGCATCTCTCAGGCGTTTCTGTTGTAGCGTGTCGCTACGGAATTGGTCCTGATGGCGGTATTGTTGCTGTAATTGGTCCAACTCGTATGGATTACACAAAGGCTCTTGCTGCTGTCCGTATTGCTAGCAGAACGCTGGGCAGCGAAACATCGTGGAATAGTGAAAGGTAAAGAAGGTCATGGCTAAAGACCTGTATGAAGTGTTAGGCGTTGCTCGTAACGCAACCGAAGATGAAATTAAAAAAGCATTCCGCCGCCAGGCGCGAAAGCTGCATCCCGACGTTAACAAGTCGCCGAATGCAGAAGAAGAGTTCAAAGAATTAAACGAAGCATATGATGTTCTGTCAGATGCTAATAAACGTGCTTATTACGATCGTACAGGAACTACTCCTGGCGCTGCTTCAGGCTCTAGTCCGTATGGTTCTGGTTATGTCGACTTTGAAGATATTTTTGGCGGCGGCTTCGGCGGTATGGGCGATATCTTTAGTTCGTTCTTCAGTGGCATGGGCGGTGGTGCAACCGTTCGCCATGAGGGTCGCGACATGGGTGTTGGTCTGCGCTTGACGCTTGAAGAAGTTGCTACTGGCGTTAAAAAAGAAATCGTGTATGATCGCTTGGCTCCGTGCCCTGATTGTGATGGTACGGGTCTTGGCGAAGATGGCCGCGAAGTTACCTGTCCAGACTGTAATGGTTCAGGTCGTGTGTATTCGGTTCAGCGTACGTTCTTGGGTGATATGCGCACTACGTCAACTTGCGAGCGTTGCGGTGGCACGGGTCATACCATTGATAATCCTTGTCCCGAATGTGAAGGCCAAGGTCGCGTTCCTGATCGTCAGCGCGTTACTGTTGAAGTACCTGCTGGTATTCGAGATTCTCAGCAATTGCGTATTACTGGTTTTGGTGAAGCTGGCTTACGTGGTGCCGCTTCGGGCAACCTTATCGTTACGTGCCGTGTTCAGCAGCATGAATTCTTTGAGCGTGAAGGCGACAACCTGCATGCCATGGCTAAGATTGCTATGACTCAGGCTGCTCTTGGTGCCGAAATCGAAATTGATGGCATTATGCCCCATGAAAAGGTTACCGTTCGCATTCCTGAAGGCTGCCAGAACGATCAAGTTTTGCGCGTAAAGGGCAAGGGTATGCCGCGCTTTAGAAGCGATATGCGTGGCGACTTGTTTGTGCATGTTGATGTCATGATTCCTAAGAAGCTTACTAAGAGCCAGCGTGAATTATTAGAACAGCTTGCGCAGGATCTTGGCGAAGAATACGCTCAATCCAAGTCTCCGCTTGAACGTTTACGCGATGCGTTCAACTAAGTTCAACATTGTCAATCTTGGGTGCAAGGTGAACCGCGTAGAAGCGGATACTATGCACGCAAGCTTGCTTTCGCAAGGCGCTGTTCCTTCCGATGAAGAAGCAGCTGATTTGATTATTGTTAATACCTGTACGGTTACGGGCGAAGCAGATAAGAAAACTCGCAAGGCAGTGCATCACGCTTTAGCTGTTAACCCAGTTGCTGATGTTGTAGTAACAGGGTGCGCAGCCGCTATTTCGCCAGAAGTGTTTCAGGCTCTTGACCCACGTATTCGTGTAGTTGGTAAACACGAGCTTTTGCAATCTTTAACACCTACGCAAAGCGTTGCTCCTCTTCGTACTGGCGAAGGCTTTCGTACGCGAGTTGGGATAAAGGTTCAGGATGGCTGCAATCATGCCTGTACCTACTGCATCGTTCATGTTGCCCGAGGTAAAACTTCAAGCATCTCGGCAGCAGCTGTTATTCAAGAAGCGCGTGCATATTTTCAAGCTGGGGTAAAAGAGCTCGTACTTACGGGTATTGATATTGGTGCTTATAACGATAGCGGGATTAAGCTTACAAGCCTTGTTGAAAGTTTACTAGCCGAATCAGAAGCAGTGTGTGCCTCAGGTGAGCAGGCTGCGCGTATTCGCATTTCAAGTATCGAACCTAATAGTATTGACGAAGGCCTTATTAGCCTGCTTGCTTCTTCAAATGGTCAGCTTTGTCGTCATCTGCATATTCCTTTGCAGTCTGGTAGCTCTAAAGTTCTTTCAGAAATGAATCGTCCTTATTCAGCAGAGCAGTATCTTGAGTTGATTCAAGCATTACGTCAGGCTGTTCCTACAATTTCGCTCTCAACCGATATCATCGTTGGTTTTCCTGGGGAAACTGAAGATGATTTCAATGCAACATGTGAAGTAGCTCGAAAGGCGGGTTTTTCACGGATTCATGTATTCCCGTATTCAATTAGAAGGGGAACTCCTGCGGCTGAACGCGCTGATCAGATTCCTGCAACTGTAAAGAAAACGCGCGCTGCAGAATTACGCCGCATTGCACGTGAGCTTGCCTGCGCTGACTTAGAAAATAGAAAAGGTACAACAGAACTTTGTATCATTGAAGATACGATTGCTTTAACAGAAAGCTATCATGAAATTGCTGTGCCTGCGGATGCGGTGTTAGGGGCGCTGATTCCGCTTAGGCTTTAGTTTTGTTTGGTGCATAATTGCAAGTGTTTTTGCTTACAAGAGAACAGGTACAATTGGTATATGTCAGAAGAAGTAAAATCAACAATTCGTGCTCCTCATGGTGTAGATATGGCTCTTGTTACAGGGCCTGCTGATTCACTGCTAAGACTTGTTCAAGATAATTTTGATGCACGTATTGCGGTGCGTGGTGACGAAATATCTTTTTCAGGCGATAGTGCAGCGGTAAAGTCACTCGAAATGCTGTACGCCGATTTGTTTAAGCAGGTTAGCTCGGGTGAAATACCTGACGAGCTTTATATCGGTCGATTGGTAAGCCTTCTTCGATCTGCTGAAATGTCGCCAAATGAATTGCGTGAAGATGTATTGCTCACGTATCGCGGTAAGGCTATTCGACCTAAGACAGCTGGTCAAAAGCGCTTTGTTGATGCCATTCGTTCGCATACCGTCACGTTTGGTTTGGGGCCAGCTGGTACGGGTAAAACGTATTTGACTTGCGCTATGGCTGTCGCAGCCCTTCGTCGTAAAGAAGTAGGTCGCATTGTGCTTACGCGTCCTATTGTCGAAGCGGGGGAAAGCTTAGGTTTTTTGCCTGGCACCATGATGGAAAAGGTTGATCCTTATATTCGTCCACTTTACGATGCTCTTTTTGAAATGATGGATACTGATCGCGCAATGCATGCGATTGAAAATGGCACTATTGAAATTACGCCGCTTGCATTTATGCGTGGTCGTACTTTTAACGACAGCTTTGTCATTTTGGACGAGGCTCAAAATACCACGCCAGATCAAATGAAGATGTTCCTTACACGCTTAGGTTTTGGCTCTCGTATGGTTATTACGGGTGATGAATCGCAGTCAGATAATCCAAAAGGTCCTGCAGGCATTATGGGTGCTCGTGAAAAGCTTAGCGGTATTGACGATATAGCCTTTGTTGATTTCTCGGGTGCTGATGTCGTTCGTAATTCGCTGGTTGCAAAGATTGTTGCTGCCTACGAAAAGTAAGCGGCTAATAGTTTAAATTTGCAGAAGGGAAGTACTCCTTTGGATATTCAGATTAATTACGAGTATCGTGAAAATGACGTTAAAGAGCTGTTCGACATTGAAGCTCTTGCTAAGCATGTCATTTCAAGTGAAGGAAAGCCAGAAACGACCGAGGTTTCGATTAGTTTTGTTTCCGATGAAGCTATTCACGAGTTGAATCGCGAATGGCGAGAGGTTGATCGCCCTACCGATGTGCTCTCATTCGAATGCGATGGCTTTGATGATGATATGCCCGCATTTGAAGACGAAGTATTTGAGTTGGGCGATATCGTGGTTGCTCCTGATGTAGCAGAGGCGCAAGCTCCTTTATACGGGCTTTCTTTTGCCGATGAAGTTAGCTTATTGGTAACTCATGGTCTCTTACATTTATGTGGTTACGACCATTTGGAAGATGATGAGGCTGAGGAAATGGAAGCTCGCGAACGTGCGCTTCTTACCGAATTCTGGGGTCGTCCTTTTGTTAGAACGGAAGCTGAATCTTAAATGAGTCGAGCTAAATTCATAGCTTCGTTTGGCTATGCCTTTCAAGGTATAGCTACCGCATTTAAAGAAGGGCGCAATTTTAAGGTTCAATTGTGCTTTGCAGTGCTTGCTATTGTTCTGGGTGTTTGGCTTCAGATCAGCTTTGTTGAATGGACTGTTATTGCTGTATGTATCGGTGTTGTTCTTGGTGGTGAGTGTATCAATACCTCTATTGAAGCACTTGTTGATTTGGTTTCACCCGAATACAACGATTTAGCTAAACGAGCGAAAGATTGCGCTGCTGGTGGCGTGCTTCTCTGCGCTATTGCTTCAGTTGCAGTAGCTGCGTTTATCTTTTTGCCTCGTTTTATTCAGTTATTTATTTAGAACGTGGAATGGTGATTAGTATGTCGTTCGAGGGCATGTTTAACGGTTATAAATCAGGCTTTGCTACCTTTGTTGGTCGCCCTAACGCAGGCAAATCAACACTGCTTAACGCGATTATGGGCAAAAAGATTGCCATTACCTCTAACACTGCTCAAACAACACGCCATCGTTTTCGCGCGGTAAAAACGACGGATGATTATCAGTTGGTTATCGTTGATACGCCTGGTATTCATAAGCCTCACGATGCATTGGGTGAAGAACTGAACACTTCAGCCTTGAAGGCACTTGAAGATGTTGATGTTGTCGCAATGCTTGTTGATGCTTCGCAGCCAGTTGGCACTGGTGACGAATGGGTTGCGAACCAGCTTAAGAATTTGCGTACCCAAAAGGTACTGATTCTTTCGAAGGCTGATCTTGTCGAAGAAGATGCACTTCAGAAACAACGTAGTGCTGCCGAAAAACTGGCTGATTGGGATGCGGTTGTATTATGCTCCTCGATGACAGGTGATGGCGTTGACGAAGCTGTTCAAACGCTTGTTAGCTCCCTTCCTGAAGGACCTCAATGGTTCCCTGAGGATATGGAAACTGATCAACCACTTGAAGTAATCGTTGCTGAATTCATCCGTGAAAAGATTCTTAGAAGTTTTCGGGATGAAATCCCTCATGCTATTGGTGTTCAAACTGAAGAACTTGAATATGTACGCAAGAAAGACCTGTATCGTATTCGCGCAATTGTGTACACCGAGCATGATAGTCAAAAAGGCATGATTATCGGCAAGGGTGGTGCTGCAATTAAGCGTATAGGCACTGAAGCACGCGAAGATCTTGAGCGTATTTTGGGTACGCGTGTGTTTCTTGATTTGTCGGTAAAGGTTCGTAAGAATTGGCGCCGCGATGCAAACCAGATTCGTCGATTTGGCTACGGCGAAGGTGCATAAGCAGCAGATATAATTGCGCTCTATTTTCGACCCCATTTATCTGGATATTTCATTCCAAAGACCGTGCATTTTTTCGTGAAGCGCGACAAATATGTGCGCATTCGGATACAATATGTGGTTGACATACAGTGAAGGAGAGTAAACATGTTGTGTCCTAACTGCGAGTCTGATAATCGTGACGGCGCAAAATTTTGTGATGAATGCGGTTTCCCGCTAACGGGCGTCATTGCGGCTCGCGCAGCAGAAATCGTTGCTGATAACTCTGATTCCGAAGAGGATATGCCCTCTGAACAGATAACAGAAGTAATAGAGCCAGTAGAAGATAGTTCTGTTGAAACTGAATTCATTGATGAAGAAGATTTTCATCCTGAATACGTCGAGTACGAAGAAGAATTCATTGAGTCAGAAGAACTTGATGCGGCGCCTGCTGACATCACTTCTGTCTTGCAGCCTGATTTTGCTGGTCTTGATCAGTTAGAAGATACGTATGGCGAACGTGTTGTAGGCCCTGATTATCAAGAGCCGCAAGCTAATTGGCGCGATGGTCACACTATGCAGATGCCGCGCATTGAAGGCGACGAGGCTCCTCGTAGCAAAGATTTCTTGGCTTCGTCTACCACGAAGCAGAACAACAAAAAGAAGATCATTATTGGTGCTATTGCTGCTGTTGTTGTAATCGCGGCTGTTATTGCTTTTGCAACGTATCAAATGCAGCTTTGGGGCGGTAAAGTTATCCCTGACGTTCGCGGTATGACGGAAGCTGATGCTACAAGTGTTCTTGAAGAAAGCGGTTTTGAAGTTCGCTCCACTCAGGTAAAGTCTGATGACACTGAGGGTCTTGTCCTTCTTATGGACCCCAATGCAGGTGCTCGTGCAAATGAAGGCGATGAAATCGTTATTCATATTGCTACTGCTCGTACTATTCCGTCTGTTGTTGGCAAGAGTGAAAAGGATGCTCAGGCTGCCTTCGCTGACGCGGGCTATGAAAACGTTACCTATGCGAAAGAACACTCTGACGAACCTGAAGGCACCGTACTTTCAGTCTCTCCCGAAGCTGGTACGCGTGCAAAAAGCTCGATTGCGGTAACGGTTAAGGTTGCAGAACCATACATTGTTCCCGATACGTCTTCAATGGGTCTCGATGCTTGCATTAATGCTATTCAGTCTGCGGGCCTTGGCTACGATGTCGCTTATGTCGATACTCAAGATTATCCCGATGGCGCAATTATCGGCACTGAACCAGTTGCTGGTACTAAGGTTAAACACGACACCGTGGTTGTTATCGAAGTAGCTCGTGCTCGCGGTGTTCAACTGGTGCAGCTAACGAAGAACATGCTTACACCTGGTTCTACCGTTACGATAGATGGCGTTAGTTATGAAATCGAATCGGTCGGCAATGTTTCGTATGTTGGTAACGACACTGTTTCATTCACCATGACTGGCAAGCCTTTCACGTATTTCATGGGTCAATACGTTGTCCTTGATTCGCGCGAGGTAACGGGCCAGGTTGTGTGGACTGCCGATAATGGGGTAGCGAGCATTTCATAAGCTTGTGGCTGGTAAAACATATAAGACATCAGGAATTGTTCTTCGCAAAACTAAGCTTGCGGAAAAGGATCTTATAGTCACTTTGCTTGACGAATCTGGATCGCTTCTTAAGGCGGTTGCTAAGGGCGCTCGCAAGCCGGGTGGTTCATATGCGGCACGACTAGAGCTGTTTTCTATAGTAGAGCTCATGCTTGCCCAAGGTAAGTCGCTTGATGTTATTACCAGTGCGAAGCTATGCGATGACTCAACTGTTTGTTCGCTCAGTGTTGAACAAACTGCTTGCGCCTCGTTGCTTGCCGAGTTACTTGCAACAATAGCTCAAGAAAATTTGCCTCACGGCCGCATGTATGAAATGTCAAAGTGTGCGTTCGAAGGCATCGCTACTAACGAGCCTATGCAAGCTTTGTCTTTAACAGCTTCAGCTCTTTTAAAAGCACTTGCCTATGCTGGATTTCGTCCTAGTTTTACCAATTGCGTTGTATGTGCCGATTCTGTCGACCTAAAAACAGCTGGTGAAATAGTTGCTTTTAGTGTGTCTGAAGGCGGTATCGTCTGCGATGTTTGCCAGCAGCCTTCTGATGTTATTCAAGTCGAAGCTAATACAATTCAGTGGGCTGAAGTCCTTCTTCGTTCGCGCTTTGAAGAGGTTGTCACGTTTACCCCCGACATTCGAACTCTTGTCGATATCCTTCATCTCATACGTCAATGGACTCGCGTCCACGCTGGGAAGAACCTCAAGTCTTTAGACTTTCTCCTTACCAGCGGTCTTTTCTAGCGTTCAATAACATGCAGAATGTGTGGGCGAAGAGGGTTTTACTTGAACTGGGGGAATACCTTCCATAGAATAGACAAGCTGCGCAAACGCGTAGCGACTTTGCACTTAGCTGTTATGCTCCACCGCATGCAACTCAGTGTAAAGCCATGGTAACCCCGTAAGGGAAAGAAAGGTGGAAGAAATGGCTGATAAGCTTAGCATCACTAAGGAGCGCACCGCTGAACTCATCAAAGAGTATGGCAAGGGCGAAGGCGACTCCGGCAGCGTAGAGGTTCAGGTTGCTATCCTGACTGAGCGCATTCGTAACCTCACCGAGCATCTGAAGGTTCACAAGAAGGATAACCACACTCGTCGTGGCCTGATGAAGCTCATCGGTAGGCGCCGCGGCCTGCTGAAGTACATCAAGGATCGCGATATTAATGAATACCGCGCTTTGGTAAAGAAGCTTGGCATCCGCGACAACATTTAATGAAGAGGAACCCGCTTCCAGCGGGTTCTTTTGAATGTAACAGGCAGTTTGGGCTTTAGTTACATTCAAAACCGCGCAAGGAAGCGCGGAGAGGACAAAGAGGAAGAGAGAAAAGTAAACATGGAAAAGATTGTCGAGAAGTTCGAACTGTACGGCAAAGAGTATCGCTTTGAAACTGGTGAACTTGCCAAGCAGACCACGGGCGCAGTGCTCGTTGGTCAGGGTGACACTACGGTGCTTGTTACTGCCGTTATCTCCAGCCAGGAGAAAGATTACGACTTCTTCCCGTTGACTGTTGACTACATCGAAAAGATGTATGCCGTCGGTCGCATTCCGGGTGGCTACCTGAAGCGTGAAGCTCGTCCGTCTGAAAAGGGCACGCTGACGGCTCGTATGATCGACCGTCCTATTCGTCCGGGCTTTGCTGAGGGCTTTAAGCGTGAAGTGCATGTTGTTGCAACGACGCTTGTTGCTGATCAGGTTAATCCCATCGACAATATCTGCGTTATGGGTGCATCTGCTGCTCTCATGATTGGCGATGCTCCGTTTGATGGTCCTTGTGCTTGCGTACGCGTTGGTCGCGACAAGACAACGGGTGACTTCATTTGCAACCCCACTTACGAAGAGCAGGCTAATTCCGACCTTGATCTTGTTATTGCTGGTACAACCGATTACATCAGCATGATCGAGGCTGGCGCTCAGGAAATTTCTGAAGAGGATATGCTTGCTGCTATGCAGTTTGGTCAGACTGCTATTGCGAAGTTCTGCGAAGCTCAGCAGCGTTTCCTGGATCGTTGCGATATCGAAAAGCGCGAATGGCCTGTACACGAAGCTGATCCTTCTATCGCTCAGCGCATTCAGCCGTTTGCTGACGAGATGTCTGCAGCTCTTAAGGATGCTGACAAGCAGGCTCGCATGGGTAAGGTCGAAGATCTTAAAGATCGCATCAAGGCTGAACAGTTCACTGAAGAAGAACTGGCAGCTTGGGGTGCTGATATTGCTGCCGAGCTTAAGTTGCTTGAAAAGCATGCTATGCGTGCAATGGTTATTGAAACTGGCGAACGTGCTGACGGCCGTACTCCTGAAGAAATCCGTCCGCTTCATATCGTTCCAGGTTATCTGCCTCGTCTGCATGGCACGGGTCTGTTCCAGCGTGGTCAAACCCAGGTTCTTTCTATTGCGACGCTTGGTATGCTGAACGAATGGCAGCGTCTCGATACGCTCGAGCCTATCGAGGGTAAGCGCTATATGCATCAATACAACTTCCCGCCTTACTGCACGGGCGAAGTTGGTCGCATGGGTGCTCCGAAGCGTCGTGAAGTTGGCCACGGCGCTCTGGCAGAACGCGCACTGATTCCTGTTCTTCCAAGCGAAGATGAATTCCCGTATGCCATTCGCGTTGTTTCTGAAGTTCACGAGTCCACCGGTTCAACTACAGTGGCTTCTACCTGTGGCTCTACGCTGGCTCTAATGGATGCAGGTGTGCCTATCAAGGCTCCAGTATCTGGTATTGCCATGGGTCTCATCAAAGAAGGCGACGACGTTGTCATTCTTTCCGACATCCAGGGCATCGAAGACTTCCTGGGCGACATGGACTTCAAGGTAACGGGTACCGAAAACGGCATCACTGCTCTTCAGATGGATAATAAGGCTCGCGGTCTTTCCGTTGAGATTCTTGCGCGTGCACTTGACCAGGCTAAGCGTGGTCGTGCTCACATACTGAAGGCCATGCTTGAACAGATTCCCGAGCCGCGTGCTCAGCTTTCTGACTTCGCCCCGCGTATCGAAACCATCCATATTCCTGTCGACAAGATTCGTGAAGTTATCGGCAGTGGTGGCAAGGTTGTCCGAGGCATTCAGGAAGAAACTGGTGCTCAGATTGATATTCAGGAAGACGGCACTATTCATATTGCCGCCGTTGAAGGTCCTGCAGGTGAAGCCGCTAAGAAAATGATTCTTGGCATTGTTAAAGAACCTGAAGTAGGCGAGGATTACGAGGGCGAAGTCGTTGGCATTAAGGACTTCGGTGCTTTCGTTAAGTTGACGCCTGCTAAGGACGGTCTGTTGCACATTTCTCGTGTTGCAAGCGGTCGTGTGGCAAAGGTTGAAGACGTTCTTAACCTTGGCGATATCGTTAAGGTTAAGGTACTTGAAGTAGATCCGAAGACGGGCAAGATTTCGCTTGATCGTATCGACAAGCCGGAAGCCCCCGAAGGTTCTGCTCCGCGTCGCGAAAACGACGATAGGCCTGGCCGTGGCAATCGCGACCGTAAGCCGCGTCGTAGCCACGATGCATAAAATGTCCTAGACTTAGTGTTCGGGGTGCTTAACACCTTCGGCGTAAGCTGAAGCTAACCGCTCAGCGTTCCAGCGAAGCAGCTGCGGAACTCGCCCGCTTAGCGGGCTCAAACAGTCCTCGCTCCCGCTTCGCCTCCACGCTTCGCAGCTTCAGAAAACGCCTCAGGCGTCAAGCACCCCGAACTGTTAGTAAGGAGATACTTCATGATTAAAGTTGCTGTAGCGGGATGCGCTGGCCGTATGGGTACGGCTGTTGTTGATGCAGTTAATGCCGCTGAAGATATGGAACTTGCTTGCGGAATTGATCCTCATGGTGATCATCTGCCTTATAAGGTCTTCACTTCGATTGCAGATGCACTTGCCAATGAACGCTTCGATGTACTGGTAGATTTCACAGCGCCCAGCGTTGTGGCAGGCAACCTTGAAGTCGCGCTTCCTGCAGGCGTCGACTGTGTTGTTGGCACAACTGGTCTTTCGAATGAAAAGCTTGATCAGCTTGCTTCGCTTGCTCCTGAAGGTACGTGTCTCTTTTATGCGCCTAACTTTACGACAGGCGCTGTTCTTATGATGCAGTTCGCGAAAGCAGCTGCTCCTTATTTCCCAGAAGCTGAAGTAATAGAATTCCATCACTGCAACAAGAAAGATGCGCCTTCAGGAACTGCGGTTCGTACGGCTCAAATGATTGCTGAGGCACGTGATTTTGAAAGCCAAGCTCCTGGTAAAGAAACTGAAATTGAAGGATGTGAAGGTGCGCGTGGTGCGCTTGTTAACGGTGTTCCCGTGCATTCTGTTCGCTCTATGGGCTACGTTGCAACTCAAGAAGTTATCTTTGGTTCTATGGGTCAAACGCTTACAATTAAGCATGACTCGTGGGACCGCTCATCCTATATGCCGGGCGTTTTGTTAGGAATTCGCAACGTCGGTAACATGAGTGGTCTTATCATTGGCCTCGAGAACTTTATGCAATAGAAAGGAAGCCTGCGATGACCGAGCCGCAATTCGGACGTCTTATTACCGCAATGATCACACCGTTCGATGCTGATCAAAATCTTGATTTGGCTCGTACGGAAGAATTTGCAGACCGCCTTGTTAAGGGCGGCACAGATTCTATTATTGTCTGTGGCACCACGGGCGAAAGCCCCACGGTGTTTTATCCTCAGAAGATCGAGGTAATTAAGGCGGTCCTTAGGGCAGTTGATGGTCGCATTCCTGTTATCGCAAATGTTGGTGATAACTGCACTGCTGATACGATTGATTTTGCCGCCGATGTGGCCAAGCTTGGTGTTGATGGCTTTATGTGTGTGGTGCCTTACTACAATAAGCCGCCGCAGGAAGGCTTGTATCAGCACTTTAAGGCCATTGCTCAGTCGACAGAGCTTCCTATCATTTTGTACAACATTCCCGGACGTTGCGTTATCAACATGAAGGCTGAAACCACGCTGCGTCTGGCTAATGAATTTAGCAACATTGTTGCAGTTAAAGAAGCATCGGGCGATATCGAACAGGTTAAAGAAATTCTTGCTGGTGCTCCCGAAGGCTTTGCTGTTTATTCAGGTGATGACTCCTTCACTTATCCGCTTATGCAAGTAGGTGGTCATGGTGTCATTTCCACCATTTCGAATGTTGCGACTGCGCGCATGAAAGAAATCGTTGAGTTATGCGCTTTGGGCAAGTGGCAGGAAGCTAGTGTTGCAAATAAGCGTCTTCTGCCGCTTATGAATGGGTTGTTTGAAACTACAAATCCCATTCTTGTTAAGGAAGCACTGGCTCTGGATGGCTTCCCAGTTGGTGGTGTGCGTTTACCGCTGGTTGATGCAACATCAGAACAATCAGAACGCCTGAAAACAATCATGCGTGAAGTTGGTGTGCTTTAATTAGTACGCGGCACCACATGGTGTTTATTACTTAGGACGTAACGCCGAAAGGCGTAAATATAACAAACAGGTCTTTGACCTCATATTGTTTGCAGAAGAAACGAGGTATTAATGGCTGAAGCAAACAAGCAACGTGCGCCCAGGAGGCGCCATATCGACGTGCAATCGAATTCGCAAGATTCGAAGCAGGATCAGCAGAAGAATCAGCAGTCCAGCAATGCACAACAACAGAATAATAGTCAAAAGAAGAAGCGCGGCACTCGCTCAATTAAGTATGTAAAGCTTGAAAAAGAGCGTCCTTCGTTAACTCGTGATGTACAGAAGGATTCTTCGCAAAAGCGTTCTTCGAAAAAGCGCGGTAGTGATCAAGGCAAAAAGCCTGGCGCTCAGATGAAAATCATTCCATTGGGTGGTCTTGATGCTATCGGCAAGAACATGACTGTCTTTGAGTGCGGTAATGATATTGTTCTTGACGATGCAGGTCTCATGTTCCCTGATGACGATCATCCAGGAATCGATTTAATTCTGCCTGATTATACGTATGTGCTAGAACACGCAGATAAACTGCGCGGCATTGTGATTACCCATGGTCACGAAGATCATACAGGTAGCCTTCCTTACTTGTATAAGGATTTGGACAAACCCGTTCCGATTTATGGTTCAAAGATGACCTTAGGTCTTATCGAGGGAAAGTTTGCCGAGCATCGAATCAAGAATGCCAAACTGATTGAAGTTAAGCCGGGCGATAAGATTAAACTTGGTTGCATCGAAGCAGAGTTTTATGCAGTGAATCATTCGATACCGGGCGCTTTGGGTATTTTCTTCACTAGTCCAGCTGGCAATATCTTGCATACAGGTGACTTTAAGCTTGACCAAAGCCCAATTGATGGTGTTCATACTGATTTTGGCGCCATTGCAAGATTTGGTGAAGTTGGTGTAGACCTTATGCTGTCCGACTCAACGAATGCCAATAATCCAAACTTTACAAAGTCTGAAAGTGAAGTGGGGGAGACGCTCCATAAGATTATTGCTCAGGCTAAAGGCCGCGTTGTAATCGCTTCTTTTGCAAGCCATATCCATCGTATGCAGCAAATTTGTGATGCGGCTGTTGCTTGCAATCGAAAAGTTGTTGTAACTGGTCGTTCGATGATTCAAAACACCGATATTGCACGAAAGCTTGGTTATCTATCGATTGATGACCGCGATCTGGTAGATGCATATGAGTTGTCAGGCATTCCCCCCGAGAAGGTTGTTGTAATGTGCACCGGCTCGCAGGGCGAACCGCTTTCAGCTCTTTCTCGCATAGCTGGTGGCCTTCATCGCACAATCGAAATTGATGAAGGTGATACCGTTATCATTTCCGCTACTCCAGTTCCAGGAAATGAAAAAGCAGTTACTCGTGTCATCAATATGCTTTCCAAGATTGGGGCAGATGTTTACGACAAGTCTCGAGCACTTGTGCACGTTTCAGGTCATGCTGGCGCTGAAGAGTTGAAGCTGGTTCTTTCAATTGCACGACCTCGAGCATTTATGCCAGTACATGGCGAAGCCACTCATCTTCGCGCACATGCAAGGCTTGCAGAACAGACAGGCGTCCCAGCTGATAACATCTTTATCTGCGAAAACGGTGAAAGTCTGGTATTAGATTCAACTGGTGTTAAGCATGGTGAAAGTGTTCAAAGTGGTGTTGTATACGTAGATGGCCTTTCTGTCGGCGACACCTCGCAAGATGTACTTGACGAGCGAGTAACTCTCGGTGCTCAGGGGTTTGCTGCCTTAGCTGTCGCGGTTTCCATGAAAGATCGCACCCTTGCTTCACCTGTATCCCTTGAAATGCACGGTATTACCGGCGGCGATGATCCCTACGTAGCTTTCGAGGTTGTAGATGCCGTTGAAGCCGCCATGAAGCGTCAGCTGGCAAAAGGGGCTACTGCAGTCGAGTTGCGAAAGATTGCTCGTGACACCTTGCTTAACATTCTTTGGGAACGCACCAAGCAGCGTCCAATGGCAGTGGCAACAATCTTAGAGGTGTAGCTGAATTTGGCTTAGAACATCTTTAAAGAGATTCAAGTAATACTAGTTGTGAAACACGCGCTTGTCGCGTGTTTCATTATTGTTGAGATATTTGGTTTGACGTGCGGAATGTTATATACTAGTCACATATAAAAACGCACACTAAACGCAGCAAAAAGGAGCCCTTCGTGGCTAAAACTAGCTCTTCTAATAAACGTACAAATAGTGGCCAAACGCCTCAGCGTAAGCGCGCTGCTTCTCCCGCTGAAAAAAGCGGTAGGAAAAAGGCGCCCGAACCGCCTGCGCGTTCAAAGCTTATCGATGACTCTTCTCAGCGTACGATTGTTGCAATCGTGCTTACTGTCGTGGCCTTGGCTCTTATTCTTATTGTGGCTTGGCCTACAAATGCCGTTGTGACCTCGTTCCTTTCGTTGGTTCTTCGTCGGGGTCTTGGCATAGGTGCGTATTTACTTCCAGTTTTGCTCATAGTTGTTGCTGGTACGTTTGTTGCCCAATTCGAAAATGAACGAGTACCTGCTCGCGTCATTATTGGTTTAGCAATAATTTACGTTTCGCTTCTTGTGTTAGCTGCTCTATTTACACCAGGCGTAATCGATCAAAGTGGTGCTGTTACGTATGCCATCTTTGACGAGAACCATATTATTTATCGCGGTGGCTATCTTGGTGCGGGGCCTGCCTATGCCGGCTTAATGTTGTTTGGTTTGCCGGTTTCTGTGGTTATTGCTATCGGCATCATGGCTATCGGTTTTGCAGTTATTGGTTTTTCTGTTCGCAAGCTGGTTGCTGTTATTAACCGCAAACGCGAAGAAGCGCGTATACGGGAAGAGGAAGAACTGGGCGTTGCTCCCGAGGCTCCCTACGTTGCTCCTGCTCCTCGAAATCGTAATTCAAACCCCTTTGCTGTTAGCAATTCAGCTCGTACCCAATTAATTGATGGTGCCGAGCAGGGAAGAACTCCATCTGGAAAGCTTAGCGATAAGCTCTCTGGCGGGCGTACCGAGCCTGGTTCAAATAGTTCGGCAACTCAGCAGCTTACACGCAAATTAGGTTCTAGAACTAAGGGTGATAAAGAAGCTTCGCTTTCTACTGCCAATACTGTTTCGCTTGATAGACCCGAATCAAATTCTCTTGGTGCTATTCCTGGAGATACTTTCGAGCTCCCCAGCATGTCTCTTCTAAAAGTCAGCAAGGCTAAACGTAAATCCAACGCCTTTGAGGCCGAACTTTCAGACACGGCTGCAAGGCTTCAGCAAACACTTGAAGATTTTGGCATCATGGCATCAGTTGTTGATTGGATTGCGGGTCCTACAGTTACGCTCTTCGAGGTTGAACTGCCTTCTGGTGTGCGTGTAAGTCGCGTTACGGCGTTGAACGATGATATCGCTTTGGCACTTGCTGCGCCTGGCGTTCGTATTTTTGCTCCAATTCCAGGTACTCATTATGTTGGCATCGAAGTTCCTAACGCCACGCGCGAAAATGTTCTTCTTGGCGATGTTCTTAAAGATGTTCATGGTGGGCCACTTGAAATGGCTATTGGTAAAGATGTCGAAGGCAACCCCATTATTTGCGACCTCGCGAAGATGCCGCATCTTTTGATTGGCGGTACCACGGGTTCAGGAAAATCGGTGGGTATCAATGCCATGATTATGTCCATGCTTATGCGAGCAACACCGTCGCAAGTGCGTTTCATTATGATCGACCCGAAGCGTGTTGAATTTGCTCCGTATGCTGATATTCCACACCTTTATGTTCCTGTTGTAACCGAACCAAAGGAAGCTGCAAGTGCTTTGTCGTGGGGCGTTGCAGAAATGGAATTGCGCCTGAAGACCTATTCAAAGGTTGGTGTTCGTAATATTGGCGCTTACAACGAATTAGTTACCTCTGGCAAATTGAAGTCCATGATTGAAGAGGGTTCCATTAAGCAGACTGATCTCCCTCAGCAGCAATATATCGATGACCCTATGCCATATATCGTTATTGTTATTGACGAGCTTGCTGACCTTATGATGAACGTTGGTAAGGAAGTTGAATTCTCTATCAGTCGCATTGCGCAGCTGGCGCGTGCCGCCGGCATTCACCTCATTGTTGCTACTCAGCGTCCCTCAGCTAACGTTGTAACGGGTCTTATCAAGGCAAATATTACGAATCGAATTGCCTTTAATGTGGCTTCTAGCCTTGATAGTCGTGTTGTTCTTGATACATCAGGCGCGGAAAGTCTTATTGGCAACGGCGACTTGTTGCTTTCGAAGCCTGAATATCCGAAGCCTTTGCGTGTACAGGGTTGTTACACTTCCGATGAAGAAATAGCCAAGGTTGTTGAAGCCGTTAAGGCACAGGGCGAACCCGAATATCATTCTGAAATTCTTAAGACCAACCTTATTACGTTGGGTGATTCTATGCCTGATGGTTCTGGTGGGTCAGCTAGCTCAGATGATCCTTTGCTTTGGGAAGCGGCTGATATTGTTGTTTCTAGTGGTCTTGGTTCAACGTCTAACATACAAAGAAAGCTCAAAGTGGGGTATTCCCGCGCTGGCCGTATAATGGATATGCTCGAAGAAAAGGGCATCGTCGGCCCTCCGAACGGCAGCAAGCCTCGTGATGTCCTTGTAGACACCATGGAACTTGAAGCCTTAAAGGCGTTTGAAGTTGCCGACGAAATGAACGCGTAAGGAGTAATGGTGACTCAGCAGATGACGTCCGGAAAAGTGCTCCGTCAAACGCGCGAGCGCAAAGGATACGACCTAACAACAGTTGCTCGTCGATTGCGCATTAGGCCCGATATTCTGCGCGCAATCGAAGCAGGTGATTATGCCGCTATGCCACCCCGTGGTTATACGCGCAATATGGTTAATGCTTACGCTCGCTTGTTGGGGCTAAATCCGACTGAAATTGTGAATATGTATTTGGATGAGGCTTATGCTGTGCAAGTTGAACGTGCACGCGGAAGTGCTCCTTCAAGTGGTTTCAACATGGAACGTGAATCCCGTCTAAAAAGATCACGTTCTCGTTCACCTCGCTCAGACGAGCAGTCAGGTCGTGGACAAGGTTACGGTTATGATGGTGATCGCGGTTCATCCCGTTCAGATAGCCGTTATGGTCGTACGCTATATGATGATAGAACAAAATTCTCACGTGATGATTACGGTGTAACACGCGAACGAATGGATCGTCCTGGCAAGTCTGATCGTGATTTTCTTAGTCATCACTCGGGGTATATGTCAACTAATTTTGGTTTCCTTGATAGCCAGGGTGGGGGTGGCCGTACGGTTCACGTTGGGCAAACACCCATGCAGTACAGCGCTTCTCGCGTCCCAGGTTTCTTGCAGTCAAGGGTTGCTATGGCTGCTGTTATTGGCCTCATCATTATCATTGTTTTAGTTGTTGTATTTGTTGTATTAGGTAACAAGAATGCGCCTTCAAACGACGACGTTTCATCATTACCTGTATCTGGCATTAATGACACTACTGGCACTGCCGAAGACGAAGAAGTTACGCCTAAGGTAGAAGTTGCACCAACTAGTGCGCGTGTTGTTGCAACAGTAAAAGCTGGTCAAGAAGCATATATCGATTATCGCTATGAAGATAATGGCGAATGGTCCGAAGAACATCTTGTCGGCCCAACCGAAAGAACGTTTGAAATAACTGGTAAGTTTACGATTGCAACGTGGACTCCCGACACGCTTACAGTAACGGTCGATGGCGTTCCTGTTCAGCTCACTAATGATGATTCTATTGGCGGTCTTTCTGCATACACAGTTGATTTCCCAGCCATTCTTGAGCAATGGCGTAGTACTCATACATCACGCGAAGCGCAGCGTTCTTCAGCGGTTGCTACAGCAGAAGCGGGTGCTGCTAGTGCAAGCAGCGCATCTGCTCAAAGCGCTTCATCACAAGGAGGTACTTCATAATGTCCCAGCATACTGTTTCTTTTATCACGCTGGGCTGCGCTAAAAATGAAGTTGACACCGAGCACATGTCCAGTCGACTACGAGCGGCAGGATATGATGTAATCGATTCTTATGACGGCGTTGATGTCATCGTTGTAAATACTTGCTCGTTCATTCAGGCTGCAACTGAAGAAAGCATCGAAGTAATACTTGATGTTGCTGGCCTTTCTTCTGTTGAACGTGGTTCTACTCATCTGGTGGTTGCTGGCTGTATGCCTGCTCGTTATGGTGATGACTTAGCCGCTGAACTACCCGAAGTCGGTCGTTTTTTACCCTGTGCCGATGAAGAGTCTATTGTTTCAGTTATAGATGAATTGCTTGGCGTTGAACGCCTTCCTGGCAATAATCAAGCTGTAACTATCGCTCAGGCTAAAGCATGTATTTCTGCCTATGTAAAAATTTCTGATGGGTGCGACCGCTTCTGCTCGTACTGCACCATTCCGTTTATTCGTGGTCGCTACCACTCATTTTCAGAAGATGAAATCAAGTCCGAAGTAGAACGATATGTAAATGCGGGTGCTCGCGAAATCGTTTTGATTGCTCAGGATACAGGGCGCTGGGGTCAAGATTTCGAAACTCCGTCTTCGCTGGCTACGCTGATTACACATCTTGCAGAGCAATGGTCTACTACTTGGTTTAGGGTAATGTACATTCAGCCCGAAGGTATTACAGATAGCCTTATCGAAGCGGTGGCTACACATGATAATGTTTGCAGCTACTTCGATATTCCTTTCCAACATGCTAATAACCGTATTCTTAAAGCAATGAATAGGGAAGGTTCAACTGAAGATCATCTAGCATTAATTGATCGCATTCGTCAGCGCATTCCTGATGTCACTTTACGAACAACCCTTATTGCTGGTTATCCAGGTGAAACCGAGGAAGACTTCGACGAGCTTTGTTCGTTTGTCGAAGAAGCAGGTTTAGATTACGTGGGTGTATTTGCTTATTCCCGCGAAGAGGGTACGCGTGCAGATAAACAGGATGGTCATATTGATGAAGACGAAAAAGCTTCTCGAACTCAAAGCCTGCGCGATTTAGCAGATGCGGTTTGTACCCCTGTTGTTTCTTCACGTATTGGTAAAGAAATGCCTGTTCTCGTTTGTGGATATGAAGAGGATGGTCAGTTGTTTGGCCGAGCTATGTGTCAAGCTCCCGATGTAGATGGTGTTACGTACTTAGATCAAGGCACACCTGGTGATATCGTACGTGTTGTGATAGATGACACGCTTATGTATGAAATGGAAGGCACGGTGCAGTAGTGGCCAGCCAGAACAATAGTCAGCAGGCCCAGAAGCTCTGGACTCCTTCTAATGTTATTACCATTATCCGAATACTCCTTGTTCCTGTATTTGTTGCTGCATTATTGGCACCGTGGCCTGAATGGTTTGGGGCAAACGCAGCTTTTAGTAACGATTGGAAGAGCATCGTTGCTGCCGGTATTTTTGTTTTGATATCTTGCACTGACTGGCTTGATGGCTATCTAGCGCGCTCTCGAAATGAAGTTACAGATTTCGGCAAGTTCATGGATCCGCTAGCTGACAAGATTCTTGTTGCAGCCGCTCTTATTTCACTTGTTGAACTTGGCTCGTTGCCCACCTGGGTTGTTCTGATAATTTTGGCTCGAGAATTTATTGTCTCAGGCGTACGTATGATGGCTGCCAGCAAGGGTGTTGTTATCGCCGCAAGCATGCTTGGCAAGTTTAAAACCGTCTTTCAGATGATTGCAATTGTGCTGTTTACCATTAAAGATTCGCATATGATTGGCGATTTCAGCGAAGCGATGGCAGATAAGCTTTGGGTCATAAGCTGGTTTGTCATGCTAATTGCTATTGGACTTACGATAGCGTCTATGATTGATTATCTTTCTAAAGCACGTGATGTAATTGGGTTTGGCAATTCAAAGAAAGCTGAACTGCTTGAAAGTAACCAGTCAAATGAGGAAAAGGCTCAACGTCTTATTCATATAGCAAGCGAAAAGGGAATTACGATTGCAACTGCAGAAAGCCTTACGGGTGGCCTTATCGGTGCTGCGCTAACAAGCGTCCCTGGTTCATCGGATGTCTTTATGGGTGGCATTATGAGCTACACCAATGATGTTAAGAATAAACTGCTTTCCGTTGATAAGACTGTTCTTGATGATGAAGGCGCTGTTAGCCAAATCTGCGCACAACAAATGGCCGAAGGCGCACGTCAGTCGCTAAACACTAGCCTTGCTGTGTCTGTTACAGGTATTGCAGGTCCTGGTGGAGCTGAACCCGGAAAACCCGTCGGCACTGTATGGATGGGCGTTTCTGCAATTAAGGGCACTTACGCCAAACAGTTTGTTTTCCAGGGTAATCGCGAAGAGGTCCGCCAGCAAACTGTTAGTGCAGCGCTTGAAGCTTTGTTAGATGAAGTTGAAAACGCCTAAGCTCTTTTACTGACAATCGTTTGATGGTCTTCGTCTTGATAGACGGTTAATAGACGAAACATTGCGGCAATCGTGTAGTGCTCTGTTCGCTTTTATGGGTTGCAAATTAGGTTCCAGGTAAATCTTTTCTCTCTATCTTATTAAAAGCCGCTGGTCATTCAGGTATGTAGCACATAATAAGTTTTTACAACCTGAGTATTGACGGCAAACATCTGTTCGTTATAATACTTGTAGTAGTAGACAAGAGGAGAGGTCATGAACGAAGAAAAACTGAAGACTTTGAAGCTCACCACTGATCAAATCGAAGGCAAATTCGGTAAAGGTTCCATCATGAAGTTTGGTGATGCTGGCGTCGATCTTAAGGTAGATGCTATTCCAACGGGCGCTCTTCCTCTTGATGCAGCATTAGGAATCGGTGGCGTTCCTCGTGGTCGTATCATCGAGATTTATGGCCCCGAATCAAGCGGTAAAACCACCCTGGCTTTGCAGGTATTGGCAGAAGCTCAGGCACTTAATGGTATCGTTGCTTTCATCGATGCTGAACATGCTCTCGATCCTGTTTATGCCGCTCGTCTCGGCGTCGATATTGATGAAGTCTTGATTTCTCAGCCAGATACAGGTGAGCAGGCTCTTGAAATTTGCGACATGCTTGTTCGTTCTGGTGCTATCGATTGTATTGTTATCGACTCTGTTGCTGCCCTTGTTCCAAAAGCCGAAATCGAAGGCGAAATTGGTGATACTACTGTTGGTCTTCAGGCTCGCCTCATGTCACAGGCTCTTCGCAAGCTTGCAGGTTCGTTATCAAAATCGAACACGACGTGCATTTTTATCAACCAGCTTCGTGAAAAGATTGGCATTATGTTCGGCAATCCCGAAACAACCACGGGTGGCCGTGCGCTTAAGTTCTTCTCCAGTGTTCGCATCGACATCCGCCGAATTGATTCCATTAAGCTTAATGGGGAAGTAGTCGGCAATCGTGTTCGCGCAAAGGTTGTTAAGAATAAAGTTGCTCCTCCATTTAGGCAGGCAGAATTCGATTTAGTTTATGGTCAGGGCATCTCGAAAGAAGGGTGCGTTCTCGATATGGCTGTAGAAGCCGGCATCGCGAAAAAGAGTGGTGCTTGGTACACCTATGGTGAAGAACGCCTTGGTCAAGGTAGGGAAGCTGCTAAGCAAACGCTGCATGAAAATCCCGATATGCTGCGCAAGCTTGAAAATGAGGTACGAGAGCATTTCAATATCCCCATTATCACGCGTAGCTCAGAAGAAGCTGAAGTTATTACCCCGGTAGAAAAGCCAGCCAAAAAGCGTTAGTGAATCATGGCAAACTCTGAACTTCTCGCGCGTCTTCAGGCAGAAATTAACGCCATAGAGTCTGGTATAGATTCTTCTCAATCAGATGCTACTAGCAAAGCGGAATCTTCTTCGGGGGAATCCGCTTTGCTCGATGATAGGGCTATGGCTGATAAGGCTTTTAAGAAGATCATTGCTCTTGTAAATGTTAGCGATAGGTCTGAACGTACAATCCGTCAAAGGCTTCAGCGTGAAGATTATGACGAAGTAGCAATAGAAGAATCGGTTAGCCGTGCAAAGCAGTATGGCTTTATTGATGATGTTCGCTTTGCCGAAATCCTAATCCGCAGCCGTATTTCTCAACAGAAGGGTAGTGCCGGCATCATTCGCGAACTGTCTGAAAACGGAATTCAGGCAGACGAGGTTCCTGGTTGGCCTTACGATTATCCTGTGTCCTACGAGGAAGAACTCAATCGTGCTCTTGAAGTATTAAACCGCAAACCTCCGCACGCAAAGAACAAGCGTGATGCCGCATACCGCAGGCTTATGCAAAAGGGGTATCCAAGTTCTGTTGCATCTTCTGCTGCAAGAATGTGGACAGAACAGCATTCAGAATGGGTTTTTTAATAGAAATAGCCTTAATTCGTGTTCAAATTTAGTTTGAATAGAAACAATCTAATTACAACTAAAGCACTTTTTATGTCTTTAGCTTTCTTTTCATCTCAGATATTCTGAACTGCAATTACTATAGTTCGTGTATGAGAATATGACCCGTTTGGGTGTTTATATAACAGTTGAATATCAACCCCATGCGAGAAGCTTTATTCTCATGCCCTGGTGTAAGTTAACCAGGGCTTTAGCTGTTTGTTGATATAAGGAAGGGAGACACGATGAGCACAAGTATCATTGTCGGAATCGTAGCCATCATCGTCGGCGTTCTCCTCGGTTTTGTCATTGCTCGCTACGTCGCTAATGCTTCAGCAAAGCAGAAGGCGGATGAGGCGGAAGCCATACTTACCGATGCGCGTCGTCAAGCTGACACCATCAAGCGCGAAGCAGAGGTTGAAGCTAAAGATGAAGCACTAAAGATGCGTGCTGAAATCGAAACAGAACGTAAGGAACGTCAGCGTGATATTCGCGAAGCAGAGCATCGTGTTCAGCAGCGCGAGGAATCACTAGATCGCCGTACCGATTCTCTTGATAAGCGCGAACATCAAATTTCGTCTCTTCAAGGACAAATCGAAAAGCGTCAGCGTGATCTTGATATAGCTGAAACTGAAATTAATCGACGCCTTGAAGATGTTGCAGGCATGACTCCGGAAGAAGCTAAAACGGAACTGCTTAACAATCTTAAAGACGAAGTTGCGCACGAAAGTGCAGCAATTATTCGTGATTCAGAAGCTCGCACACGTGCTGAAGCAGAAAAGACTGCTCGCTCTATCCTTAGTCAGGCTATGCAACGTATAGCTTCCGAGCATACGGTAGAAAATACTGTTTCAACCATTCAGATTCCATCTGATGATCTTAAGGGCCGCATTATCGGCCGCGAAGGTCGCAACATTCGTTCCTTTGAACAGATTACTGGCACGAATCTCATCATCGATGACACCCCTGAATGCGTAACCATTTCTTGCTTCGATCCTGTTCGTCGCGAAATTGGTCGCGTAACCATGGAAAACCTTATTTCGGACGGGCGCATTCATCCTGCCCGTATCGAAGAAATGTTTGCAAAGGCTGAAAAGCTTGTTAATCAGCGCGTTCAGGAAGCTGGTGAACAAGCAGCATTCGATACTGGCATCCATGATATCGATCCCGAATTGGTTCGTACTCTTGGTCGTTTGCGTTACCGCACCTCGTATGGTCAAAACGTTTTAAATCACTCGCTTGAAGTTGCCTATTTGTGCGGCATTATGGCAAGTGAACTTGGTTTAGATCCCATCCCGGCTAAGCGTGCTGGTCTGCTGCATGATATTGGCAAGGCAATCGACCGTGAAGTCGAAGGCAACCATGCCGTTATCGGTGCGGATCTTGCTCGTCGCTTTGGTGAAAACGATGTAATCGTTCATGCAATTGAAGCGCATCACAACGATGTCGAACCTAGTAGCGTCTTGGATGTTTTGGTACAAGCTGCCGATGCTGTTTCTGCAGCGCGTCCTGGCGCTCGTAAAGAAACGCTTGATGCATACATCAAGCGCCTTGAAAAGCTTGAAGAAATCGCTATGTCCTATGAAGGCGTCGAGCGTACATACGCTATTCAGGCTGGTCGAGAGGTTCGCGTAATGGTCGAACCCGAAAGGGTTGACGAAGCTCGTACTGTTGTCCTTGCTCACGATATTGCAAGCCGTATCGAAAACGAATTGCAGTATCCGGGTCAGGTTAAGGTTGTTGTCATTCGCGAAAGCCGAGCAATCGGCATTGCTAAGTAACCCATGAGCGGCCAGTCGCTCGAATCTTTTGTTGAATCAGTAAGCGGGGGTAGCCACCTGCGAGTCGAACATGACTTCGGAGACGGCTACGTCCGCTTACGTACTTCTGAAGCAGAACGTCGTCAAGCTGCGCAAGATATCCGCAATAGCGAAAGCATCATATTAGAGCTGTTGCGCAATGCTCGTGACGCTCATGCCACTCATATCTTCGTTGCTAGTTCAAAAGACGCTGATAAGCGCCAGCTAACGGTTATCGACAATGGTGACGGCATTCCTGTTGCAATGCACCAGCATGTATTTGAACCACGCGTAACTTCAAAGTTGGATACCAATCATATGGACGCGTGGGGTATGCATGGCCGTGGCATGGCTTTATATTCAATCAGCGTTAATGCAGAAAAGGGTTTCGTTGCGCAGTCTGAACAAGGCCTCGGTTGTTCCATTTGCGTGCAAACTGATACGAATAAGCTTGTTGAGAGAACTGATCAATCAAGTTTCCCAACTTTTGAATTGCAAGAAACAGGGAAGGTGAACATCCGTGGGCCGCGTAATATCTTACGTACAGCATGCGAGTTCGCCATCGAATCACGCACGACCTGTTCAGTATTTATTGGTTCACCTGTTGAAATTGCAGCATCAATTTATTCTTATGGCTTATCAACGCTTTCAGCCATTGATCGTGCATTCTGTCGCAATATTCAGGATTTGCCATTGGTTAAACGTCTGGCGACGGCAGCTGACCCAGATACTTTCTCTCAGTTAGCATCAGAAATGGGTTTAGAGATTTCGCCACGAAGTGCTCGTCGCATACTTGATGGCGAAATTGATGAAGCCGACGCACTTCTTGACCGAATTGAAATTAGTGATAGTAGCCAGCAAAAACAATTGAAGAAGACATCCGCTCAGAAAGCTTTGGATGCCAGAAGCTTCAAGCTTGCTAAACAAGATGCAGCTTTGCTTGCTGATGCAATTCGCCCCGTCTTCCAAGATATTGCAGAAAGCTATTACCTGGAAGATAACGTTGAACCAAGCGTTAAAGCGTCAAAGGACCGCATTACTATTTCTATTCCAGTTGTAAAGCGTGACTAAGATCTTCATCTCGTGCATCGTCTGTTCAAAACTGCTCATTTTTCGTTGAAATACCTGTCATTAGCAGCTAGAATAGACTAATCAAAGTAATGACCAGCATATCGAACGAACCACATTCGCTATCGAAACGCTAACACGCAAAAGGAATGGTATGCAGACAAGCGAACAGCAATCAGGCACAAACTGCCTAAAGGTTTCTTCCAAGTCATCTCCTGCATCTGTAGCTGGTGCTATTGCTGGCATGGTTAAAGATGGCGTGCCTGTCGAAATGCAAGCAGTTGGCGCTGGCGCCGTAAACCAAGCGATTAAAGCCATTGCGATTTCGCGCGGTTTTCTTTCGCCAGTCGGCATCGAAATTGCATGCATTCCTTCGTTTGCAGACATCATCATCGATGGCGAATATCGAACTGCTATTCATTTTTCGATAAAGGCTCAGTACCTTCATGGCGCTGCCGAGTTCGATGGTGATGACTTTCAGTCTTCGATAATGTAAAAGGTTTTTGATGCTCGATTCTTCTCAAGGTCATTTTTGGGACCTAACGTTTCATGTATTAACTTTCGGCTGTCAAATGAATAAACATGACTCCGAGCGTGTCACAGGCATGCTTGAAGGCTTAGGTTCTGTTGCTGTCGATTCTATCGAAGAAGCCGATATAGTCGTATTTATGACGTGCTGCGTTCGTGAGGCAGCTGACGTACGCCTTATGGGTCAAGTTTCAAGCATGAAGAACATCCCACTTAGGTCTGGTTCGCCTTTACAAAAGCGCATCGTGGCAATTGGTGGCTGCATTGGCCAACGCGATGGGGAAGCGCTCCTTGAATCGTTGCCTCATGTCGATGTAGTGTTTGGTACCAACAACCTTGCTTCTTTGCCATCACTAATTAATGGTGTCCTACAGAATGGTTCGCGAACGGCAGAAACACTGGAAGAATCTGACGACTTCCCAACCGATCTTCCTTCGGTTCGTGAACACGATTGGGCAGCTTGGCTTCCTATTACCATCGGGTGCAATAATTTCTGCACCTACTGTGTTGTGCCTTATGTACGCGGCCGCGAAAAGTCTCGACCTTTCGAAGATGTTGTTGATGAAGCGCGCCGTTATGTTGAAGCAGGTGTAAAAGAAATTACCCTGCTCGGACAAAACGTTAATTCCTATGGGCGCGATTTATATGGCGAACCCCGTTTTGCTGAAGTCTTAAAGGCTGTAGCAGATACTGGTATTGAACGCTTACGTTTCGCTACAAGCCACCCAAAAGATCTTACTGATGAAGTCATTGAAGCATTTGGCAATACTCCAAATCTCATGCCTGCACTTCACCTGCCTGCACAATCTGGGTCTAATCAGATTCTTAAAGCGATGCATCGTTCTTATACCATCGAACACTATCGCGAACTTATTAAAAAGCTTCGTAAGGCTTGTCCTGGTATTGCTTTGTCAACCGATATCATTGTTGGATTCCCTGGAGAAACCGAAGAAGACTTCATGGGTACATACAACCTCATTAAAGATATCGGGTATTCGCAGGTTTTCACCTTTATTTACTCTAAGCGTGAAGGAACACCTGCTGCGAAAATAGTTGATACTACACCCCGCGAAGTGATTCAGGAACGTTTTGATCGCCTTCGTGCTGTAGTAGAGCAGGGGGCTTACGATTTTAATCAGGCCCAAGCTGGTAAAACCGTACCTGTCTTATTTGAAGGCGTCTCTAAGAAAGATAGCTTAATTATTACTGGTCGTAGCCCTGAAAACATTACTGTTCACGCACCACTCCCACAGGATGTAAGCGCAAACGATATTATTGGTTCAACCTTACCAGTCACTATTGATGAAGCCCGCACCTGGTATCTGCGCGGACAGATTTCCACTGATTGCCATGCAGACAGAAGTTAAGGTATCAAAGCCTGTTATCTGTGTTGTTGGGCCTACGGCCTCGGGTAAATCTGCGCTTGCGCAATCTGTTGCGCAGACACTTAACTGTGAAATTGTCAGCGCTGATTCCATGCAAATATACAAAGGCATGGATATAGGTACTGGCAAAGTGCTTCCTTCTGAACAGCTCGTGCCTCATTTTGGTCTTGATTTAATTAATCCAGGTGAACCATATTCGGCGGCTTTATTTCAATCCTACGCGCGCCAGTGCTTTAAAGATATCGATGCTCGTGGTAAGCAGGCTGTTCTATGTGGCGGAACAGGCTTTTATGTTCGAGCTGCTATTGACGATTATGACTTTGCAGAAGGCGAACAGGTAGGCAATGCGGTACGCGATCGATACACTGCTTATGCCGAAGAACATGGTGCGCACGAGCTGTGGCTTCGTTTAGAAGAAGCAGATCCTGAAAGCGCGAGCGTCATTGCTGAAAACGATGTCAAACGCGTTGTAAGAGCATTTGAAATGCTTGAGGCAGGGGAAAGCTACGCACAACGGAAAGAAATGCTTTCTCGGATTCCTCAGATTGTGCCTTCAATTTGGATTGGTCTGTCAGTTAATCCTGATGTTTTAAGACAGCGCATTTCTCTGCGTGTCGACAGCATGATTCGCGATGGGTTGGTTGAAGAAGTCCAAAACTTATTAGCCCAAGGCTTCCGTGATGGTATTACTGCACCTCAGGCTATTGGCTACAAAGAAATTGTGGCCGCACTTGATGGCAATCAAACTTTAGATGAAGCTATCGAGCAAATTAAAACCGCGACATGTCGTTACGCAAAGCGTCAGCGTACATGGTTTAGAAAAGAACAACGCATTGCCTGGATAAATGCAGATACGCTTGATTTGCAGTCCATGACCGAGCAGGCGCTAGGAATCATTTGTTCCTCTAACGGGCACTACGAATAATCTTTCGGGTACTATTAGCTTATGCGACAGTCTGAAGAAATACACGAGCGAGCTATTCTTGTCGGAATTGAATGGCCTGGTTCTCCTTGGCCTGTTCAGTCGTCGCTCGACGAATTAGCTCGACTTGTTGATACCGCGGGTCCAGAAGTTGTAGCTGTTACAACTCAGAAGCTTGATGCTCCTAATCCCCGTACGTTTGTTGGAAGTGGCAAGGCAATCGAAATTGCAGAGCTATGTCGCGCTTATGCGGCGGATGTTGTTATCTTTGATGATGAATTAACGCCTTCTCAGCAGGCTAATTTGGAAAAGACCGTCGATCGCGATGTGAAAGTCATTGATCGAACGGCTCTCATTTTGGATATCTTTGCTCTTCACGCCACTACCAAAGAAGGTCGTTTGCAGGTTAGGCTAGCTCAGAACGAGTATCTTTACCCCCGTTTGCGCGGCATGTGGGCACACTTAGCTTCAAACCGCATGGGCGGTGGCGTTGGTTCGCGCTTTGGCGAAGGCGAAAGTCAGCTTGAAGTTGACCGTCGTATGGTTCGGAAGCGCATTTCCTCTATTAAACGAGAGCTTGCTCGACTAGACGAACGACGCGCAATTCAGCGTGAAAGCCGCTATAAAAGCGGAACGTTCAAAATTGCCCTTGCTGGTTACACTAACGCAGGGAAGTCAAGCCTTATCAATAGGCTTACTAACGCTGACGTTTTAAGTTATGACAAGTTATTTGCAACCCTTGATTCCACCACGCGTAAGCTGCGATTACCTGAAGGACGCGAAGTAACAATCACCGACACAATTGGGTTTATTCGTAAGCTTCCAACTACTTTGGTTGAATCATTTAAGTCTACGCTTGATGAAATCAACGGTGCTGATTTAATTTTGCATGTCGTTGACGGCTCTTCAGAAGAGTTGACGTATCAAATGGATACAGTCGATGAAGTGTTGCACCAAATTGGCGCTGAAAAAATCGAGCGCATTATTGTATTCAATAAGAAAGACTTGCTTGCTTCGGCTGACGCTGCTCGTCGATTGCAAGAAACCTATCCCGATTCTGTTCTTGTTTCAGCGGAAACGGGCGATGGTATAGATGCGCTGATTGAACGAATTGCTAAGGTCGCTGCAGCTCGGGATGATTTGCTTGACGTAGTTATTCCTTATCATCGTGGTGACCTAGTATCAGTTGCACACAAGCGCTGTCACATCATCAGTGAGACACATGAAGAAGACGGTACGCACTTGTTATTGTACGCACCGTCTGATGTTGCACATCTATTTCGTTCTGATGATGGGTGCTAAAGACTTTTACTAAGCACCGCACCAAAAGCTCAGCTTAGATTCGTCTGAATACAGCAACGACTTTACCTGCAATTTGGCAGTCAGTCGTGATTATTGGTTCCATTGAAGAGTTTTCAGGCTGCAGGCGAATATGATTCTTCTCGCGGTAGAAGCGCTTTACTGTGGCGCCATCTTCAATGATGGCCACAACGATATCGCCATTGTTGGCAACAGGTTGCTCTTTAACAACAACATAGTCGCCATCGTTGATACCGGCTTCAATCATGGATTCGCCACGTACTGACAACATAAATGAAGGAGCATCGCCCACAATATCGGTCGGCAAAGAAATAGTATCGGTGATATTTTCTTCAGCAAGGATTGGTTCGCCTGCTGCCACATTGCCTACGAGTGGAACATCAACAATTTTGCTGAAGCTAGGCCTAATAACATTAGAAGCAGCATCTTCGGCACCGATGTGCTGGTTTGGAAGCGAAATAGAACGCGATTTCAAAGGATCGCGCACAATGTAACCCTTTTGTTCGAGTGTTTTCAGGTGAACATGAACAGTTGAAGGGGAGGACAGATTGAGGTCAGAGCAAATTTCGCGAACAGTTGGCCCGTAGCCTTTTTCGCGAATGCACTTTTCAATACTATCCATAACCGCCTGTTGGCGCTTGGTCAACTTATCAGCCATGATTCCACCTTTCAGAACAAATGTTTGATTTTTCGTTGACAAGAACCTTTGTTCGGCTTATTATACACACGAACAAAGGTTCTGTGCAAGGGTAGGAGGAAAAAATGATGAGAACAGTCGCGAATTCTTATACGAACGGAACATCTGCTCTTAAGATATCTCGCCCTCAAACCAGGCCAGTAGAAGCAACGATTATTGCATTCCCAAAGGTGTCAGGAACAAAATCGCAAAGCAAAAGGGCAGTGCAGCCAAAAGGCAACAACACTACATCTCAGCTCGTTTCTTTTATAAAGCACGTTTTCAATTCAAGTGAAATGTATTGCAGTTTGCGCTATGAAAGCATGCAAGGGTGTCCTTATAACAAGTTTTCAAAAGCTGGCATTGCAGCGCTTTCAGCGGGGGCATCATGTATTGCAATAATCTCGCTCATTTTGGGCGCTTAAGAGCATTTGGGATAAATTACCCTACAAAATAGCCTATATATTGCTCAAAAAGCCTTCTACCGAGCACATATCAAACAATATGTAGTATTCCTCGGTTGTAATTCTCATATAAGTGGTATTCTATGGGCAATGCGGTTTAAACGAAGGAGTATTCATCATGCGTTGCCCATCTTGCGGTTTTCCCGAATCAAAAGTTGTTGACTCGCGCCCGTCCGATGATGGCTCTACCATTCGTCGTAGGCGTGAATGCCTCGAATGCAAGCATCGCTTTACGACGTACGAGCGTTTAGGCGATAGCCCTCTGCTTGTAACTAAATCTGATGGCTCGTCAGAAACGTACGATCGCAACAAACTTGTTCGTTCAGTAACCCTTGCTTGTGCAAAGCGTCCTATATCTCCAGACCAAATTACAACTCTTATCGACGATATCGAATCCGAATTGCGAGCTGCTCCGCGTAACGAAATTACTTCGCGCAATCTGGGAACTAAGGTTCTCGAAAAGCTTGAGTCTCTCGACGACGTTGCTTATGTTCGATTTGCCAGCGTCTACAAAGACTTCAAGAACATCGAAGAGTTCGCTGCAGCACTCGAGGAACTTAGGTAATCATGCAACAAACTATTACGGTACCTGTAAAGCGACTGGACACAACACTCGATATGCCAGCCTACGCCTATCTAGGCGATGCTGGGCTTGATTTGCGCGCAGCTGAAAACGCTGTATTAAAGCCATTCGAACGCAAAATGATTTCGTGCGGAATCGCTCTTGCTATTCCTCAGGGGTATGCGGGTTTTGTTTTGCCGCGTAGTGGCTTAGCCGCAAAACACGGCATTTCCATCGTTAATGCTCCTGGTCTTATCGATAGCAATTATCGCGGTGAAATTAAAGCTATTCTTGTTAACCTCGATCCTCATGAAGACTTTACTATCGCACATGGCGATCGTATCGCGCAGCTCGTCATCATGGCTACGCCACCCGTTGTTCTTGAAGAAGCTGAAGAGCTTAGCGAAACACAACGAGGGGCAGGGGGCTTTGGAAGTAGTGGAGTAAGCGCGTAATTACGGTTAACATCGGTTTTCATCGGCGCTCTCGGGCGCCGATTTCATATAGTCTTGCTATAGTGATTTACATGACAGAACAGAATAATTTCAACGAAAACGAAGACAAGCAAATAGCATCTCAAGAAGATTGCACTGAAGAGCCCAAACCAGTGTCTAACTCAAGGAGCAATCAGGAAGCCCCTGAGCCTCCTACTCGTTGGCATCCTGGGCCCCAGACTGGTATGTCAAATCGCCAAGAACCAATCAATAACCCAGAAAGCCAAACAAAGAGCGGTTACATTGGTCAAGCATATCTTGAACTTAAGGGTTCGGAAATTGCTGATTTCGAAAGCGCAAGGCGGCTTATTACCTATTCGCAGATCGCCGCTATTGTTTCCTTCTTTATTGGTGGCATTATTCTTAGCTCCGCATCGCTCGTTTGCGCTTTTATAGCCAATCGAAAGCTCGCTAAAATCGCTGCATCAAGAAGTTCCGCACCCGATGTGCAAGCTGCCTTAATGAAACTTGGTGTCATGGCGTTAGTTCTTGCTGGTGCTGCACTCATTATCAATATTATTGCACTCGTTTTCTTGTATCCAATGGTGTTTGACGCCATGCAATCTGGCAACGTTAATTCACTCTTTGGGGGTACTGCATCATCTGGTGGTGCAGGCTCATCTACATGGGGATAAACAGAGGGTAGGTCTTCCAAGACCAGGAGGTCATGAATGAGTTTTCTCGAGTGTGCTGACTCCTATTGGAAATTTGCAGGTCAATGTACCCAATGTGGTCATTGCACACCTGCATGTTCATCACTTCAGGCAGCAGATATGACGCTTGGTGAAATCGCAAAGGAAATGCTGGCAGCAGATCGAAACGCTGAATCAGCTGAACAGGTTCGAATGCGCATTGCTTCAAATCCAAAGCTTATCCAAGCCGTTCGAGGGTGCTTCTTCTGTACGTCGTGCAAGAATACCTGCTTTGCTCATAATGATGTGTGCGACCTTATTTACCATGCTCGCGTAGATTTTCAAAACCTAGGACTTATCGAACGAGAAGCTTGGTCAAGCGTACTTGTTGATGAAGAGTGGGATATTTTTACAGCCTACCGTGCCATTCATGGCATTGGCTACACCGATTTAACAGTCCATATAGAAACTGACGAGCATCCTGCCGAAACTGACTGCGATGTCGCTTTCTTCCCAGGTTGCTCTTTGGCCGCTTATGCCCCCGAGCTTACTCGAGAAATCTTCGAAGAGTTTACGAAGTATTGCAAGAAGCCAACCATGATTGATCATTGCTGTGGCTCCTCGCTTAAAAGCGCTGGTTTCTTTGAGCGCGCTAACCAGCTATGCAACCATAACGTCGAAGAGATCAAAGCCTCTGGCGCAAAGCGTCTTGTATGCGTTTGTCCTGGCTGCGCTAATGATATGAAAGCTGCTCTTAAGCGTAGTGGCGTAGATGTTGAAGTATGTACATTGGTTTCATTCCTTAAGGAAAATGGATTCACGTCTAAGCGTCCTTTGCCAGAAGGTGATTTGTGTATTTCGAAGTCGTGCCAAGACCGTGATGGAAGCTACCTTGAAGAAACAAGCTCGCTTCTAGGAATCGAAGATCAGGTTATTAAAGTTTTCCACGGATGCTGCGGTGCGGGTGGCGCTGTCAGTGCTTTTCAGCCCGACCGCCAAGCGCAGCAGGCAGATAGCAAGATGTCGTTTGCACCCGATGGGTCCACGATTATTACGATGTGCCCAACGTGTACCTATACGTATGCTTACAGGCTTCTTGGTGCTCCAAGGCCTATTAGCAATAAGCACTACACCGAGCTGCTCTTTAATAGCCAAATTGATTGGAATATTGTCTTCTATCAGCTTGGAAGCATGTGGTCTGGTGAATATGGCCCGTGGCTTGCCGAAGTCTTTGCGTAATGAGGGATGAAAATGACTAAGGAAACAAAGCATATTCCTGTTGCGATTATTGGTTTTGGAACTGCTGGTGTAAACGCCGCAATTGGTCTTCGCCAAGCTGGTTATACCGGCACCATTACTGCATTTAGCGATGCTGACGCAAAGCCGTACAGTCCAATCCTTACGTCTTATTATGCAGGTTGTGAAAAGACTTATGACGAATGTTTTCCTTGGACTGAAGAAGAACTTGGCGACTTAAGAGTTGATGTAATTAGCCACGAACTGGTACTAAAACTTGACTCAAGCGAGCACCTAATTAAAACCGCACAAGGGGAATACACCTTTGACAAGTGCGTTGTAGCAACAGGTGCTACGCCTACAACAATAGGCTTTCCAACAGTTCAAGGCGACGTGCAGTATCGTCCGCTTGTCTTGCGTACACTAGAAGATGCTCAGCGTATGAAAGATGCTTTCGAGGCAGCTACTTGCAAACGAGTATTGGTAAGTGGCGCTTCCATGGTGGCACTGAAAACCCTGGAAGCAGCCCTGAATCACCATTTGGAATGCACGCTGGTTGGTATGAGCCCGCATGTATTGGACTTTAATGCGCTGCCAGAAGTTGCTCAGCGTTTTGAACGCGGTCTTCAGGCTTCGGGCGTTACGTTACGACTCGGCCAAACAATTCAAGCGGTAAAACGTACCTCAGACGGGCTTTTGGTAACGTTCTCAAACGGTGAAAGTGCTACGTTTGACGAAATTGCAGTCTCGCATGGCATGAAGTCCAACCTTGATTTCATTAAAGAGAACACGCTTACCCGTGATCGCGGACTCATCGTTGATGAATACATGCGAACAAGTCATCCTGACGTTTATGCAGCAGGCGATGTTGCGCAGGGAACCGAATTGATTTCTGGCGAAAAGCGCATTGTAGGCATTTGGAAGAACGCTGCACTTCAAGGTGCGTGTGCGGGTGCGGTAATTGCCGCCGAATTAAATGGCCAACTTCCAGATGAGTCACTTGTACTACGAGGTTCTATCGCCACGAATACTATTGCAGTTAAAGATACGCTGTTCATTTCTGCGGGTACCATGCAGCTTAACGACAATCGTCGCGTTGAGATTAAAGAAACCGACGATATGACACTTGCGGTCATTTATGAAAATGTGCCTGGACAGTCAGAACGCATTGTCGGGTTTAACCTGACCTGCGATCACGACAACCCTGGCGGAGATGCTTACGATATTGGCGCCATGATTACCCTGCGCATCGAAAAGGACCTTGTGTAATCACCCGTTAGCTTGTTGGTGGCGGTGTCCACCGCCACTGCCATTGCCGTACCCGCTTCCGTGTGCGGCCCCTTGTCCATGACCAAGACCGTTGCCTTGGTAACTATGCATTCCTTCGCCTTTCGGAATGCTTCCACCTGCCGCCGAAATCATGTCACGTAATTCTCGCATGGTCATATTTCGAACTTCTTCAGGGCTAACCTCAAGTCCAGCTTCACAAAGTGCTAAGTAGGCTCTGTATTTTCCAACGGTTAACCCAAGTTGCTGTGCTTGATTGTATTCTTCGCTTGATGCGCTTGAACACGAAGAATGACAACCGGTGTTTTTGCTTGCTGTTTTAACTATTTCTTCAGTCGTTGTGGTAGAAGACCCATCAACAGAGAATACGACAACTTCCAGGGCATTATTATCTTCGACAGCATTTTGAATCTGCTCTGTCATCATAAGCTTTTCAAGGGCAGCTTCACACGGCATACCCTTCACAGGGTTTGCATCAAGTAATTCTTGTCCATCAGCGTTCATGCCTGCTGCATTTACAACAATATTGAACCTATTAAGAGACAGCTCTACAGAGGGATTAATATCCATGGTCACAATAGTTCTTACATCGTTATATAAATACATCCCGACAGGAATTATCGCAACCAATACAAGGCAGGCTGCAATCGCAAGAATTGTGCGAGCTCTTGATGGACGGAGTCGCTGTTTTGTAGGTTGAATTTCGCTTGCATCCTTAGAAACGACGTTTCGTGTTGTATTTAGAACCACATCAGGAGTATGAATGCTATCGAAAGTGCCCTTTAGCAGGCAATCTAGCTGCATGTCATTCATTTTAACGCCTCCTTCAGCTGTTCACGAGCTCTTGAAATCCACGAATACACCGTTCCTGTTGCAGTGTTCATATAGTCAGCTATTTCACTTGCTGAATATCCTTGTACCGCGCTGAGGTACAAGGCAGTTCGTTGATCAGTAGATAATGACATCATTGCATCAAGAACTTCTGAAAGTTCATTTCCTGGTTGATCGAGAGTGGATACTCGAATAACATCAGTTAGCTCAGTATCAGACTGATATGCTCTTTTGTGCTGATCATTGCACGTGTTGATTGCTACACGGATAAGCCAAGCCTTCTCATGATTAGCGTCATCAAATGGCTTTGAATATGTTAGATGCTTAACAAAAGTATCCTGAAACGCGTCTTGCGCATCGCTTGGTTGTTGGGTGCGCATAAGACAGATATGCCAAATCATATCGGCATATCTGTCTAAAGCTCTTTCTGTCCGTTCAGACACGCTCATTGAGTCTTCTTACCAGATATTAGCCTTGCCACCCGTGATGACCGCAGTTGCTATTACTACAGCCAGCTCCGTTTCCTGCGCCACGCCCATAGCCCATACCCTGTCTAGTGGCTGCATTATCGCAGACTCCATCACCGTCTTCATCGATATAGCTATTGCCACCTTTATGCGCTCCAAACATCTTTCCATGTGCTTGCTCAGCTGCATTTATGCAGGCTTTCTGATAACTCTTGCACGCATTTGCGAAATCGCAAATTCCATCGCCGTCTTCATCGGTAAATAATCCGCATTTACATATTGGATACGCTTGTTCAGCTTGAGAATCATCAGCTAACGCTGGAGTAACAGCAGCAAATAAAGCGACGACCAACGTTGCTAAAATCAATAATAATGTATTTCGTTTTATTGCAGCACTCATTTGAATTCCTTTCAATCGTTTGCTCTTACATCTATAAAACGATTGGGGGAAAGAAATCCTTGCAAGGAATTTTGCAAAAGATGCGACCGAATAAAAAGTGCATATGAACTGAATCATATAATACGATTCAGTTTACCCAAGCTTATCCAGTAGCCATAAGGACTAACCATGAACGATGACAGCTTGCTAGTGCCCCTATTCGATAAACACTCACACATTTTCGATGTTCCTGATGTTATTGAACTGGAGCGCAAAATTAATGCAAGCGGTACACCGCTTTCTGAACTGATGAATCGAGCGGGTAGGGCACTGGCGTATCGTGTTCACGAGAAACATTCGCATGCAAACATCGTAATTCTTTGCGGTAACGGTAATAATGGCGGCGATGGATGGGTTGCTGCAGCTGAATTAGCTAAGAAAAGACATCCGGTTTCGGTTATTTGTGCTCGTTTGCCACGTGATTTGAAGGCTCAGCCTGCGCACGATGCAGCTTGTGCGGCTGAATTAGAACTTGAACGCTATGAGGCAAGTGTTTACCTGAACCCCAACAAAGATACGCTTGAAAGTATTATGGGTAATGCAGAGGTAATCGTTGATGCGCTACTTGGTACGGGATTTACGGGCGAAACCGTTAAGGGCCCATTTGATGCATGGATTAGCGTATCAAATGTATGTCATAGCAAAGGCACGTTTGTGTATGCCGCCGACGTTCCAAGTGGCTTAAACGCGCAAAACGGAAGCGCGTGTAAGCCAACGATTATTGCTGATGAAACCATCACAATGATTGTTTCAAAAACGGGTCTTGAACTACCAGAATCGCAAGCGTTCACCGGTGCAGTCGGTGTAGCATCGCTGGTCAATTGGTAGCTTTCCTGTCCGAATGCCAACGAGCCGAAGCTTGGGTATTAAACAAAGTAATGCCCGATGACAGAATCTAAGAGTATTGCGACATAGACAAGGTTAATGCACTAATTTGAGTTATTTCAAATTAGTGCGAACCCATTCGATGTTGGAAGTAACGGTAGCAACAAGCTCTTCAGTACTCTCAAACTTAATCAT
>JAZQRZ010000077.1:0-43333 GCA_045629845.1 Eggerthellaceae bacterium | reverse complement strand
TGTGTTGTGGCAGTAGATGCTTTTGATTAGGTTGTGCGATTTGGTTGAACTGCGTTTATAGGCTTGTCAAACGCGCAATCGGGACGTATCATGCTGTGTTGCTGTTTTTAAAGCATGATTAAAGCAAAAAGGAGTTCATTTACATGGCAGTTAAGATTCGCCTCGCACGTCACGGCGCTAAGAAGCGTCCGTATTATCGCATTGTTGTTTCCGATTCGCGCAAGCCGCGTGATGGCCGTTTCATCGAAGAAGTTGGTCGTTACAATCCGTGTGTAACCCCGTCCTTTGTTTCTTTCGACAAGGAACGTGTTGATTACTGGTTGGGCGTTGGCGCTCAGCCGACCGATACGGTTGCACGCCTGCTGAAGGATAACGCGTAAAGGACTGCAGATGTCTGAAGAAAAGCAGGACATCGCCGGCCTTGTTGAATGCGTTGTTCGTCCGCTTGTCGACTTCGAAGAAGATCTTGAAGTAACTTCTCACGAAGAAGATGGTTCTGTCATCATCGAAATCAGCGTAAACGAAGAAGACACTGGCAAGGTTATTGGCCGTCAAGGGCGCGTTATTAAGTCGATTCGCACGTTGGCTCGTGCAGCTGCGTCGCGTAACGATATGCGCGTGGAAGTAGAGATTCTCGACTAAATGCAAACCTGGACTGACGTCGCGGTTCTAGCAAAAACTAGGAATCTAAATGGGAGGTTCGTCGTACGAGCTACGGCGGGCCTTCCTTTTTTACTGAGTGTCGGTGACGAGGTTGCTTTTGTACCACCTCAGCTTGATGTCCCTCGTCGGGCCACTGTTTCAGAAGTACGATTCCTTGACGATGTATCTGCCGAGGTTACTTTTAAAGAAGTTACGGGCGAAGTGGCTGAAGTACTTGTGGGGTCGCATTGCTTGATTCCTCAGGACGCTCTTCGCGATGAAGCTATCGAGTCAGCTCCTGCAGTCTGGGAAGGCTGGGCTGTCATCGATGATACGCACGGCGAAATCGGCACGGTTGCCGGCGTTGTCGACAATCCCGCTCAGTCTTTAATCGAAGTTGGGCGACCTGATGGAGGTATCGTTTTGATACCTGTTGTTGACGAAATCGTGCATGAAGTAGATATCGAAGCTGGTGTGGTGTATGTTTCATTACCCAAAGGCTTACTAGATTTGTAATGAAATGGGGAACAACAAGCGTTCAAACTGTTGTTTTGCATAGGCTTTTGGAGCACTGATAGGAACCAGCGTGATAATCGAAACCCTTTCAACTTTTCCGCATATGTACGATTCGGTTATGGGATCGTCCATGATGAAGATTGCTCAGGATAAGGGCCTTCTTGATTTTTGCGCTTACGATTTACGCGATTGGACGCATGATAGACATCGCACGACAGACGACGACCCCTATGGTGGTGGCGTTGGTTTGGTTATGAAGTGCGAACCAATCTTCGAAGCATATCAAGCGATTTCGGGTATTAGTGTTGGCTTGCCTTCGGTTGTTCCTACAGGAAATGAGCAGCCGCTTACAGGGCCTACTCCTCGTCATGCAGGTGGTCCGCGCCCAAAAGTCGTCTTTTTAACACCATGTGGTCGTGTCTTTAACGATGAAGTTGCAACTCAGCTATCAAAAGAAGAACGTCTTTTGTTCATCTGCGGCCACTATGAAGGCATTGACGAACGTGCTTATGATTTAGCTGACTATCAAATTTCGCTTGGCGATTATGTTCTTACTAGTGGCGAACTTGCATCGATGGTTGTCATCGATGCAGTCGTTCGAAAGATAGACGGTGTTCTTGGCGCTGATGGTGGCGCCGAAGACGAAAGCTTTGTTCAGGGCTTGCTTGAGCATCCTCAATATACGCGACCAGCTGACTTTATGGGTAAGCAGGTTCCTCCTGTATTGCTTTCAGGGGATCATGCTGCTGTAGCTCGTTGGAAGCGTGAACAAAGCCTTTTAAGAACAGCGGCTTTACGACCGGATTTGTTGGAAGAAGCACAGCTTACGGAAAACGATTTGAAATTTTTGGAAAGTTCTCTTGATTAACTGACTATTCCAGTCATCGAGGTATTATGTAGGTTCGCAATCTTATTGTGACTATCAGGAGCTTTCCTACGAAAGGGGCGAAGCGAGCATGGACTCGGGACAACACGCTGAATCGCGTACGTCAAGCACGCTGCGTACGTTGTTTAGCATAATTCTTATGTTGTGCATTGTTGCGCTTGGTGTTGTTGCTTTACGCATGTTTGTTTTTGTTCCTTACGAAATTCCGTCTGGTTCAATGGAAGAAACCATCATGACAGGCGACATGGTGTTTTCCGAAAAGATTACCTATTACACTCGTCAACCCGAAAAGGGCGATATCGTTACGTTTGACGACCCTGAAGTCGATGGTCGTACGTTGATTAAGCGTGTTATTGCGGTTGGCGGTCAAACTGTCGATTTAAAGGATGGCAAAGTAATCCTTGACGGTGTGGCTTTAAGCGAACCTTACGTTAATGGTAAAGAATCCAATCCTCTTAACCGCACGGCGGCAGGGGTTACTATTACCTATCCCTATACGGTTCCCGAAGGCTATGTTTGGGTTATGGGCGACAACCGCACAAGCTCTCAAGACTCACGTTATTTCGGGGCAATTCCTTTAAGCTCTATCACGGGTCGAGCTGCATTAATCTACTGGCCCTTTAGCGATTTTGGATTATTGTCGTAGCGCATGCGCGCGACTGGAAAGGAAAGGCATGGCATCAAGTAAGTTAGAAACGGCGCCCTCGTTCCAGGACGTCATTATGAATCTTCAGCGCTATTGGGCTGATCAGGGCTGTGTGGTTTTGCAGCCTTACGATAACGAGGTGGGTGCTGGTACGTTTCACACGGCAACCACGTTGCGTTCTTTAGGCCCTGGTGTTTGGCGTACGGCGTATGTTCAGCCGTCTCGTCGTCCGACTGACGGTCGTTATGGTGAAAATCCAAATCGCTTGCAGCATTATTATCAGTTCCAGGTTATTTTGAAGCCGTCTCCTGACGATGTTCAGCAGTTGTATCTGGATAGCCTTCGTGCAATCGGTATTAATACTGATGAACATGACGTTCGTTTTGTAGAAGACGACTGGGAGTCCCCCACGCTGGGCGCTTGGGGTCTGGGCTGGGAAGTCTGGATCGATGGCATGGAAGTTACGCAATTTACCTACTTCCAGCAGGTCGGTGGTTTTGAATGCGATCCTGTTCCTGCAGAAATCACCTATGGTCTTGAACGTTTAACCATGTATATTCAGGGCGTCGACAGCGTTTACGACATTATTTGGAGCCGTGGCGCTGATGGCACCGTGTTTACGTATGGCGACGTGTTTCTTGAAAACGAGCGCCAGTTCTCGGCTTACAACTTCGAAGTAGCCGATACTGATTTCCTGTTTGGTGAATTCGATCGCTACGAGCGCGAATGCAATCGCGTCCTGGAAGCTGGTTTGCCGCTTCCGGCTTACGATTACGTACTGAAGTGCTCGCACGCATTCAATTTGCTTGATGCTCGTGGTGTTATTTCTCAGACCGAACGCATGGGCTATATTTTGCGCGTGCGTACCATTGCAAAAGCCTGTTGCGCTAGCTATCTGCAGCATGTCGTCGGGCAAAGTATTTCGACCGATGATAAGGAGGCCGCAGATGGCGAATAAGACGCTTGCCTTCGAAATCGGCACTGAAGAACTTCCCGCATTTGATTTGCATGCAGCAACGGAAAAGCTGGCTGGTTTAACGGCAACTGCTTTTGATGGCGCAAAGATTCCGCATGGCGAAATCAAGGTGTACAGCACACCTCGTCGTTTGATTGTTCTTGTTGCGGATGTTCCTGAGGTTACTGAAGCCGCTGTTGAAGAATTCCGTGGCCCTGCTGCAAAAATTGCGTTTGATGAAAATGGTGAACCCACCAAGGCTGCTATTGGTTTTGCACGTGGCAAGGGTGTTGACCCTTCTACGCTTCAGCGTCGCGATGAAAACGGCACCGAATACGTGTATGCCGTAAAGGAAACGCCGTCGCTTGATGTCGCTGCCTTGTTGCCCGAATTACTTGGTAATCTTATTACTGCTATTTCTTGGCCGAAGTCGCAGCGTTGGGGTAGCCGTCGCGAACAGTTTAGCCGTCCGGTACGTTGGCTGCTTGCTATGCTGGGCAATGTCGTTGTTCCTGTCGAATTTGCAGGTTTAACTGCCGGCAACACAACGCGTGGTCATCGTTTCTTGGCTCCTGGTCCCCATACCGTTGAAAGCGCAGATGCGCTTATCGATGTACTGCGCGGGGCTAAGGTTGTTCCAAGTGAAGCTGAACGTGAAGCTTCGATTCGCGAACAGGTTAAGGCTATCGAAGCAGAAACAGGCTTGGTGGCTGAACTTCCTGCAAAGACCATGGAAGAAGTTATCAACTTGACTGAATTCCCGACGGTTATGGTTGGTCAGTTCGATGAACTGTTCTTGGCTGTGCCGAAGGAAATAACCGTTGACGCCATGTTGGTGCATCAGCGTTACTTCCCGCTGTTTAATGCCGATGGTTCGCTTTCGAATAAGTTCCTTATTACGTCGAATGGTAACCCGGAATTCCATGACAACATTGTTGATGGCAACCAGCGTGTAGTTGCAGCTCGTCTGTATGACGCGAAGTTCTTCTACGATGAAGACCTGAAGAAGCCGCTTCAGGATTATGTTGAAAAGCTTAATGAAGTGGTCTTCCAGGAATCGTTGGGTACCACGCGCGCTAAGACTGATCGCATTGTTGAATTGGCAACGTCGCTTAGTGCGGATGCTGGTCTTGCGGGTCAAGATGCTGAAGACGCTAAGCGCGCGGCATTCTTGTGCAAGGCCGACCTGGTGACGGGCGCTGTTGTCGAGTTCACCAGCGTTCAGGGCATTATGGGTCGCTATTACGCAGAGGCTGCTGGCGAAACTCAGCAGGTGGCCGACGCCATTGCAGATCACTATCGTCCTCGTTTTGCAGGCGATGATACGCCAGCTACGATGGTCGGCAAAGTTGTAGCTACAGCCGATAAGCTTGATACCATCTGTGGCTTGTTTGCAGTTTGTCAAGGTCCCACCGGTTCGTCCGACCCCTTCGCTTTGCGTCGTAGCGCCATCGGTATTCTTGCAATGCTTGAAGACGGTCTTGATATTTCGCTTATTAGCGCAATCGACGCTTCGCTTGATATTTATGCACGTGGTGGGCTTAGCTTTGATTGCAGCGCCATTCGTGCCGAGGTTATCGATTTCTTCGTTACGCGTACAAAGGTTATGTTGCGTGATTCCGGCATTGCAGCCGATACCATTGAAGCTGTGCTTGCTGCAGGCGTGGAAGAGCCCATGGTTATCATGGCTCGTGCATGTGCTCTTGAAAGTGCTCGTAAGAACGATTCGGATACCTTCGATGATCTCGCGACGGCTTATGCTCGTGCAAATAACCTGCGTGAAGCTGAGCTGGGTACTGGTGTAGACGAAGCTCTGCTTACCGAGCATTCGCATGCTCTTTCAGCAGCTATTACCCAGGCCGAAAGCTCTGTTGCAAAGGCATTGCAGGCTGATGATTACGAAGCTGCTTTGGCAGAACTTGCTGCGCTTCGTTCGCCTATCGATGAATTCTTTGCTAACGTTATGGTTATGGACGAAGATGAGGCGGTTCGTGCAAACAACCTGAAGCTGCTTAATCGTTTCGTGGCTGTCTTTGCTAATGTTGCCGACTTTGGAAAGATGGCAAAGAAATAAAAGCTTAAGTAGGTTTGAAGCAAAGTTCTTCTACGAAGCCTGCCGCATAATGTCTTCGAGGGTGTAACCTTCAGAAGGATGCAAGAGCGTGTCGTCAAGTTTGGCGGCGCGCTCTTTTGCTGTAGGAATGCGATAAATCGATAGCTTTCCTGAATCTGAAGTATGCACCTGAACACTACCTTGTTCAGCTAGAACGCGTTTGTAAGCGTTTCCATATTTAGAAAAGGAACGAGGATAGGCTCCAACTGAAGAAAGAAGCGAGCAGAGCCATGTTGGGTAACCTCCAGCGCATTTGATTTCCATGACAACCTGGTCGGGAGCTGTGACATGGCGACGTTGGGCTGATGTTTCTTCCATTAAGTCGATGTAGCAAATATCTTCGTCAAAGGTAATGCGGTCGACACAATTATTGTCATCAGGATCATTTGGACACCAAGCCTCGCGCAAGCAGCTAATGAGCATTGAAGATTGAAGGCCGTTATATCGCTTAAAGAAAGCATCAATCTCTCGTGCTATTTGTTGCTTGCCAGGAGTAAGTTCCTTTTCAGCGGTTCCATCAGCAAGAGGGAAGGATGTCTGCGCATCTTCGTATGTTAACCCTCGAACATAGGCACGAGCGCCTTCTCTACTCATGCGAACTCGTCTCTTGTACACAATGCCTTTGTACTTCTTTTTGATTTCAACGAAAACTGTTTCAGCTTCCGAAAAAGCTCCATAGCTACGAATACGCAGTTTTTCCTTGTAAAGCGGCTTTTCTAATGAGCGACAAATTAGATCACGACTTGGAGTATCAAGGTAAAGACTGTCGATTCGGGTAGCACCGTAGTCATCTAAATGCATATGAGCCAACAGTCCTTGCTTAATGGCGGCGCACTGTTCGATAGTAATAAGGTATTTCTTTTCTTTACGTTCAAAGGTATCTGCTGCTGTTGCCATAATCGCCGCCTTTCTCTTGTGTCTCGAATCGTACGAAGTGCTTCTTAAAGAAATCTGAAACAACCTAAAAGTGAGGCTCTATTTAAGTATTGCGTTTCAGGACTCTTTCAGTTTCTTCGGTAGAATGAAGTCAGACACGGGAAAGGCGGATTGTATGCAAATCCTCATCGTTGAAGATGATGTAAGGCTCGCAAAAGCTGTTGGAAAGATACTGGAAGATAACCAGTATCAAGTTGACATGGTTCACGACGGCCAGTCGGGGCTTGATTATGCTGAATCAGGAATTTACGACGTGGTTATCCTTGATGTCATGCTGCCGAAGATGGATGGCTTTGAGGTAGCTAAGCAACTCCGTCGAAAAGGTGTCGATACGCCCGTGCTTATGCTAACGGCTCGTGCGCAAATTCCTGACAAGATTGAAGGTCTTGATTCGGGTGCTGACGATTACATGACCAAGCCGTTTTCTCCGGCAGAGCTTCTGGCTCATCTTCGTGCACTTACGCGCCGTACGGGACAGGTGGTTTTCGAAACACTTTCGTTTGCTGATTTAGAGCTTAATCTTGAAAGTCACGATTTAAAGTGTGGCGCCAAGTCAATTAACCTGTCTTTTAAAGAATTTGCTCTTATCAATATCTTGATGAGTAACCACAATCAAATTGTGTCGAAAGATACCCTAATTTCAAAGGTGTGGGGTATTGAGTCAAGTGCAGTTGATAATAACGTTGAAGCGTATATTTCATTCCTGCGTAAGAAGCTTAAGTTCCTTGGTTCTACAGCTCAAATTGAAACAATTAGAAAGGTTGGCTATCGCCTAACAGAAGAAGCGTAGAATGAATCGCAATAACGCATGATTCATTGAGCGGAAGGCATTCATGCTTAAAAAGCTTCGCATCAAATTTGTGGCAATCGTTATGGCTTCAGTAGCTGTGGTGCTTGCCTTTGTGTTTTCTGGCATCTGTGTTTCTGAATATCAACGCTCAGTAAGCGAAGTTGATCAAGCGCTTTCCGTTCAGCTTGATCAGGCGATTTTTAGTGTCGAAGATAGACGCGGCCCTTTTGTTGAAAGCGAATTCTTTTCAGGTAATGCGTATCGATGGGGAAAAACTGAAGACGGGGTAACGCAAGAAAGCATTCAATTTCAGCAAGTAGAAACACGCCAATATGGTCCTCGTATCGGTGGTCCTGCTGAAGAGCGAAGTCTTGTCCCTGTAGCGGTGTATTCGCTTGATTCTTCGGGCTCTTTGACTGATGTATCCGGTTTTACCACCGCTAGTCTTGATGATAGCGTTATAGATTCGGTTGCCCAGATTATGACTCAAGCTGAAGATGGAAACGGAAGCCTTACTGAATATGGGTTGTTGTATGAAAAGCGTACGACAGACAAGGTGACTTACGTTGCTTTTGCTGATGCAGCTAATACCGCAGGTTGGCAATCGTTGGCTATTAGTTTGGTTATTGCTAGTCTTGTTGTTCTTGCCATTTTCTTCATTATTTCACTTTTGCTTTCCAAGTGGGCGTTGCGGCCAGTAGAAGAGGCATGGACCGCTCAACGGCAATTTGTTGCAGATGCTTCTCATGAACTTAAAACGCCTTTAACGGTTGTCTTGGCTAATACATCTATTCTGCTAAAGCATCCTGAACAAACCATTGCTAATCAAAGCCAATGGATTGAAAGCACTCAAGTTGAAGCTGAAAGCATGCAAGGTCTTGTGAATGAAATGCTTGAATTGGCACAAGTTGAATCGCGTGCAGATATCCATCTTGAACCGCTTGATTTCAGCGATTTTGTTAATGGGGTAACGCTTCAATTTGAATCGGTGGCATTCGAGCGTGGGTGTCAATTCGTGGAAGATATTGCTGACGGAATTACTGTAAATGGCGATAGTCAACGATTGCGCAAGATGACTTCGACGCTCGTTGAAAACGCTTTAAAGTACGTCGATGAAGACGGTACTGTTGAAGTTAAGCTTAGTAAAGAGGGCTCCTACGCTAAGCTTGCAATTACTAATACGGGTTCAACTATTACAGCTGAAGATCTTCCGCATATCTTTGATCGTTTCTATCGTACCGATAAGGCGCGTACTTCGGGTGAAGGCGGCTTCGGTTTAGGGCTTGCTATTGCGCGAGAAATTGCTCGCGAACACGAAGGCGATATTGTTTGTACTAGCGATTCTTCAGGGACAACGTTTACTGTTACGCTACCTGTTGTCTAATACCTTTCAGAGTAGCTTAAGGTTTCATCCCTAGTATTTGCATTGATGTGAATACGGATGGAAAGGGATGATATATGGACGTACTGTTCTCGTCAGTGCTCACATTAAGCGAATCAGGCACAACTATTCTTACAGCCTCGGGTTTAATGTGGTGCACGTTAGCTTCAATCGTTTTAGGTCTTCTTTGTGCTTTCATTTATATGTATAAGCACAATTACTCGAAGAACTTTGTTGTAACGCTTGCGCTGCTTCCAGTTATTGTGCAAATGGTCATTACGCTCGTAAATGGCAATATCGGCGCAGGTGTTGCAGTCATGGGCGTATTTAGTCTTGTACGCTTCCGTTCGATTGCTGGTACGGCGAAAGATATCGGAAGCGTTTTCCTTGCTATGGCTATTGGTCTGGCAACAGGTATGGGCTATATCGGTGTGGCAGCTATTCTTACAATCGTGGTAGGCATATTCAACGTGGTTTATGTCAGCACTCCATTTGGGCAGCAGCCTGAATCTGCTAAGAAGAAGACGCTTAAAATTACGGTTCCTGAAGACCTGGAATTCGAAGGCGCTTTTGACGAGGTGCTGGCGAATTACACCGCCACCTATGAATTGCTGAATGTTTCAACAAGCAATATGGGCAGTTTGTATCAGCTTGAATACCAGATAGCCATGAAGGGGGAGGGTCTTGAAAAGCGCATGATTGATGAACTCCGCTGTTTAAATGGCAATCTGAAGATTACTTTGGGTACTCCTCAGCTGAAACGCGAGTCTTTATAAAAGGTAATTTAAAAGCACAACGTTTTTGTCTAAAAGAAAGACCGAATAACAAGATATTGTTATTGTGAAGGGCGTATCCGTCCACGGAAAATCAAGGCGAATGGTGATTCATTCGCCTTGATTTGCGTTACCATATTGAACGTTATGCACAGGCATCCGGATGATGTCTGAAACCGTTTGGTTCAAGCTTAGGCGAACCAGGAATTATGAGGAGGAGAAGGTGGCTGAAGCAGTCAAGCGCGTCTATAAATTTGGAAAGGACGCACAGGGCAACAACGTTACCGAAGGCAATACAGACATGAAGTATATTCTCGGCGGTAAAGGTGCAAACCTTGCCGAGATGGCAAATATTGGTTTGCCGGTGCCTCCTGGTTTTACCATCACCTGCCAGACTTGTATGGAATACGCAAACGCTGACAACACCTGGCCAGCGGGCGCACTTGATGAAATTGCTGAATATCGTGCCGACCTTGAAGCGCGCATGGGCAAGAAGATTGGCGACGATGCCGATCCGCTGCTTGTTTCCGTTCGTTCTGGTGCTCCTATGTCCATGCCGGGCATGATGGATACGGTTCTTAACCTTGGTCTGAACGACCGTTCAATCAATGGCCTTATTGCTCAGACTGAAAACCCCCGCTTTGCTTGGGACAGCTATCGTCGTTTCATTCAGATGTTTTCGAACGTTGTTATGGGTATCGATGGCGACAAGTTTGAACATGCTATTACTGCTGCTAAGGATGCTAAGGGTGTTAAGGAAGACACCGAACTCGACGCAGCAGATCTCGAAGCACTCGTTTCTACGTTCAAGGGTATTTTCACCGACAGTGTAAGTGCTGAAGAATATCCTGAACTGGTTGTCGATGGTGCTGTTCAGTTCCCGCAGGATCCTATGGCTCAGCTGAAGCTTGCTATCGAAGCTGTGTTCGGTTCTTGGAATAATCCGCGTGCTACGCTGTATCGTAAGCAGAACAAGATTGCTGACGACCTGGGCACAGCTGTTAACGTTCAGTGCATGGTCTTTGGTAACAAGGGTGAAACTTCTGCTACGGGCGTTGCCTTTACGCGTAACGCCGCTGACGGCACCAAGGAATTCTATGGTGACTACCTGGTTAACGCTCAGGGCGAAGATGTTGTTGCTGGCATTCGCAACACCTCGCCGATTTCCGAACTGAAGCATGTTGCTGGTCTTGAAACTGCTGGTCAGGAACTCGAAGATATCTTTGTTCTGCTGGAAAATCATTTCCGCGACATGATGGATATCGAATTCACCATCGAACAGGGCAAACTCTTCATGTTGCAGACGCGCGTCGGTAAGCGTACCGCTGCTGCTGCTTTGAAGATTGCTATCGACATGGAAAAAGAAGGCCTTATCACAAAAGAAGAAGCTGTTCGTCGTGTACAGCCCGAACAGCTCGACCAGCTGCTTCATCCTCAGTTCGATAAGAACGCTAAGTATGACGTTATCGCTCGCGGCCTGAATGCATCTCCTGGTGCCGCCGTGGGTGCTGCGGTCTTCTCTGCTGAAGCTGCCGTTGCAGCTGCTGAGGTTGGCAAGAAGACGGTTCTGGTTCGTTGGGAAACCACGCCAGATGACCTTGCTGGCATGATTGCTGCTGAAGGTATTCTTACTTCGCACGGTGGCAAGACTTCTCACGCTGCTGTTATCGCTCGTGGCATGGGTGCTCCATGCGTGTGCGGCGTTGAAGCTCTCAAGATTGATGCTGCTGCAAAGCAAGCTGCTGTTGCTGGCACCGATATTGTTATCAAGGAAGGCGATATGATTTCGCTCGACGGTACCACTGGTATCGTTGTTCTCGGCGCTGTCGATTTGGTTCAGCCCGAACTTACGGGTGATCTTGATACTATCCTTGAATGGGCTGACGAATTCCGCACGCTGGGTGTTCGTGCTAATGCTGATAACCCTGCCGATGCTAAGCTCTCGCGTGAATTTGGCGCTCAGGGTATTGGTCTTTGCCGTACCGAGCACATGTTCTTGGGCGACCGCAAGCAAATCGTTGCTGACATGATTCTCGCTGAAAAGGGCGGCGACGAATATAAGGCTGCTCTCGACAAGCTGTATGAAGCTCAGCAGGGCGATTACTACGAAATGCTGAAGGCTATGGATGGTCTGCCAGTTATCATCCGCCTGCTCGACCCGCCACTGCATGAGTTCCTGCCTTCTGCTCAGGAACTGGCTATCAAGGTAGCTGTCGATGCTGTCAAGGGTGAACATGACCCTGTTTCGAAGCGTCTGCTTGCTGCTGCCGAAAACATGGCAGAAATGAACCCCATGCTGGGTCTGCGTGGCTGCCGCCTGGGTATCGTTATGCCTGGTCTGTCTGCAATGCAGGTTCGTGCAATTGCTACGGCAACAGCAAAGCTTCTGAAGGAAGGTTTCGATCCGAAGCCTGAAGTTATGATTCCGCTCGTATCCATGGAAAACGAGCTTATCTATGTCCGCGAAGAAGCTGAAAAGGCTATCAAGGAAGTTGAAGAGCGCGACGGCGTCGATCTTAGCTTCATTGAAATTGGCACCATGATCGAGCTTCCGCGTGCTGCAGTTACAGCCGACGAAATCGCAGAGAAGGCTGACTTCTTCTCCTTCGGTACGAACGACCTTACGCAGACCACGTTCGGCTTCAGCCGTGACGACGTCGAAGGTAAATTCTTCAAGGATTACGAAGCTCTGGGCATCATGAAGGTTAACCCCTTCGCTACGGTCGACGACGGCGTTGTGAAGCTGATTGATATCGCCGTTAAGGGTGGTCGTGGTACGAACCCGAACCTGGTTACGGGCGTTTGCGGCGAACATGGTGGCGATCCTGATTCCATCAAGAAGTTCCACAAGGTTGGCTTGAACTATGTTTCTTGCTCGCCTTATCGCGTGCCGGTTGCTCGCTTGGCTGCAGCTCAAGCTGCTCTGGCGAAGTAATTTCGCTTTAACAGACTAAGAAAAGAACCCGCTTAACGGCGGGTTCTTTTTTATTTGCATAGGGTTAGGTAATGAATCGTCTTATTTGATGGTTCCGCCGCAAACCACAACATCGCCGTCGTAAACGACGGCAGCTTGGCCTGCTGCGCAGGCACGTTGAGGTTCGGCAAACGTGATGCGAATATCCGTTTCGCCAATTTGCTCAATCGTTGCAGCTTTAGCAACCTGACGATAGTGGGTTTTCACCGTGAACTGTTCTGGTTGGGGAAGGCTGGCGCGAGCAATAAAATTAACATCGCATACCTCAATCGATGTGCAAAGGGTATTCGCATTCGTGTCAACTACTAGTTCGTTGCGTTCGCTGTTCTTCGCGAAAACGTATAGTGGCTCTGCGGCTGCAACGCCAATGCCTTTGCGTTGGCCAACGGTGTAGTGAATAAGCCCCGTGTGCTGTCCGATAACATCGCCGTTGCGATTGACGATGCTGCCTGGTTCGAAATGTTCTCCCGTGCGCATCGCAATAAAGGATGCGTAGTCGCCATCGGGTACAAAACAGATATCTTGGCTTTCCGCCTTTTCAGCGTTTATAAAGCCATATTCTTCAGCAAGCTTGCGTACTTCTGGCTTTGTATATTCACCAAGCGGAAATAGCATATGAGCCAACGTGTCTTGGTTCAAATGAAAGAGGACATAGCTTTGGTCCTTATTGTCGTCTAAACCTCGAAGCAACTCATAGCGACCCGTATCTTCGTTAAAACGCCGCCTTGCATAGTGTCCAGTTGCAACATAGTCAAAACCTAATTCGCGACGGCGTTGTTGCAGTGCTTCAAATTTGACATAGCGATTGCAATCAATGCATGGATTAGGGGTTTGACCTGTTAGATAGCCATTACAAAACCGATCTATGACCGCCTCATTAAAGGTACGCGAAAAGTTGTAAATGATATGCGGGATACCAAGTTCAAGGCACACCTGACGCGCATCGTCGGCATCTTTGAGCGAACAGCAAGTGCTTTCGTTTTCTATAGATACATCTTCATTATCGAAGAGCTTTAAAGTTACCCCTTCGACTTCGTATCCATTATCTTTAAGGACAAGTGCTGATACCGAGCTATCGACACCGCCGCTCATCGCCATTAAAACGCGCTCTTTTGTCTTTGTATTCATACAGTCATAATAGCCTACGCTGATATTTCTGCGCTATGCTTAAACAAAGGTAACAAGGTTTTGAAAGGTTATTTCACGGTATGAACTTGCATATGGAAAACTTGCCGCACTCGGTTGAACTCGTACGAAGCGAAGAAGGCGCTGTTTTTCGCTATATCAACGAGCGTTTGTTGCCTGACGTTCTTCAAATTGAAGAGACAAAAGATTGGCGCAAGGTAGTTCATGCTATTAAAACGCTTGAAGTGCGAGGCGCACCAGCAATTGGTCTTGCTGGGGCTGCTGCTTTGGCTTTATGGGCGGAATACGACAAAAAAGATTGTATAGCTGCTTCAGAAGAAATCGCGACTGCGCGTCCGACCGCAGTGAATTTGCGCTGGGCCGTTAATCGTGCACTTGATAGCATTAGCGGCCTTCCTGAAGACAAGGTGGCAGATAACCTCTTTAACCTTGTTAAGCAAATGGAAGCTGAAGATGAGGAAACTAATCGGGCGATTGGCAAAAATGGCTCGGCGCTTCTTGGTGCTCATACCAGGGTTTTAACGCACTGCAATGCCGGAAGTTTGGCGACGTTTTACTACGGAACCGCTTTGGGTGTGGTGTATAGCGCAGCTGCAGAAGGCAAAATTGATCATGTGTATGCCGATGAAACGCGGCCAGTGGGACAGGGTGCTCGTCTTACGGTTTGGGAGCTTGCCCAAGTCGGCATTCCAACAACGCTCATTTGTGACAACATGGCAGCTTCTCTTATGGCTCAGGGGAAAGTCGATGCCGTGCTTGTGGGAGCGGATCGCATTGCGCGTAATGGCGATGCGGCTAACAAGATTGGTACGTACGGTGTTGCGGTATTAGCTAAAGAACACGGCATTCCTTTTTATGTAGCAGCACCCTTTTCTACGATTGATGCAACCCTTAACGAAGGTTCTGAAATCGAAATCGAACAACGCTCATCTAGTGAAGTTTTACCCCGTCAAATTGCAGGTGTTGATGTTTGGAATCCTGCTTTCGACGTTACTCCGGCGCGCCTTATTACGAAGATTGTTACGGAAAAAGGTTCGTTTTTGCCCACAGAGCTTGCAGCACAGCTATAATCGCGATTTGTGTTTACTAGCGACAACATAAAAGCATCGTTTAAAGCGGCTCTTCCAATTGTACTTGGCTACATTGCCATTGGTATTCCCTGTGGCATTTTGTCAGCTTCAATTGGTATGAATGCCTTGCAGGTTTTTATGATGTGTGCACTGTTTTATTCGGGTGCTGGCCAGTTCATGATTCCTAACATGTGGCTTGCTGGGGCTCCCTTGGCTTCAATTATTCTTAGCGTTTCGTTTGTGAATACTCGTCAGATGCTGTATTCGGCCGCTTTCGCACCTTGGTGCGAAAAGGCTTCGAAACGCTTGGCGTTTTGGTTTGCTGCCACGGTAACTGATGAAAGCTTTGGAGTTAACACTCAGCAATTCGAACAGGGTGGATGGACAGTACAACGGGCAACGCTCGTAAATTTGTTTTCTCAGTCTTCTTGGACAATTTCATGCGTCATTGGTGTCTTTATTGGCAATGCCATTGGTATTCCTCTGGCCATTGCTGCTTTTGCCATGACTTCAATTTTCATTTGCTTGTTAGTAACGCAAGAGATAACACCCGCAAACATCGTTGCAGCGTTATGTGCGATGGTGGGGGTATTCGTTTGTAAATGCATTGGGTTAGCTGGTCCTGCCATTTTTGTTGGCGCTTTGTTTGGTGTTGTGTGCGCCATTGCTTTCTCGCGCATTAAGGCTAGGGGATAGTAATGGAACCAATCAGTTGGACTGGCTTTTGGATAGTTTTTATCACCTGCGCTATTACTATGCTCGCTTGCCGTGTTTTGCCCTTGTTCTTATTAAAAGGGCGACAACTTCCTGAACGGGTTACTGAAGCCCTTGGTTTCATTCCGCCCGCAGCATTTGCAGCTCTTGTGGCAAATGATCTGCTAACTCCAGGAATGTTTGATATGGGCTTCTGGCCTGCTGGGGCTCCGCTTCTGGCGGCACTTATCGTGGTTGTTGTTGCACGATTAAGTAAATCCTTGCTCTTAAGTGCTGTTGTTGGTGTTGTTGCGTACGCACTGCTTTCAATGATTTAGTTCGCCATCTTATGTATGGTTTGCGAACTGGTTATTTATTCTTGCATCGCCTTTCAGGTGGCGATATACTAACAAATCGCGTCTAGAGACAGAAACCGTGCAATGGTTTGGTTTGAAGGTATAGAAGGAAGTCAAAATGGATATCATCCGCGCCATTGAAGAGCAGCAGAAGAAGCAGGAAATTCCTGAGTTTAACGTTGGTGACAACGTCAAGGTTCACTATCGCATTACCGAAGGTAACCGCGAGCGCATCCAGGTTTTCCAGGGCGATGTAATTCGTCGTCATGGTCACTCCAGCCGCGAAACCTTTACGGTTCGTAAGGTTAGCTTCTCCGTGGGTGTCGAACGTACTTTCCCGGTTCACTCCCCGAAGATCGACAAGATTGAAGTCACTCGTCGTGGTGATGTTCGTCGCGCCAAGCTGTACTACCTGCGCGATAAGGTCGGCAAGGCTGCTAAGATTAAAGAAAAGGCTTACCGATAAGTTCTTTTTCAAAGTATGTACAGAGCGTCGGCTAGTCCGGCGCTCTTTTTGTTTGTCCTCTCGCACACTTTTAGACTCGTGGGATAATCAAACAAATTGACTGAAGGATGACTTATGGCGATGACGGTTGCAGAAATACGTGACAGGCTGCGTTGTGCTGACGAAAAAGAATTAGCTGCTTTAGAGCGCGCGCTTGCTGCTGATACAAGAAAGGGTGTCTGTAGTGCGATTCAGGTAGCCCGTAAACGTATTGCTGCTGAAAAGGCTGAGCGTGCCCGCATTGAATCGCTGTATACCTATGAACGCAGTTTTCTGCAAGACAATCAGTCGGTCGTAGTCGGGTTGGATGAGGTTGGTCGCGGTGCTGTGGCTGGTCCTTTAGCAGTTGGGGCGGTGGTTTTACCAAGCGAGCCATTTATAGAAGGCCTTAACGATTCAAAGCAGTTAACCCCTGAACAACGCGAAAAGGTTGCAGCTGATGTAAAGCGTTTAGCGCTTGCGTGGACGGTTGAATATATTCCGCCTGCTGATATCGATCGGGATGGCATGACATTATCACTTAAGCGCGCTTTTACTTCTGCGATTGCAGCAATCGAAAAGAAGGGAATTAAACCTGATATTGTTCTTCTTGATGGCAATCCTCTTCATATCGATGAGCGTGAAGTCAATGTGGTAAAGGGCGATGCTAAGTGCGCTTCTATTGCGGCTGCATCTATTGTTGCGAAGGTTACACGTGATGCTTTGATGTGCGACCTGTCGCAGGAATATCCCGACTATGATTTCTCTGGGAATAAGGGGTATGGTTCTGCGCAGCACATCGAAGCTATTAAAACTTTAGGAGTTTCTGCTGTTCATCGTAAAAGTTTCTGCCGTTCTTTTATGCAGGAATCCTTGTTCTAGTCTGTCTTAGCGGAGCAATTGTCGCTTTTCTTCGTGTTCTTAGACGATATTTATATTCATGTTTCCTGGTTAATCCACGGTTATCCAGGTAGTTTTGTTGGCATTAGTTGTTAGGCCGCATGACTTATATCCCCTAAAGATTCGGTTTCTGGTAAAGATTGACCTTCTATCATGCCTTTTCATTCAGTTGAAAGGAGCATGATGGGAAAGAATAAGAATGCCAAGAAGAACTTGCACAACAAGGAACTGGGTAGGCGCGGCGAAGATGCAGCAGTTCGCTATTTAGAGCTTAGTGGCTACGAAATCGTTGAGCGTAACTGGGAATGCCCTGCAGGCGAAGCCGATGTCATCGCTTTAGATGGCTGCACTCTTGTTTTTGTCGAGGTTAAGACCAGAACTAATCTTAAGAAAGGTTTTCCTTCCGAAGCGGTCACTCCCGAGAAGCGAAGGCGCTACGAGCGTATTGCATGCTGGTATTTGCGAGAGTCTGAATTCGTAGATATGCCTGTTCGCTTCGATATTGTGTCGCTTATGGTTGTGTCGCAAGACAAAGCATGTGTGCGTCATTATAAGCATGCGTTTGAGTGTGCTTTCTAATGGCGGGGCGTTGTTGTGTTCATGGGGCAGTGCTTCGCGGTGTAGAAGCGATTCCTGTCGATGTTGAAGTGTCGGTTTCTACTGGCCTTCCAGGTTTCAGCATTGTAGGAATGGTTGATGCTGCAGTTCAGGAATCTCGCGAGCGTGTGAAAGCCGCCATTAAAGCTGCTGGTTATACCATGCCAGGCGATAAGGTGCTTGTTAATCTTGCCCCTAGTTCTTTGAAAAAGACAGGGTCTGGTTTTGATGTTCCTATTGCGGTTGGAATATTAGTAGCTACAGGCCAAATTGATCCAGGGCTTGCTAAAGACAATTTGTTTGCTGGCGAATTATCACTTGAAGGACGTGTGCGACCTGTTGATGGCTTGCTCGCGTATGCTCTTTGTGCTCGCGATTACGGGCTTGCTTTTGTGTGCTCCGATGAGGTTGATGGCCTCGTTAGGATTGAAGGCTTGCGTCAAAGAGGTCTTCAGTCATTGTCTGACTTACGAGGCCCTAGTTTTTCGAGCGTAGATAGCAGACGGGTTCAGTTGCTAGAAGAACAATTGGACTATCGTGATGTTTCGGGAAACGAAATGGCTAAGCGGGCGTTGCAAATTGCTGCTGCCGGTGGTCATGGCGTGCTTATGATGGGGCCTCCGGGTTCAGGAAAAACCATGTTGGCAAAACGATTACCTTCTATCATGCCTCCGCTAACAGAAGACGAAAAGCTGCAAGTTGCGCTTATTCATTCTGTAGCTGGTGAACCAATTGGTTCCATATTGGCAGGGGTGCGACCCTTTCGACAGCCTCATCATTCAGCAACTGCTGCTGGCTTAATAGGTGGTGGATCGCCTGTTCGTCCAGGGGAAATTTCGCTTGCTCATCTGGGGGAACTCTTTTTGGATGAGCTGCCAGAATTTAAGAGTTCAGTCTTGCAACAAATGAGACAACCGCTTGAATCGGGTACCGTCAGTATTACGCGTGCTGATGGAAACGTAACTTTTCCTGCTCGGTTTGTTTTGGTGGCTGCCAGTAATCCTTGTCCTTGTGGCTATTTTGGTGACTCGGGTCACGAGTGCACTTGTTCGGTAAAGCAGATTCGTGACTATCAGAATCGAATAGGTGGCCCCCTTATGGATCGTATTGATATGCACATTGATGTTAAGCGTGTCCCTCCCTCTGATGTGCTTACTCGTGGAGGAGGTGTCTCATCAGAAGAATTACGCGCGGGTGTAATGTCTGGTAGGGAATACGCGTCTTGGCGTAAGGTTCACGAGAACTATGATTCAACTACGCAAGGGCTTATTGCTTCATGTCACTTATCCGAAAAGGACTCGGCTTTTTTTGAGCGAGCTGCAGTTGCTAATAACATGACAGGTAGGGGTATTACGCGTGTGCTTTCTGTTGCGCGAACTATCGCTGATATGGATCAGCGGCGTGTTGTTGAAAAGTCTGATTTGTGCGAAGCGTTAGGGTTTCGTATTCGAGATGGGGTGGGGCGATAATGGCTACTACTCCTTTACCAAACGGACTTGCTGGGCCGCGTGCAGAGATAGATATTCACAGCAAAGATTATCCGAGCGCTCTAAAAGCCATAGCAGATCCGCCAGAAAAGCTTTACGTTATAGGCAACCCTGAAGCACTTGTTCCGGGCTTGGCGGTTATTGGTGCACGTAGAGCTACCCCTTATGGTCTTACGTGTGCTAGAAGGTTTGCACGTTTGGCTGCAGAAAAGGGTGTCAATATCATTTCTGGTGGTGCTCGCGGTTGTGATTCAGAATCACATCGCGCAGCTCTTGAAGTTGGTGGTTCGACTGTCGTTTTTCTTGGTGGTGGATGCGATGCGGTATACCCACCCGAACACCTAGGTCTATTTCAAAACATTATTGATTCAGGCGGTGCGGTTGTTAGCGAACAACACTGGACGTTTTATCCTTTGCGCTATACCTTTCGTGCGAGAAATCGATTGATTGCAGGGCTTGCCGATGCGGTGCTTATTGTTGAAGCGGGCATGCCGTCAGGAACATTTTCAACGGCAGATGAAGCCCTTGAGGCAGGAAAGGATGTGTTCGTTGTTCCTGGTGCAATTACTTCTAAATCGTCGCGAGGTTCAAATCGTCTGCTTTATCAAGGGGCTATTCCTATTATTGATGACGAAAGCTTTGAAGATGCCTTATTTGAATCCTGTGGCGTATTGAAGCGACCTGGTGTCCAAGGGGCAGATCAGGCAAATGAAAGTCCAATCATTGAAGCTATTCTTGCTCAGCCTATGGATAACGACCAGTTATTGCAGCTTGCTGAAAAGGTTTTTGGACACACTCAGGCGCAAAGTATGCTTATGGAACATCTGATACAAGCGGAAACTAATCATGTAATTGCTCGTCAGCCCGATGGGAAATGGGGGTCAGTCATGCCTGTGTAGCAAGCATCATCACATAGGCATGCTACACTAGCTGTATGGATAAGCATGTTGTTATAGTTGGCGGGGGATTAGCCGGAAGCGAAGCAGCTTTACAGCTGGCCTGGCGAAACATCCCTGTTGTTTTGTATGAAATGCGACCTTCGCGTAAAACAGAAGTTCATAAGACTGATTATTGCGCTGAATTGGTTTGCTCTAATTCGCTGAAAAGTATGAAAGCTGCAAGTGCTGCGGGTATGCTTAAAGCAGAACTTGAAGCACTTCACTCTTTTTTATTCAAAGCTGCCTGTGATCATTCGGTTCCAGCGGGTGGTGCGTTGGCGGTTGAGCGTGATGCATTTGCGCAAGCGGTTACTGATGCTGTGCAGTCGCACCCAAATATCACCTTAGTAAGGCAAGAGGTTGAAAGCGTCGAGCAGGTTTCGCGTGATGCTTGTGCGGTTATTCTTGCTACTGGCCCTTTAACCAGTGAAGTGTTTTCTACTTCTCTTGCTAAAGCCTTTGGCGAGTATCTAGCTTTTTTTGATGCGGCGGCACCTATTGTTATGGCTGACTCGCTTGATTCAAGTATTTTGTTTAGGCAAAGTCGCTACGAGGATTCGGTTGATGACAAGGGCTCTGCTCAGGGCGATTATTTGAACGCGCCATTTTCGAAGGAGGAATATGATTCCTTCATCGAAGAGCTTCTTAATGCAGAACGTGTTATCTCACGTGATTTCGAGTCTAAGGATTTATTCCAAGCGTGTCAGCCTATCGAAGAAATTGCTCGTGCAGGTCACGATGCTCCGCGCTTTGGCCCCTTAAAGCCTGTTGGTTTAACCGACCCGCGTACAGGTAGGCGTCCTTGGGCCGCCCTGCAGCTTCGTACTGAAGATTCTCAGGGTAGTTGTTACAACTTAGTAGGGTTCCAAACGAATCTGAAGTTCCCTGAGCAACAACGTGTATTCAGAATGATTCCAGGTCTTGAGCATGCTGAATTTGCGCGTTATGGCGTCATGCATCGCAATACCTTTATTAACGCACCACGTTTGCTTGACCAACACTTAATGCTTAAGGGCGATGCGGCTCGTGTATTTGGCGTTCCCGTATTTGTAGCAGGACAGTTAGGTGGCACCGAAGGTTATTGCGAGGCTATTAGATCTGGTTTACATGTTGCTTTGGCTGTTGCAGCCTTTGTGAATGGCGTAGAACTGCCCACTTTGTCTAAAGAAACAGTATTTGGCGCTCTTCTAGACCATGCGACTAATCCTGAAACAAAGGATTATCAGCCTATGCATGTCAATTTTGGAATTATGCCCGCACTTGAGGTACCTGTGCGTAATAAAGGGAAGCGCTATGAAGCATATGCTGAACGAGGGGCAAAAGCTTTGGAATCGTATTGTGCTGCACTTGAATCGGTAGGTTTGCAAGGGGCTTGGTAGCTATGGCTCGCCAGGTAAAAACACGAGCATCTAAGCTTAGAATGCGAGAGTCGCATTCTTTCGATACATTCGAAACATCCGAGTCGTATGTTGCTGACTCTCATGTTGAATCACTGCTCGATCAGTTCATTGAATCTTTACGCGTTGAACGTGGATATTCGGAACACACGCAGCGGAATTATCGTATGGATATCGAAGCTTTTATGCGGTGGTGTGCTCGAAACGAGGTAAATCTTTTAACGGCCACTCATCGTCAGTTACGTTTGTATCTCAGCGAAATGGATGCAGCTCGCTATGCGCGCACAACAATTAATCGACGTCTGTCGTCGCTTCGTGGTTTTTACCGTTGGATGTGCTTGATGGGTTATGTTGAAGCAGACCCGGCAGAGGCGCTTTCGGGTCCTAAGCAAAGCAAGCATCTTCCACATGTGCTGAAACATGAAGAAATGGATCGCATTTTAGCTGTATACAGCGGAAAAGATGCTGCGGGGAATTCAACTGAGCAAAGTCCTGAAGATATGCGAGATCAGGCATTGCTTGAGTTTCTGTATGCAAGTGGGTGTCGTATTTCGGAAGCTGCAGGATTAAAGCTTGGGGATGTTGATTTTTCCTCGAAGCTCGTAAAGCTTTTTGGTAAGGGTCGCAAGGAACGAATCGTTCCGTTGCATGATATTTGTATCGCAACGTTACGTCGTTATGTTAAAGAGGCACGACCTGAATTATTGCGTGATAAGCCAGCTACTGATGCGTTCTTTATTTCATCGCGAGGAAAACCTATGAGCGCTGATCTTATGCGTAAGCGCTATAAGGCTGCCGTTCGCGCTGCGGGTCTTGATGATAGGCTAAGCCCGCATGATATGCGCCATACCTTTGCAACTGATCTTCTGGATGGAGATGCAGACTTGCGATCAGTGCAAGAAATGTTAGGGCACGCCAGTTTGTCGACTACTCAGATTTATACCCATCTTTCAAGCTCTCGCTTAAAGGAAGCTCATCATCAAGCTCATCCTCGTGCTTAGGTATGCACACAAAAGAGCGAACAGAGTTTGCTTGATTCATGGCGAACAAATGTTTTCATCGTATTTACATACTCGTGAAGTACAATCATTTCACGAAAGAAAGCAGGCAACATGGGTCAGAATTCCATTGTTATCAAAGGTGCTCGTCAGCACAATTTAAAGAACATCGATCTTGAAATACCACGCGATAAGCTTGTTGTTATCACTGGCTTATCTGGTTCTGGTAAATCGTCGTTGGCGTTCGATACGATGTACGCGGAAGGCCAGCGTCGTTATGTCGAAAGCCTTTCAAGTTATGCTCGTATGTTCTTAGGACAAATGAGTAAACCTGATCTCGATAGTATCGATGGCTTGTCACCAGCTGTTTCTATCGACCAGAAAACTACCAGTCGTAACCCCCGTTCTACTGTTGGTACTACGACTGAAATCTACGATTACTTGCGTCTGTTGTTTGCACGCGTTGGTATTCCGCATTGTCCAGAATGTGGCAGGGTTATTCGCAAGCAAACCACCGATCAAGTAACTGATGAAATTCTGCGTCTTGGTAACGGCGAAACCACGCGTGCCATCATCATGGCTCCTGTTGTAGCTGGTCGTAAAGGCGAATTTACAAAGCTGTTTGCTGATCTTACTAAAGAAGGCTTTGCGCGCGTACGAATCGACGGCGAAATTGTGCGTTTAACGGGCGAAGAAATCACGCTCAACAAAAAGATTAAGCATTTTATCGATGTTGTTGTTGACCGCGTTGTGCTTAAGGCTTCAGCTACTACACGTATTGCAGAATCAGTCGAAACTGCAACTACACTAGCAGATGGTCGCGTTCTTGTTCAACTGCTTGACGAACAGGGGAATGCTCCCGAAATGGAAACCCCAACGTCGTCTGGTGCAACAGGTGGTCTGCGTCCAGGCGAACATCTTTTCTCGCTTGCGCTTGCTTGCCCAGAACATGGCCATTCTATCGACGAACTGCAACCGCGCGATTTTTCGTTTAATGCACCGTATGGCGCATGTCCTGAATGCTTGGGCTTAGGCAGTAAAGACGAAGTCGATCCGCGGCTTGTTATTCCCGACACAACGCTTTCTTTAAACGAAGGCTGTATTGCGCCATTTAAAACGGGCAACTATTATCCGCAGGTCATGAATGCGGTACTTTTGCATATGGGTGCTTCTCCAGATACTCCTTGGGAAGAATTACCCAAGGCTGCGCAAGATGCCTTGCTGCATGGCTGTAAGGGTCGTGTTCGTGTCGACTACGTCACGGTTGATGGGCGCGAAACCTACTGGTACATCGAATGGAATGGCGTGTTAGCTGCTATCGAAGATAAGCTTCGTGAAGCAGGAAGTGATCGTCAGCGCGAACGTATGGAAGCATACTTTTCTACCATTCCGTGTACTGCATGCGGTGGCAAGCGTCTTAAGCCTGAAATACTTGCTGTTACGGTTGGTGGTAAAAACATTCATGACGTGTGCGAACTTTCCGCAGTTGAATCACTTGAATTCTTCGAGGGTCTAACCTTTGAAGGTCCCGACCTTACAATTGCAGGACCTATCGTTAAAGAAATCGTTGCTCGCCTTCGTTTTCTTGTCGATGTTGGTCTTGATTATTTAACCCTTGAACGCGCAACCGCCACGCTGTCAGGCGGTGAAGCACAGCGTATTCGTTTAGCTACGCAAATTGGTGCTGGTCTTATGGGTGTCCTTTACATTTTGGACGAGCCTTCCATTGGCTTACATCAGCGCGATAACGAACGTCTTATTGCAACCTTGCAACGTTTGCGCGACCTTGGCAATACCGTGGTGGTTGTTGAACACGATGAAGATACTATTCGTGCAGCTGATTTTGTTGTCGATATGGGTCCTGGCGCTGGTGAACATGGCGGTTACGTTGTTGCTGCTGGCACGCCCGCTAAAGTTGCTAAAACAAAAGGTTCAATAACGGCTGATTATTTAAGTGGTCGAAAAACAATTACAGTTCCTTCTGAACGACGCAATCCTGGTCGCGGAAAAGTTGTTCTTACTGGTGCTTCCGAAAACAACCTGAAGCAAATCGATGTCGAAATCGAAATAGGCACCTTAACAGTTGTTACCGGTGTGTCGGGCTCTGGTAAGTCTTCCCTTGTTACCGATACTTTGGCACCGTTGTTGGCTAATCGTGTTAACCATGCTCGTCGTCGCACGGGTGAGTTCCGCAAGATTTCGGGCTTAGAACAAATTGATAAAGCTATCAACATTGACCAAAGTCCTATTGGGCGCACTCCGCGTTCGAACCCTGCCACTTATATTGGTCTTTGGGATGACATTCGTGCGCTGTTCGCCTCAACTCAAGAATCGAAGGCACGCGGTTATTCACCAGGCCGCTTCTCGTTCAATGTGAAGGGCGGTCGTTGCGAAGCTTGTAAGGGCGACGGTCAAATAAAAATCGAAATGCATTTCTTGCCTGATATTTACGTTCCGTGCGAAGTATGCAGCGGTCAGCGCTATAACCGTGAAACTCTTCAGGTTACGTATCGCGGAAAGAACATCTCGCAAGTGCTTGATATGACAGTGGATGAAGCCCTTGAATTCTTCAAGAACATTCCTGGCATTAAGCGCAAGCTTGATACTTTGCACGATGTTGGTCTTGGTTACATTCGTTTGGGTCAACCTGCAACTACGCTTTCAGGTGGCGAAGCGCAGCGCGTAAAGCTTTCGAGCGAACTGCAAAAGCGTCAAACCGGTAAAACGTTCTATATTCTTGACGAACCTACTACTGGTTTGCATTTTGAAGACGTTCGTCAGCTGCTTGTAGTCTTGCAGCGCTTGGTAGATGCAGGCAATACCGTGCTTGTTATCGAGCATAATCTTGATGTTATCAAGTCTGCCGACCGCATTATCGACCTGGGTCCTGAAGGGGGCGACCGCGGTGGCACTATCGTTGCTTGCGGCACTCCTGAACAGGTTGCTAGGGTAAAGGAAAGCTACACAGGGCAATTCCTTTCAAAGACGTTAGGTGTCTCTTCATAAGCTTGCTGTAAGATTACGCCATGCAAAAAAGAACGCGGGAAATAATCGCGCTGGTTCTTCTTATCGCTCTCATTATTGGCGGCGGAGGAGCTATGGCGTGGTACATACTGGTCGGCCATAACTGGAATGCAGCCGCTACTAATATCGATGATCGTATAGGCAGTATGGAAGGCTATACAGTCATCTTATGCAAAGGTTCAATTCCTTCTCTCGTAGCGCAAAACCAGGAATCCTTGGCTCAGCCGATGCTTGAAGAGCAGAACTTTGGGCAGGTCGATAGTCACGAACATAACGATGAAGATGAAGTGATTCTTAGTGTCCAAGAAGCAGCGGATATCTACCGAGAAAAAGATGCACAGGTTGTAACCCTACATACTGATGATGTTGAGTTCTACCGCGATCCAGTGGTTGTATCGAAGAATGGCAAACGTATTGGAATCTTTGCCGTTGATGGGCCTCGTAGCGATATAGCTGCAAGAATAATTGCAAAGCAGCTTCGCGACGTAGATGTCGATTTCATTATTTGTCTTATCGATGATCCTGAAGCTATCGAGCTTGGTTTGGGCTCAGTTGATTTGGCTGTTTGTACTGATTATGACGACGCTGGTTCTGATGGTCGTTATAGTGGTCATACGTTTGTAGTTGGTACTCCTTACGTTGGCGAAGTTAACGCTGTTGTCGTGTCTCCCAGTGGTTTCTTGCTTTCAAAAATGCTTGATGTTGCTTAAGGGTTGCCGTGGAAACGCAAGCTCAGAAAATTGAACGCATCAAACGCGAGCTGAATAGTGTTCCAGCTCTTCCAGGTGTTTATCTGTGGAAGGATTCATCAGGTGACGTTATCTACGTTGGTAAGGCCAAGCAGCTTCGTGCGCGCATGCGGCAGTATGTCAATTTCCAAGATGACCGTGCGAAGATTCCGCTTCTTGTCGAAGCTATCGATTCATTTGAATATATCGTTGTAGAAAACGAACATGAATCATTGGTTTTAGAAAAGAACCTTATTAATCAGCATGCACCATTTTTTAATGCTGATTTTAAAGATGATAAGTCATATCCATTTATTGCTTTAACGATGGGGGATACGTTCCCTGCTATTAAGTACACGCGTGAAAAACACAGGGCTGATACGCGCTATTTCGGGCCCTATACCGATGGTCGATCAGCACGTATGATGGTTGACGCAGTTCGTCGTATTGTTCCAATTTGTTCTGCCTCCTGCGCCGAATGGCGTCGCCTGAAGCGTAAGTTCGATAAAGGCGATGCTGATGCGCTTCTGTCTTCAGATGGCATGTTACGTCCTTGTTTTGATGCTCATGTGGGGTTAGGTCCAGGCATTTGCTGTGGTAATTCCACACCTGAAGATTACGCGCTTAATGTTAAGCGCGTTGCTCGTTTTCTCGATGGTCATCACGATGAGTTTATTGATGAAATGACTGAAGAAATGCTGGCCGCAGCCGAAGCTTTAGACTTCGAGAAAGCTGGTCGCATTAAAGAGCGCATTGAAGCTGTCCATGCGCTTTCCGATAAACAGCATGCAGTTTCTACACGCGAGTTAAATGCTGACGTTGTCGGACTGTTCCGTGAAGAAACCATCGCTGGTGTTCATGTGTTTATGATTCGCGAGGGAAGAATCATAAACAGCAATGAATTCGTGCTTAATCGTGGTAACGATGTTCCAGATGATGACCTGATTCGCGCCTTCCTATTGCGCTATTACGATGCAACAACGTCAATTCCGCGTGAAGTTATTTTGCGTCAGCAGCCAGAAGATGCAGACATTATGGCTGATTGGCTTACAGAAAAGCTTTCGAGTACTCATGGCGCGAAAGTGCATTTTACGATGCCGCTTCGTGGTGAAAAGCTTGAATTACTCGAAATGGCCGAACGTAATGCTCAGCATACGTTGTTGCGTTATAAGGTTCGTACGAATTACGAAGACAAGCGTGTTAATGATGCCTTACTACAGCTAGAAAGCGCTTTGGCACTTGATGGTCCGCCTCATCGTATTGAATGCTTTGATATTTCAACCATTCATGGAAGCTATACCGTTGCCTCCATGGTGGTATTTACTAATGGGCGTCCTGACAAAAACCAGTATCGACGTTTCAAAATCAAAACTCCTCTTGATGAAGCAAATGACTTTCTTAGCATGCAAGAAGTTATGAATCGTCGCTATTCGGATGAGCGTATGGCTGACGAGCGCTTTGGAAGTAAGCCCGATTTGATTATTCTTGACGGTGGTAAGCCTCAATTAAGTGCTGCCCTTGAAATGTTTGAAGAAATGGGTCGTACTGATATTGCTCTTTGTGGCCTTGCAAAGCGCGATGAGGAACTGTTTGTTCCTTGGCAAGATACTGGTCCTGTTGTTTTGCCTAGTGGGTCTGCGTCGTTGTACCTTGTGAAGCAAGTGCGTGACGAAGCTCACCGTTTTGCGATTACCTTCCATCGTGAATTACGTGGGAAAGGCATGACGGCAAGTATCCTTGATGAAGTTGCTGGTTTAGGGCCTGTGCGTAAAAAAGCTTTACTTAAAGCATTTAAGTCATTCAAGAATTTACGCAACGCCAGTTTGGAAGAAATTAAAGAGGCTCACGTGCTTCCCGAAGAGGTTGCTGAAGAGGTTTATCTCGTCTTGCAGCAGTATAATAATCAACGCTAATTACGGCGTGTCTTTTATCCAGGTTGGCGCAAAAGAGGTGTCGGTATGGAATCAAATAATAATATGCCTGAATTGGTCATAGTTAGCGGCATGAGTGGTGCTGGCCGAACAGAAGCTATGCACGTGTTTGAGGATTTAAACTACTTCTGTGTTGATAATCTTCCACCTGATCTTATCGATGACTTGCTTTCTATGCCTGATTTTTCGGAATCGACCGAGGACAGTCGAAAAATTGCAATAGTTTGCGATGCTCGTGGCCGTGGGTTCTTTTCAAGTATGAGCAACGCGCTTAATAATCTTGCTAAAAGCGGCATCAGCTACAAGATTGTTTTCCTTGATGCTTCGGATGACAAATTGATTTCGCGCTACAAGTCTAGTAGGCGCATGCATCCGCTGTGCAAAGATGGTGCCTCCATTGCAGCTGGCATTGAAAGAGAACGCTCGCTGCTCCGCGAATTACGCACCAAAGCTGATTTCGTTATTGATACAACCAACCTACTTCCAGCTGAATTACGAAGCAAGCTAAAAGACTTGTTTGCTGGTGGAGCAGTACGTGAAGGTCTTTCAGTATCAGTGTATTCGTTTGGGTTTAAGCATGGTGCTCCTGTTGATGCCGACCTTGTTATCGATGTGCGCTTTTTACCAAATCCTTTCTATGATCCCGAAATGCGCACTATGACTGGTCTTGATGAAAAGGTTCGCGATTACGTTCTGTACAACAGTGATACCGAGCAATTTCTTAAGCACTGGAAGGCGTTGCTTGATTGCGTCATGCCGGGTTATGTGGCTGAAGGAAAGCAGCAGCTTGCAATTGCAGTTGGGTGCACAGGTGGCCAGCATCGCAGTGTTGCACTTGCTGAAGCTACTGGCGACTATCTGCGTGCCAGTGGCTATCGTGTCAGCGTAGCTCACCGTGATTTAGCACTTGCTGTTAGGGCTGATGGTGCTCTTGTAAATGCTGATCCTCTTGCAGATGCAAGTGGGGATGTTGCATGAGTAAGCTTGATGTTCAGCCGTTTAGCCACGATCCATCGTTAACAGCGGTCTTCGTGGCTCTGCCCGAGGCAGGCGCTGAAGAGCGCCCAAAGAAGAAAATTCGCGCTGTTGTAATCGGCGGTGGCACTGGTGCCCCTGTTTCGATTCGCACGTTGCTTTCTATGGGCATTGAAACAGCTGCAGTTGTTTCAATGGCCGATGACGGTGGGTCTACTGGTATTTTGCGTGACCAGGCTAATGCTACTGCTCCCGGCGATATTCGTAAGTGCATTACAGCTATGGCAGCTGATGCGGATGATCCTATGACCAAGGCATTTAAAACGCGTTTTGCTTTCGCTGAAAACCATACGCTAGGCAATCTTATGCTGTCTGCTTTAGAAGTTGCAGGTGATGGCTTTCCTCAGGCAATCGAAATATGCGAATCGCTTTTGAATGCGCGTGGCAAAGTGTATCCGTCGACGCTTGACAGGGTTTCGCTTGTCGCAAAAACGCGTGACGGTCGCACGCTTGAAGGGCAAGCAGTTGCCAGTCATTCGCGAACATCGTTGCGAAAAATCATTCTTGAAGCACCCCAGGCTATTCAGGCGTATAAGCCCGCTTGTGAGGCTATTCGTGCTGCTGATCTTATCGTACTTGGTCCTGGGTCGCTTTTTACCTCCATCATTTCATGTCTCATCGTTCCAGGCATTATTGATGCTATATCTCGTTCGAAGGCGCAGGTTGTATTCGTGTCATCACTTGCTGATATGCAAGGCGAAACACGGGGAATGACGGTACTCGACCATTATTTAGCCTTAACATCGCATGGTATGGATGGTCTTATTGATTGCATGCTATTGCACGACACAAGTAACGAGGAAGAAGAAACTATTAGGCGTGTTAAGTGCGAACCTGAAGATATTTCAACTATCGAACGTCTAGGCACGCGTGTTCTCGTTAGCAACTTAGCAGACGATAATCGCAAAACATGGCACGATCCCGCAAAGCTTAGGCATGCTTTTGCTGAAGTGCTCAGGTAGCTTATTGATTGGAAATGCATGTCGTTCAATTCTGACGTCAAAGACGAATTAGCACGCGTTGCGCCTACTTGCTCGCATTGTGACAGAGCTTTGCTTGCTGCCATTATTCGAGTAGAAGGAACGCTTCTTATTAGCGGCCAGGGTTCGTATCGCCTTGAAATTGCGACAGACGCACCTTCGGTTGCTCGTCTTTCATGGCGACTACTTCATGATGAATATCAACTGCGCACCGAACTTACTACGCGTCGTAGTGTTCTGCACAAAACGCCGAACTATCTTATTGATGTACCGGCTCAGGCAGGCATATCTGAAGCACTTCGCGATATGGGCGTTTTGGGTGAAACGGGTCTTATGCTGGGTGTAGATCCTGCGCTTGTTGCAAAACAGTGTTGCGCTGCTGCTTATTTACGTGGCGCGTTTCTTGGTAGCGGTTTTGTTTCTGACCCGCGTGGTGATTTTCATTTCGAGATTACTGTTGAGTCTCAGGAAATGGCTGATGACATCGTAACCATCATGCACGACAAAGGCATTAATGCGCGCGTGATGCAACGTAGGTCATCGTTTGTTGTGTATCTAAAAAGCGGCGAGGCCATTCTTGAATTCTTAGCTTTTGTAGGTGCGCATCAGGCTGCATTACGAATGGAAGATGCGCGTGTCGTTAAAAGCGTACGCAATGAAGTTAATAGGCAGACAAACGCTGAAATGGCCAATCAGATGAAAGCGGCTGCAGCCTCAGTTGATCAAATCTTCGCTATGCGTGCAGTTCTCGAGGCATACGGCGTGGAAAAGCTACCGCCCGCCTTACGCGAGATTATTCGCCTGCGTGTTGCATATCCAGACGCTACTTTGAAAGAGTTAGGAGATCGCGCTGATCCTCCGCTTTCAAAATCAGCGGTCAATCACCGAATACGACGTATCGAACAGATGGCGCGTGAGCTAGAAGGGTAGTACAATGACGATACGTTTACTTAGTGGTAATCAGTCTTGAAAGGGGCTCAGACTATGGCAATCAGGGTAGGTATCAACGGTTTCGGTCGTATTGGCCGCCTCGCATATCGCGCAATGGCGGACGATCCGCAAATCGAAGTTGTGGCCATTAACGACTTGGGCGACATTCCTACTATGGCGCATCTGTTGAAGTATGACTCGGTTCATGGTCAGGCTTTCCAGAATGTTCAAGCAACTGAAGATGGCATTATTGCTGACGGAAAGGTAATCAAGGTTCTTTCCGATCGTGATCCCGCGAATTTACCGTGGGCTGATCTTGGTGTCGATGTTGTTGTTGAATCAACAGGCTTTTTCACGGATGGCACCAAGGCTAAAGCTCACATCGACGCTGGCGCCAAGAAAGTTCTCATTTCTGCGCCTGGCAAGAATGTTGATAAGACTATTGTTATGGGTGTTAACGACGCTGATTACAACCCAGCAACTGATCACATTGTTTCAAACGCTTCGTGCACCACGAATTGTCTTGCCCCCTTTGCAAAGGTACTGTTAGAAAACTTTGGTATCAAGCGTGGTTATATGAACACCATTCATGCGTATACAAACGACCAGCGCATCTTGGACTTGCCGCATAAGGATCTGCGTCGTGCTCGTGCAGCAGCTCTTTCCATGATTCCTACCACCACGGGTGCTGCTCGTGCAGTTTCGCTTGTTCTTCCCGAACTTGCTGGCAAGCTCGATGGCTTTGCAACGCGTGTTCCCACGCCTGATGGATCCATGGTCGACCTTACGGTCGAATTGGAAAAGACCACCACGGTCGAAGAGATTAATGCAGCTATGAAGGCTGCAGCAGAAGGTCCTATGAAGGGCGTTCTTGCATACACTGAAGATCCTATTGTTTCTACCGACATCATCGATAATCCTGCTTCGTCCATCTTTGATGCTGGTCTTACCATGGTGCTTGGTGGCGAAGGTAACTTCGCTAAGTGCATCTCTTGGTACGACAACGAATGGGGTTACTCCAACAGGGTTAAGGATCTCGTTAAGATTATGCTCTAGGGCGTACCACAATTCTTTTCATTGTCTACTTAGCCCCCTTGCTTTCTCATCAGAAGGCGAGGGGACTGTTTTGGGAAGGGAGATGTTAATGGCAGCAATCAAGACAATTGATAGTCTGGATGCAAAAGGGAAGCGCGTACTTGTTCGCGTTGATTTTAATGTACCCGTGAAAGATGGGGTTGTTACCGACGATACCCGCATTCGTGCAGCGTTGCCTACCATCCAAAAACTCATCGGTGACGGCGCAAAGGTGATACTTATGAGTCATCGCGGTCGTCCGAGTGGCGAAGGTTTCGAAGAAGAGTTTTCCTTGCGTCCTGCTGCTCTTCATTTGGCGGAAGTGTTGGGGAAGCCTGTGGCCTTTGCCTCTGACATTGCTGGTGATGATGCCTTGGCTAAAGCCGCTGCATTGCGTGAGGGTGATGTACTTATCGTCGAAAATTTGCGTTTTGATAAGCGTGAAAAGAAGTATGACCCCGAATTCTGCGAAGAGCTTGCCAAGTTGGGCGATGTTTATGTAAACGACGCGTTTGGTACCGCGCATCGCGCTCATGCATCTACTGCTGGTGTTGCATCGCTTTTGCCTGCTTATGCTGGATACCTTATGGAAAAGGAAGTGTCCACTCTTACGGGCATGCTTGATAATCCCAAGCGTCCGTTCTGCGCCATCTTGGGTGGTTCAAAAGTTTCGGACAAGATTCAGGTTATCGACGCGCTTATGGAAAAGTGCGATACGTTAATCATTGGTGGCGGCATGTGCTTTACCTTCCTGCTTGCACAGGGCTATACGGTTGGCACGTCGCTCAAAGAAGACGATTGGGTCGAACGTGCTGGCGAAATGCTTGCAAAGGCCAAGGAAAAGGGCGTTAAGCTCCTGCTTCCTGTTGATGTTGTTTGTGCTGACAAGTTTGCTGAAGACGCCAACACAAAGACTGTTTCTGTCGATGCAATTCCTGACGATATGATGGGTCTCGATGTTGGTCCGAAGACTGTGGAATTGTATGCAGAGGCGATTGCTCAGGCTAAGACGGTGTTCTGGAATGGTCCCATGGGCGTCTTTGAAATGGACGCTTTTGCAGTGGGTACCCGCGATGTTGCAATTGCGGTTGCTGAAAACACTGAAGCCGACACTATTATTGGTGGCGGCGATAGTGTGGCAGCTGTCAACAAGTTCAATCTTGCAGATCGCATGACCTTTATTTCTACTGGCGGTGGCGCTTCGATGGAACTTGTTGAAGGTAAGCAGCTGCCTGGCGTTGTTGCTTTGGGTTAAACAAAGGGGGAACTCTTATGGCACGTAAGCCACTTATGGCAGGCAACTGGAAAATGAATAAAACCATTCCTGAAGCAGTTGTATTGGCTCAGGATATTTCGAATCAGTATGACGGTCGTTGGGATGCTATCGACGTGGTTGTTTGTCCGCCGTTTGTTGATTTAAAGCCTGCAAAGACAGTATTTGAATTTGATCGTGTACCAGTTGAACTTGGTGCCCAGAACGTTTACTGGGAAGACAAGGGCGCTTTTACTGGTGAAGTCTCTGTTCCTATGCTGAAAGAAATCGGATGTCATTGGTGCATCATTGGCCATTCCGAACGTCGTGGTTATTTCGGTGAAACGAACGAAGACGTCAATAAGAAAGCGAAGGCTCTTATTGCCGGCGGTCTTCATCCCATCATTTGCGTTGGCGAATCGCTTGCACTGCGCGATGCGGGTGAAACGCTTGATTTTGTTTGTGCTCAGGTTCGTGCTGCTTTTGCAGGCATTGATGCTACTCAGGCTGCAAATTGCGTTGTAGCATACGAGCCAATTTGGGCTATTGGTACCGGGCGCACCGCAACTCCCGAACAAGCTCAGGAAGTTTGTGCTGCTATTCGCGCAACACTTGTCGAATTGTTTGGGGCTGCTGTTGCTGATGAAATGCGTGTGCTGTATGGCGGCTCGATGAACCCCGGAAATGTTGATCTGCTGATTCAGCAGCCTGATATTGATGGTGGTCTTATTGGTGGCGCCGCTCTTGAGGCTGCATCATTTGTTCAGTTGATTAAAGCTTGCCTTTAGAATTATGGAAAAGGGGTAATCCCTTTTCCATAATTTCGCGCGCAGGTCTTGTGAAGTATGAAATAAAAGAGGCATTTGCCAGCTGTTTCGAGTATAATTCCTTGCTTGTGTGAATACCGCTTTCGAATGTGGAGTGTGAACTGTGAGTCCGCTACTGATTGTGTGTCTTATATTGTTGTTCGTGTCAGGCGCTGGTCTGATCGTTTTCATCTTGCTTCATTCAGGCAAGGGTACTGGTGTGTCAGACATGATTTCCAGCTCTTTTTATGGCAACCAGGGAACTAGTATTGTCGAGAAAAACCTCGACCGTATCACGATTGTTTTGGCAATCGTGTTCTTCCTGACTCTTGTTGCTCTTATGTTCGTTTATCCGCAAGGAACTATTGGATAAATTTTTTCTTCCCAAGCGCGACACGTTCGGTTAGAATAGCGAACGTTGCTCGTGCAACGCTTTCGTCGGAGTGGCGGAATTGGCAGGCGCGCTAGCTTGAGGTGCTAGTGATCATACCTACGATCATGCGGGTTCAAGTCCCGCCTCCGACACCAGAAATCAGGGCCGCTCGAAAGAGCGGCCTTTTCTATATCATGCTGACTAAATCTGTGCGAAGCGCTATGCGCTCGTACGGGGCGTCGGGAAATCTGTTGTGGCGGTCTATTAGGACTGGGTGTAAACCAGCGCCGCTGGCGCCGTCTCCGTCCGCCTCAGGCAAATCGCCAACGTGTATAGCTTCTTCAGCTGAAACCTCCATGCGTTCAAGCGCAATTTCAAAAATCGCTTTACTTGGTTTGCGGCAACCGACAGCTGCAGAGGCAATAACTTCGTCAAAATAGGGGAGAAGTCCTTTTTTGCGAAGCAGGTTTTCAAGAGTAGCATCCCAGTTAGAAATAACCCCCAATTGGAACCCCTGACGTTTTAAGCCCCTAAGGCAAGCTTCAGTATCTGGATAGGTTGACCAGTTATGGGGAAGTAGGTATTCGTTGTATACGCCATGAGTTAGCTCTTCAACGCCGTCTGTAATACCACAGTAGTCTGCCATCATGGCGTACATATCAAGCCAAATCTGAACGGCTCGTTCATGTACGCACCAGAAGTCGCCATCGCGCATGTATTCAGACTGGTAATAGGCGTTTACATCTGCCATACAGGGTTCGACATCGCGTACGGTAATGTCATGACCAAGCCTACGAGCTACACGGGTAAATACTTCTGGTTCTGGTGGATCTGCATGAAGCAGAGTGCCGCCAATGTCAAAGAATACAGCTTTATAATTCATGGACTAGTTCCATATCTTGTCATGGGCAATTGTGAGTGTAGGTTAGTGCTTCGTTTTAGGATAGCTTTATCTTTACGATTCAATTCTACTGTATTGCTAGGCTCTCAGATTACGTTTGCTATCTATCTTGCCGATGAAGTTTTGCCAGTTATTAAAGAGAGCACCTGTAAAGTGTTATCTGATTGGGGTTTAAGGTAAGGGGCCAGCTGGTAGCGTGCCAAGTTGTTCGTTTGTTTGCTTACGTCCATGCATAAGGTAATAAAGAATCGCCGCAACTGGTCCCACGAATGCAAGTAGTAAATAGCTCATACTGAAACCTAGTGTTGGGACGAACAGGCCGATTAGCACAGGACCAATTCCTAAGCCTAGATCCATGCTTGTGAAAAACGTTGAATTGGCGCGTCCGAGTTCATGCTTTGGAGTGTCTCGAGCCATGATGGTTTGCATGATTGATTGCGTGATGCTTACGCCAAAGCCGGTAAACGCAGCTGCGATGATTAGCATGGGTGCACCATTCACAAATGCTAGCAGCACGAAAGCTATAGTCAGCGCTGTAAAGCAGCCGTAGATGACAGAGTTTTCACCTTTCTGATCCACGCGTTTTCCGACGATGGGTCTGAATACAAAACCGATTACAGAATACACGACAAAGAAAAAGCTTACCGCATCGCTAAGACCAAGTTCGCTGGCATAGCTAACTACGTAAGTTACTACGCTGGAATAAGCCAGAAACACTAGGAAGAGTACGGAAGTGATGGGCAGGATAGAGATTTGAATCATCGAAGAAAGACCGAGTTCTTCCTGGTTTTTAAGATCTTTCTCATCGGGTTTTGTTAGCTTCGGGGTTTTTACGAACACCAGGGCTATTGCTGGAAGAGCGGCAATTATGGCCATGAAAATGAACAGGGGAGTGTAACTGCCAAAGGCGTTAACTACAGAAATTGAGATGAGCGGCCCGACACCAGTTGCTAAAGCTGTCATCATTGAGAAATACCCGATACCCTCTCCAGAGCGATTAGCTGGAATGAACAGTACAACGGCGGCGGATACCGAACCTGACTGGATTGCCATGGCTACACCGTGGATAGCTCTGACGGCTATCAGGGCAGGAAAGCTCATGGGCAGAAAGAACAGGAGAAAGCAAACAAGATTTCCTGCAAAGCCAATGACGAGCGACAGTTTAAGCCCCCAGCGGTCGAGCTGTTTGCCTAGTAGTAGTCTGGCGACGATTGCTGCAAGAACATATACGGTCACTGAAAGACTTGCGATGCTAGGGTTAAGCCCGTATGTTTCTGAGCAATAGCCCGTGAAAATGACCATAGTTATATAGAAGCCTAATGAATGGCAAAGGTTGTACATCAACAGCAAAACGTAGTGTGTGCTCCACAGCTTTTGCTGGTTCATGTTGGTAATTCCCTTCGAAGGCATTGCGAATCAGTTAATACATAGAAGCTTGAAGGCAGTTTGTGTTTGCATTCGCTTCCGCATGCACGAATCATTTTCCCTATATGGTTGGGATTTGTGTTTAGGCGCAATGAACAAATTATTTTGACAGCATACGTGCGATATGCACGATTGCGCTTCTGTGGAATAAAGGCAGAGTGTAGGCGCTTATGAGAACTTGTTGTCCCCTAACAACTCGTCCGCAGCCGGGACATCAGGTTCGTCAACATGCATGACATCGCCGAGCTGTGCGCTCGGGTCGAAGTCTTTCATTTGCGCACTTCATTTCGATGAGTGAAACGTGATTTATCCGCAAAGCAAGCGGCGAATATCTGCATGGTGTTCGGGCTTCACGAGATAATACAAAAGGACGTCAATGAATTTTTCCCGCTTCCTATTGCGTCCAACGATCTTGAAATTGCGGATGCCGTACTCGGCGCGCAGGCGGGCGACTTCTTCGTTCGAGAGGACGATGGGCCCGCCTATGAGGTCCATGAGATCGACTTTCGGGCGGCCGCACTCCTCTTGGAACAGCGTGCTCTCGCCGTTTAACTGATCGCGGCTTTCGTGCTCGTAGTGCTTCTGGCGGACAGGGCAATTCGGTGCACAGAGTTCATTGACCATTATTTCGATGCGTTCCGGGCGGGAAATTTGGGCAATGAAGTCGTAATTCTTGTTCAAGTTATAGTTGAGGACGACGTAGTCGTAACGCTCTAGCGCGCTGTTGAGTGCTTCGATGTCGGTAATCTCGCGTGTTGTCGAAAGCACAAGCTTGAACGGGTAGTTCTGGCGCAAGTAATCCGCTACGTCATCCGAGTACACGATTACCTCCACATCGTAGTCGCTTGCGATGTCCAAGATCGTCCGGATGTAAGCATCGTCTCTCAGCGCGTTGCTGTCGATGAACATGTTGGTAAAGGTGAGGCGCGCTTTCACGCCTGCATTGTTGAGTGCGGCAAAGGTGGCATGCATTTGAAAGGGAAGATACTGCAGTCCCAAATAGTGCCGTCCGCCATTCGCCCTGCATCCAGGAAAGCTATCGTACACGCTATCAAAGCGCACTCCGTCCCGAAACTTGGCGGGGTCGTTGCGCCAAGACTCTATCAAGGACAAGTTCATTTTTAGCCCGGCTGTGAAATCGGGCAATGCGAAATTAAAATCTAACATGCATCCCCTCCTAGGCAGGCTATAGCTAGAGCATCATCTGCGAATTGAGAGATGGTGCTTGGACGGAATCGATGTCGAGCGCCTCCCACCGAAGAACCCGATTTATACGACCCTTGTGTCTACTGGATCGAGATCGGAGCACGACCATCCGCCGCCAGAAATGCTTTCGAGCTCTTCCTCGGATAGCTTGTAGCCTTCCGATTTGGCGAGTGCCAGCAGCTCATCGGGAGTCTTGCAAGCCCCCGCCTTCTCACGCAGCTCTGGGCTGAGGTTCTTAAAATCCATGATGCTTCCTTTCTCTCGGAGCAAAGGGCGCAAATAGCCAGCACACTTAGACAATTATACGATGTCTGGGTGTTTCCGTTTCGCGCTGGTGATTTATCAGGCATGTTTGCGACCGCTAAGGCGAAACAAGTTAGTGATGAGCAGCTTAATAGCATTGCGGGAGGCGATAGCTTCTGGTGCCCCACTGTCACGAGCTGCCCGAATTACGAAGTCATGAGGTAAGCTGCTGTCCCGCCATCGCATGGGCCGGATATGGCTTCGCAATGAGCACAAAAAAGAGCCGGACGCCTAACTCGCATCTTGCGATGCTGAACAGGCGCCCGGCCTTTCGATTGTCAATTGCCGGCAGAGGCTTGCTGGCAATTGCTTATTCGTACCACTGATTTAGATGGCAGTCGCTACGTTCCCCGAAGGAGCTGCACGACCATCCGCCAGCAATACCCTCTAGATCCTCGTCAGTAAGCTTGTAGCCTTCCTTCTTGGCGAGTGCCAGCATCTCCTCGGGGGTCTTGCATGCCTTCGCCTTCTCGCGAAGCTCGGGGCTGAGTTCATTGAATTCCATCCTTCTTCCTCCTTATCGGTAAGTGGATCGAAGCCCAATTATTATAACTCGTAAATTCATACGCCGTCGTAGCGGATTTATTACATGAAAAGGGGTTTTACGACCACGAATGGCCGCAAGCTCTGCAGGAGTATCCGGAGCCGTTGTTATACGTTTTATCGCTACCGCAATTGGGGCAATCCGGAAGTTGCCAACCTTGACCGCCTGCGATAGTTTCAAGATCCTCTTCGGGAATTTTCATGCCCTCTTTCTTGGCAAGCGCAAATAGCTCCTCGGGAGTATGGCATTCCTCAACAAGTTTCTTCTGTTCGGGAGTTAAATCGTTGTAGTTCATGTTGCTAAATCCTTTCCTTCGGTAATTATTTCGACCGTTCGCAATTTAGTTCGTTGGAATTCGTATTCTAGTCCTTTCAATCGTTTTATACGTATCGACAGTATGCTTCGTCTCGCTATGACAGCAATTGAACCAGGAATTGGGGTAGATGACCACGTTACTCAGCGCGATTATGAAGTTCGGCATATGAAGTATAGCTTCTATGACCCAAGACGGCTCAATGCGCACCATCCAACATGACGTGCTACGCAGGGAGATGCCCTCCTTCTTTGCTGCGGCATCGACGGCGGCGAGCTCGAAGTCGTAGAACTTGAGCGATGTCGTCTTCATCTTCGCCACGGGCTTCCCGTCCACAGGCTTGCCGAACCTGAACCTTCCCACGTTCCGTTTTCATATAGATGACAGGGGGCTTTCTGTTCATTAAGGTCTAAGGCCATCGATACAGAAGTGTCAATCCAATCGGGAACGCACAATGATGTACAGCGATTACGCTGATGCGCCAATCATGCTAGATAGGGCATACCCTGTTAGACACATTGACATATGCAAGCATCCCATAAAAGAAAAGCGGATTGGGAACGCGTCGTTTCCAGGACGGAAGCTTCTGGCTTCGAGAACCTGCCACCGGCAAGTCGTGGAATGGCGAAGCGATGCCGCGTGGAATCATGTACCGTATGGTGAATATTTCTTGCAATCTTTCCAAAGCTTATATGTCGAATCGTCCATATCGGTGCACGTCCACGTCCCGCCCCCCGACACAGCCGCAAGCTCTTTCTCGGAGAGCTTGTAGCCCTCCGCCTTGGCGAGCGCCAGCATCTCATCGGGGGTCTTGCACGCTATAGCCTTCTCGCGCAGCTCGGGGCTGAGGTCCATATCGTCGATCTTCATAACATGCCTCTCTCGATGCATCTATGCCCGACTCCGCAACCGAGCCGAACCAGCTAGTATCTTATACGCGATGGATGGCGTATTGTCTCGCAAGTTAGACAATTATCGCACATCACAACGGATTTCACGGTTTTCCCGACGACGACTAAGCGAAAGGGACGTTTGGTTATACGTAGATTTATTGACGGGTTAATTGACAGATTTGGTGTCGATACTCGTAGTGTTGCGGTGGTTGCGGAGGGTGTAAAACAATCGTTCGTTTTGTTGGCGGAGCGAGGATAAAACACCCCGACTTTTCCTGCGTCAGACCCCCAGCCCCCAGATCGACCCCGAATGCAGCTTCTTGAAATTTGGGATACATTTTGGGATACATTTGGGATACATGCCCTGGACAGCAAAAACCCCTCACCATGTTTTACCAGGTGAGGGGCCATTGTAAGTGGTGGGCGTTACAAGATTTGAACTTGTGGCCTCTTCCGTGTCAGTCGCAACAATACGCAGCTATACGTCACAGACAAGTGTCCAGCTATTCGACGGGCAGCTGCACCTCGGTGAGCCACTCGTCGACCGCGTCCTTGTTCCAGACGCCGTCGATGTAGCACTCGCGGGAAAGCCCTGCCACGCGGTAGCCGTTGTCCTCGGCGTACTTATAGATGAACGCGTACGCCTCGCCCAGCCGGTCGTAGGCACCTTTGTGGTAGATGCTCAGCACCTTCGTCTCGGGGACCTCGCGGAACTTGATGTTTTCGCTCTCGACGCCGAACGAGACGACCGCCTCGGAGTGCCGCACGCGCACGTCGGCATCGCGGTACTCGCCGTCGAGGTATTCCACGAACTCGTAGGGCGGCTCGGTGCATTTTAGGCTGGGATTCAGCGCGCGGCACTCGGCGCCCTGGGCGGGGATCCACTGCATGGCGTCAGAGTAGTTCGCCAGCGTCGCCTCGGAGTAGTAGACGATGGCCGCGGGGACGGTTTTCACGGTAACTTGGTAGTCCATGTCGCTTCCTTTCAGCAGGTTGTCGATGATCGAGAGGCTGGTGGAGATCTGGTCCTGCTGCTCCCGGAGCTTGCGCGCGTGTTCCAGGAGGATCGGCTTCTCGTCGGCGCCGTCGAGTATCTTGCGCGTCTGTGCAACGGAAAGCCCGAGCTGCCGGTAGGCCTTTATGCGGGCGGCCAACTGCAGCTGCGCGGTCTCGTACAGGCGGTACCCCGTCCATGCGTCCACGGACGCGGGCTCGAGCAGCCCTTCCTTCTCGTAGAAGCGCAGCGTCTTCACTGTCAGCATCGACAGCTTCGAGAATTCGCCGATCTTCAGCATTTCCTCGCCTCCTTTCCTCTCTTCGAGCCTACTGTAAGGTCTCCCCTTCGGGGAGAGTCAACGGCCGTATACGAGAAATTGTAGCGGTCGGAGCAGAGCGGCGTCAGCAGAGACGATATGGGATATTCTCAGCATGAATTGCCTGGAATTTCTGGCATCAGCGCCGAAGGGCTTTTCTCCTTTTCAGACATATCGGTATTGAGCCGAGCCACCCGAAAACGGACATGAGGGGAGTGTAGGGCTTTTCGGTCGTAGGCGACAAGCTCCCAGCTGGTGAGGCCCGAGTTCCGGCAATCTTGGACGCACTTCGATGTTCATGTCAGTGCGCAATCCTGAAGTAGTCGAGCGTTGCCTTGAACCTGTCCTGCGCGGCAAGGCAGGTATCGGTAAGGTAGCCTCTCTCCGCGTCCCACTCGGCTAGCCCGCGATAGTAGAAGGCCTTCATGTCATCGGAGATGATGAACGGCACTATGTCGTTGGCAAGGCATTCCTTGAACATGACGAGCCTGCCCACGCGGCCGTTCCCGTCTTGGAAGGGGTGAATGCGCTCGAATCGTACGTGGAAGTCGATGATGCTTTCGAGGGCGTGGCGGGCGAGTGGGTCGTACGCCTTCAGGAGCGATTTCATCTCCTTGGCAACTTCTTCGGGCAACGCGGTTTCGTGTCCGCCGACTTCGTTCGGAAGTCGCTTGTAATCCCCAACGGCGAACCAGTCCTTAGAGGCATCGGTGGTGCTTGACTTCATGATGCGATGCAGCTCCTTGATCATCGCTTCCGAAACGGGGTCCTGCGTATGGTCGATGATGAAGTCGATGGCGCGGAAGTGGTTTTGGGTCTCCACGATGTCGTCTACGCGCAGAGATTCGCTCTCGAAGCCGACGGTCGCCGTTTCGAAGATGAGGCGCGTTTGATCCAAGGAAAGCCTGCTTCCCTCGATGTGGTTGGAATTGTAGGTGAGCTCAACCTGGATCTTTTGGTAGATACCTCCCTTGACCTTGTCGGCCTTCTCTTCGCGCAGGCGCGAGAGAAGAGGGCTGCCATCGGTGGCTTTCGCATTGGATCGCATCGGCTTCGTAGCGTCTGCAGGAATGTTCCAGGTCTTACCCGTCAGGAACGCACCCGGCACGCGGCCTTGAGCGCAGTAATTCCTAACGCTTCTCTCGGATACGCCCCACAGCTCGGCAATCTCTGCTACGGAAAGATACCCCATCGGGCTTCAGCTCCTTATCGTCGATAACCTGATGGGGTCATTGTAGCAGAATTTCGATATTTATTGCCGATATCGGCAATAATAAGCTATTCATACTATACGACAAGATGGGCTCGGCCAAAGTGAGTAGCCGCACATGTGGCCGGGGAGGAGAAATCGCCCCATGCGCCGGCTTCAGCACTAGGAAGATTGCCTCTTGTCTGACTCGCAATATTAGGGTAATATGTTACTTATCATAGTAACATATTACCCTAATGTTGTTGGGTTCACCAAAGGGAGGCTTGGCATGCGCTTGGAAGAAGCCATCGAAAGCGGTCTTCTTGACTTCTCGAACATACCGCCAAACTACTACCTGCTTGGTCTTTTGAGCGCTTTCGAGAATCGCTTCCAGGCGATGGCCGACAGCATGATGAAGGAGATCAGTTGGAAGCA